>NZ_CP010429.1:5431875-5780000 GCF_000974425.1 Spirosoma radiotolerans
CAAAATTTCCACTTTCGACTAGTAAAATCAAACACAGCGCACGTTCCTACCAGGCCCCTGGTTCCCATAGAAGCCTCATGAATAGCCCCGACTAAGGTATTGGGACTAGGGTCCAGGTCCTGCCTCAGGGTTCGAATTGCCTGTTCAACGGCGCGCTGAGCCAACAAACCATGCCCTAAGCCATCCCCCAGAAATACCGTTAGCGATGAACTTGTCTGTTTACTGTAACAGGCATCCCCACAAACTGTTTCACCATCTTTTGGTACGCAGATACAGCGAACCTCCGCCCGAAGGGGCGGGTTAGCCGGCTGATGCGCTTTTTCATACATCCGGACCAGCACAACCGTTCCGCGCTCCGGTTGTGAATAGAGTTGAAACTCACTGGCCAGCCGCTTGATAGCACCCAACCCTTGCCCTAATGATCCGCCTGTAGATACGCCGTCAATCAGCATCCGGTTTGCCTCAAGCATGCCGGGGCCACTATCGACACTAATTAATTCAAGGCTGGCATTAATGGAATTGGGTATGGCCTTGACCAGCAATTCCCCGTTGGTAGCATATTTAACTAGATTGGAGAGCAGCTCGGCAAGGATAATATCGAGCTCTCCCATTTTTTTTTCGTTGAACCGAAGCCCGCTCGCCATTAACCGTACATCTCGTTTAATGGTTGCCCCGTAGCTACGATCAGGTATGATAAAAGAGCGGTGGGGCGTATTATCCATTCGTCCATTTAATAATTGTTACGGTTGTTCCCTGCCCAACCGTACTCTCAATAGAAAATTCACTCACCAGACGCCGGGCACCGGGTAGTCCTAAACCCATTCCCGAACCGGTGGAATATTCGTCCTGCATGGCTAGTTCTATGTCGGCAATGCCGGGACCTTTATCCGCAAAAATTAACCGTATGCCTGTTTGTTTATCCCGATGCATCAGGTCGATTGTTACATTGCCCCCATTCGCGTAATTAAGCATATTGCGGGCCAACTCGCTGGCAGCGGTGATTAACTTGGTTTGATTTAGTACCGACATACCTATCAGCACCGCCTGCATACGAACATAGGCCGTGAGATGGATTACATCCCGTTCAACTCCTATTGCCATTGTTTCGGTAGCCGTAACCTTAATCGTCGGATTCGGCATCGTCGGATAAGGTCTTACTCCGCAGAAGTTCCATACCTTTCTCCACGTTTAACGCTGTGTAAACGCCTTTTAACGGTAAACCAAGCTCTACTAAGGTGATCGCAACGGCAGGTTGCATGCCCACTACTACTGTTTCGGCATCCAGCACACGGGCCATGCTGGCAATGTTGCTCAGAATACGACCCATAAACGAATCGACAATAGACACAGCCGAAATATCAATCAGAACTCCACTGGCGTTGTTTTTTGTGATGGCTCCGATAATATTGGCTTCCAGGTCGAGCGCCAGCCGATCATAGAGATCAACCTGAATCGTTACCAGCAGAAACCGGCCCATTTTTAGAATAGGAATTCGTTCCATTGCTGATACGGATTAAAATAGGCTAGTTTCTTCAGATGATCTTGCGCCCGACGGTGCTTTTTTTACTTCCAGGCGCAACACTCGAAAAGCATATTTGAGCGCACTGGCCAGCGTAGCCTTGGTCACTACGTTCGACAGGTCGATACCCAAGTGCACGATTGTCTGGGCAATTTCGGGTCTGATGCCGCTAATGATACACTCAGCACCCATTAATCGGGTGGCATTGACGGTTTTTATCAAGTGCTGGGCCACCATCGAGTCGACCATGGGCACGCCCGAAATATCCAGAATAGCAATATCACTGCCGGTATTGACAATCTCCTGTAGGAGGTTTTCCATGACAAGCAGCGTGCGGGAACTATCCAGCGTACCAATAATGGGCATGGCCAGAATACCATCCCATACTTTCACGACGGGTGTTAATATACTGGCCATCTCATCGGTCTGGCGCAGAATGATATCCTCACGTCCCTGAATGAATGTTTCAAACGTGACAATACCGAGGCTGTCTAAAAACTTACTGATTTTCAGGCTTTCCAGGTAAAGGCGTTGCGAATCATTCGTTAGCTCCGCCTGTAACGTTTCCAGTAGAGCATCCTTTAAGCTAAAGATATATACGGCTGTCTCGCGGGGCGTATAGCCCTGCCGGGCCCGGGACATCGAGATTCCCGACAGCATGCTTATCAGTGGTTCGAGATCGGGCGCATCTATATTTGAAAGGTTAGCATCGGTCAGGACGGCGAAGAGGGTATTTAGAAGCTCACTTGACTGGTTCCGAAGCTCATCATTTGGCATTAAATCCTCTCGAAGACTATCATCGGCCAATTGAACGCGCATCCAGGTGGTTAAAACTTGTTTTTTCTTTTGCCGAAGCAGTTCGACGATCGAATCAGTCATGTTGACAAATTTTGCTGTTTAACAAATATACGCATTTACCCGGTAAGCTCCTTGATTAACAAGGCTGACATTCTACCAACAGCTACACGGGTCATGCGTAAGCGCGCAAATGGTCAGAACTGGGCTCATTCGTCGTTTTCTTAAGCCGCTGGATTGTGCCTACTTTGCCCCGTCAGCCTTGGCCCCAGCAACGGCCGTTTGCCCGATAAACGCACCCAGCTTTGCGCCCGCTTCGGTATCGAACCGAAAGCTCGTTCCACCATACAATTCCGCCATGGCCGCTTCAGCAGCCTGCGCAGCCAGGTTCGTCGACTCATCTGGAAACAGGTAAGCCAGCACGGTGGTAGCAGCCGCCGAAACCGCTGCCTGATCAGATACATAGCCGGGGCTGTTCGGAATGACGGTTGCCGTTTTAATGCTCGCATCAACCTGCGAAGGGCGTGGCGTAAAGTAGGTGTATTTTGTATACCAGGCCGCCGTTGTGGCATCCTGTATGGCCCGGTTCATGAGTGCGTACGTACGGGCGGTCCGAAGCTCATTCTGGCTGTTCTGCCGGGTGAGGTCTTCAACCAGAAAATTCCATTGACCCGATTGCGAGTAGGTATTGGTCCCGTTATCCCAGTAGTTAGCAATACGCCATTGATCGCGTGTGCGCATAGTGGCTATATCGCGCACTTCGCTGAGCGCTTTCTGAAAGTCAGCCGAACTGGTAGCGGGGGGCGCAGCCGGAATGGCCTGAAAAATAGCCGTCGAATCGAACCAGGTTTTCACCTTACCCGCCAGGGGCAGAACGGGCGAGCGGGCAGGCAACTCCAGACTACGCCACTTTTGATCGTAAGGAGCCGATGCGAGCTTTGCCTGCCAACTGTTCGTTGCGTCGATCGATGGACTGAAACGGTCCGTTTTGGCCCGATCAATGACTTTGGCGGTCACGGCAGCCGCCAGTTCTTCGCCAGCTTTTACATCGCTGGGCACGTTGGTTCCTGCCCAAACCCGGCTTTGCTTGTGCTCTGCCGCTTTGGCCTTCAGAAAAGCCACTTCACTCGGGAATAAATACGTCAGCACCTGACACGACGCTTCGGCAATGGCCGCGTCCTCCGACGGATACGAGGGCACATCCACCACCGGAATCCTCGTGATAACGCCCTGGCTTTCCAGAGAGGGTCGATTATACTGGTATTTGGCTCGCCAGGCAACAACCAGCGCGTCGTATTGCGCAACGCTCAACAGGGCATATACCCGAGCCGCATACGGCGACCCGGCATACTGGTTAGCTGCATCAGAGGTGACAACCTGCCCCGTTGCATTGTCATAACCGGGCGGGGTATTGTATTTGGCTACCAGTTGCCGGGCAATCTGATTCCAGCGCAAAACGCCCCCGGCTGCCCAGTAGTTGACCGCCGTATTCTGTTCCGGACCAGCGCTCAGCAGCCCGTTTTTCACATCGCTCAGCTCTTTCTGATACGCATCAGACGTAATGGCTGTAGGTTGGGGGACGGTAATGTCGGCGGCCGATTTCAACACAATCGTGCGCCACGTTCCGCCGTCGGCATCTGGGGAGCCCGGCGCGGTAAAGGGCAAAATACCTTCATCGATGGTTGGTTCTTTACAGCCCGTTACCCAGATCAGCAACGTACTCAGCAGTATAGACGAAAATATAAGTTTCATAGTTGTAGAACGTTCGTCTGGAGCTACACCCCAGGCCGGAAAACAGTCAAAAATTGCGGAAGCCTAATTGTTAGCGGTCCAGTGGCCAATAACAATGCCGCCATTGACCTGTGTTGTTTTGCCAATATTACGCCCATCCAGTGTAGCGCTGTAGCCTGCCAGTAGCCCAAATTGCTTGAGCAGGCGCACGTAGGCGGTTGCCCCTACCCTGGTGAAACCAACGGCATTCGTCGGAAAGGGAACACCAGGACCGATATCCGTACCCCGGTTGTGGGGCGTTTGCTGCTGCCCCCAAACATCGATGTTAAACACCTTCGATACGATTCCTCCGCGCACGATGATCTCGGTCACGTCGGGTACGTTGACGACGGAACCACTGTTTGGGTTAAGCTGACTAGGGTCGTAATAATTGACGGTATGATCGAGCGTTACCTGCCCATTTCGGATGTAACCGTACTGACCCGTTATAAAAAACGACCGCGCCTTAAAATGCAGCATGGTGCGCCCATCGAGATTACGTGACCCCCGGCCAATGGCAACCAGCGCATCGTTTACATAGTTTTCGACCGGCACCGAGTACCCTACGGCGAATAGCCAGGAGAGTTTGGTCTTGCCAAATTTGTAGTCGAAGGCTTCCCAGCGTAGCGTAGCGGAGGCATCCTGAAAGCCTTCCTGTTTGGGCGAATAGCCAGCACTGGCCTGTGTACGAACGTAAGGAACCGCCACGATCAGGTCGAGGTCGTAGCCGAGCCCATAGGTGCCAACGAGGGTGAGGGCCTGGGTGGTTACAGTGCCAAGGTTCGGATTTTTTGTTTCGGTTTTATTGACATAATACGTGTCGAAGGTCGACTGGGAACCGATTAGGGCTAGACTGGCCTTTCGTTGGCCACGCATAAATCCGTCTATTAACCCCTGCGCCTGGGTTTTCGAAGCGAGGTTCAGCAGTACCAGCACACTGGCAGTAACGGTTATTAATCGCATAAATCCATTTTAGGTTGAACAAAAGTAGTCGTTCAGGAGGAGCATATCCTATGAACGACCGTTTTCCTCGTTAGTGGTTAACCGAACGCCGGATTTCTTCGATTTTCTTGCCGAAGTAAAAAAAAGTACCCCAGCCATAGAATGACTGGGGACTATCAACCTAACCTATGATAAAAACGTAATTATTCGATTATAAGCCCGAGCCATCGGCTTTGCCTCGTGCTACGGCATAGGCGCCAATATTTTTCCCGCAGGCAAGTCCTGCCGAGCAGTCGAACCGGTAGTGAATCAAGCCGTACACACGCGAATCCGAAGCTTCCTGCGCTTTTGCCCAGAAATCGTCGGCCTGATCGGGGAAGATGCTGCCCAGTACGACGGCTGCTGCCGCCGAAAAGGTTGAGTGTCCTGATGTATAGGACGGAAAATTAGGCAGCCCCACCGATGTTTTCATACCAAACTGCTGAGGCCGGGGATAATAGTAAAACGACTTTGTATCCCAGCAGCAAACCCCCGCATCCATCAGCGCGGTGCTAACCAGCGCCAGCGTTCGGGCCATGCGTACCTCCGAGTATTTCGCATCATTCGCTGCATTGGCTGCGGTCCGCATCCAGTGACCGGGGGGCGTGTAGCTCCCGGCTCCATCAGCCCAGTAATTAGCAATGCGGGCTTGTTCGCGGGTTTGTCCTTTATTGATCGTTTTGAGTTCGTCCAGGGCCGCCGTGAACTCCGGGCTACCAATGGCCGGTGGTGGGCCAGGGCGAAGTTTAACTTTCGTAGCTGCATCGAAATTCCAGTTCTGTACAGCCCCATAATTGGGCAGCATCGGTGGGCGGGCGGGCGTTTCCTGACTCACCCACACCTCACTTAGCCCCCGTGCTTTGGCATCGGCGATCATACCCGCCGTAAGGGCCTGGTTGTTGGCCGCGCTCATGCCATCCGTTTTAGCACGGGCCATCACCTTGGCCGCTACCTGGTTTCCTAAATCGCCACCGGCATTCAGGTCACTCATGACATTCATACCAGCCCATAGGCGGCTGTTGCGGTGTTCGGCCAGTTTCGCATCCAGATACGGTACTTCGCCTGGAAACATGGCCTTTAATACCGTGTAAGACGCAGCAGCCACCACGGCATC
The DNA here is from genome assembly GCF_000974425.1 of Spirosoma radiotolerans. Taxonomy (NCBI): domain Bacteria; kingdom Pseudomonadati; phylum Bacteroidota; class Cytophagia; order Cytophagales; family Cytophagaceae; genus Spirosoma; species Spirosoma radiotolerans. The sequence continues at coordinate 5,438,055 of NZ_CP010429.1, forward strand.
TTCGGACGGGTACGCGGGTAGTGCAGAGGTAGGCAGAGCAACCCGAATGGTGGCATCTACTTTCGAAGGCGCCGACCGCTTGAAGGTGTATTTATAATTCCAGGCAGCCACCAGCGCATCATATTGGGCGACACTTAAATAAGCAAAAGCGCGGGCCGTATACGGCGGATTGGCAAACGGAAACCGAGGATCAGCGAGTGGATTGGCGGCATCGGGCACCGGGTATTTCCCGTCGGCTGTCGATGCGGGCGGCACGTTATAGCGGGCTGCCAGTTCCCGCGCAATTTCATTCCAGCGGTAAACCGCCCCGGTTCCCCAATACACGACGGCCTCCTGTTGTTCCTGCGTCAAACTGGCTGATTTCGATTTAAGATCTGCCACTTCGGCCAGATACGCGGCTGACGTTACCGATGCAGGCGTTGCCACCGTTACGTCGGTGGGTGCCGTGAGCACGTAGGTTTTCCAGGTACCTGCTTTATCATCTATGCTGGCCGGTGTGTAGCCAACTCGTTGCGGTTCGGAAATGCTTTTGTCGCAGGAAATAACAGCGGCTGACAACCCGATCAATACGCAGCTGATTGTGAGTAATTGACTATATTTTTTCATGAGGCTACGGTAACTTCCCTATTTTTTAAAATTGATTTGATACAACAGTCCCACCATGTAACTGGTGCTCTGGCCCACGTTCAGGCCGTCGACGACATACCCCACGCGGGCGTTAACTCCGATGCTATGCGGCTGCACTTTGGCATACCAGCCCACCGATGTGGCCTGCATGTTATTCGTTGGAAAAGGCATATCGTTCCGGCGAATATTGTCACCACTGAGACAGGCCGTACGCTCAGCCCAGAATTCCGTTTGCCAGCCCTTCCGCAATACCCCTAGCCGAACGGCCGCATCATACGTATTGGGAACCTGTACCTGGTTGGTGTTATACACCCGGTCGTCGGCCTGATACGCGTCCTGATCGATTTTCGTGTTACCCCGCCAGCCGTAACTGCCGTGGGCTGTCAGATAAAGACCGGTTTTAGGTTCCCGGTAGTTGGCCAGCAATCGACCCGTAAACGTGCGGCATTGCAGCCCAATCGACATGGGTAGAAAACTCGGTACGTAATTGCCCAGCGGAATCGAGCCACCGACGACTGCGTTGAGCGAAAATCCACCGACGCTTACAGCTTTTACTTTTAGCCAGGCCGATAAGTCCTGGATGCCATGCTGGCCCATGAGGTTACCTGCGCTCGTGCTCGTCCAGACATACGGTAGGCTCAGGATAACGTTGACGCGCTTGCTGATGCCGATAACGGGCATCAGCATAAAGCTTTGGGTAGTTTGCGTACCAATATTCAGGTTCTCCCGCTTGAGGCTATTTTCCCAATAATGATCCCATGAACTGTGCGTGTACATACCCGCCACGCAAACCTGGTTTTTATTCATGTAGATAGCATCCTGAGGCATCTGAGCTTTGGTGATAAACGGTGCCAGCAGAAAAGCGATGAGCAGGTAGTTGAGATGTGTTTTCATAGGTTTGTTTAGTTTCTGATACGATGGATGTTAAATAGTGAGGCCAACCGTCAATACGGCACTGCGGCCATCCGATGGCCAGACACCCGGCCCTGGATAAAATGTGGGGCGTTTGGTAAAATATTGCTGATTCAGGAGGTTGTTCACACTTCCGCGAATCGTCAGGCCACGTTTGCTATGCCAGGTCCCGTTCAAATCCCAGAGGCTATAGGCAGAGACCGGGCCAACGGCTCCATTAGCCGACGCAACGGGTGTGTTCAGTGCATCGGAAAACGTCTGGCTGACATAACTGTATTGCAATGTCAGGCTAGTGGTTCCGTAGCGGGCGGTCAGTCCGTTGCGGCTGGTCCATTCCGGAGCTGATTCCACCTGATTACCCACTACTGACCGATTTTCAGCGCCAGCTGATACCTGACCCTTCAGGTAACGCGCTTTGTTATAGGCCGTTGATGTAAATCCGCTAATCATAATTCGCTCCGTTCGCACAAGCTGGGTTTCTACGAGTGCCTCTACACCTGTGCTCCGACTGTCGCCAATGTTGGTTCGGAAAATGTAATTTGTTCCATCGGTGTTGGTTAACAGGACCGTGCCCAGCCGATTCCGGTAGAGCAAGTCGAACACCGTAACATTCAGATGCAAAGTCTGCCAGCGACCGTCAATCCCCATTTCGGCGTTGTAGCCGTAGGCATCTTTCAGGTTCTTGTCGATTCTCTCGTAGACGGACGCTGGAATGATGTCCTTAAAAACAACCGGACGATACGCCTGTGACCAGCCGCCATATACCTTAACAGACTCATTGACGCGGTACTCGCCATTGATGCCCAACAATAGGAAATGATGACTGATATCGGTCGGTAAGTTTTCCGGTGCGTAATAGGTAATCGTACCGCGCATCTCTGTCTTACCACTTTCGAGCCGCATACCTGGCGAAATCGTCAGCCGATCCGTCAGGTGAAACTGGTTTTCGGCAAAGGCTGCAACATTTCGGGTTCGGTAATGCAGATCGCGCCTAAACGGACTGGTCAGCGACAGATCAAAATCCGTATCGGTCGTACCCACGCCAAGCTGACGACGGTGCAGGTCATTGTTCATTAGTTGTACACCCACCGCCAGGACTGAGCCAACGTTACCCAGTTTATATTGATGCAGCAACCGCCATTCGGAGGTATAGCTGTTGAAGTTATCAATATCAACCTGCCGGGCTTTATATTGGCCCGTTGCCCGGCTGATGGTATCGGGAACGGTAGCGAAAGCATCCAGTTGAACGCTGTTACGAGCCCCCAAAACAGCCGATACCGTCCACAGAAGCCGAGTCCGATCCGACAGTTGCCAGTCTGTTTTCAGCGATGGGATATAGATGTCCGGGTTAAAATAATTCCGGCTCCGGGTCGACTGGCGCGGGTCCTGGGCAAACATCGCATCCGTCAATGGTCCCGGAATCTGGTAATTGTACGTTGACCGACCCAGTTCGGCCGTAAACCCCAACCGCTTAGTGGCCTGATACTGTAGGCGGCCAAACTGGGCATTGGCATCGGAGCGGCTATTTTCCCGGTACCCGTTCGAGTGGCGCCGATAGTAGTATGCATAATAGGTCCACTTGCCTACGCGACCACCCACAGCGTTGTAGGTGCTCAGCAACCCGTATGAACCAACGGAGTTTACGGTCTCGAAGCCAAACTGGCGTGTGGTATCGGCGCTCTTGGTTACGTAATTGAGCATACCGCCAAACTGAGCCCCATATTGTAGTGAGGCTGTACCACGGACCAACTCAATTCGGTTAATGCTTTCCATAGGGGGCGAGTAGTGACTGGCCGGATAGCCATACATATCCGAGTTGGTAATGATGCCATTCTGCCGGATATTATTCTCCCACGACCGGTGCGGATCGAGTCCCCGAGTGGCTATATTGATCTGATTCCCGGTGCCGTCCATGTCATAAACAAACACGCCAGGGATGCGCGCAAACAGCTGACGGGGGCTTTTATCTGCCACGTTGGCATCAATGTCGGCCAACCGGATGACTTCGTTGCGCTTTCCGCTCATTAGGTAAGTACCATGCACAGCAGGCAACGACTCAACTACCGTTGGGCGAAACCCTTTTACCGTTACCTGATTCAGTGTTCGGCTGGGTAACGAGTCCGTTAATGGCCCATATGCCAGGCGTTGGGTGAACGGCTGAGCTATTAGATTACCCGTCAGACAGACGGCTAAACTAAACAGCCAAAGCCGTATTCTTTCCCTATTTTTCATAAGCAGATTTTCGGGCAGAACAGAGAGACTGTTCAATTCAATGACTCTCCGTTCCACCCGCAACGTCAGGGAATTAAAACCAGCGCGATACATTAATTGAAACCAGGTAATCGGCGAAGGCCGCATCGCCATGTTTCAGGCCCAGCGGATCGAGTCGGTCGGCATAGCTGGTGATGCGGTTGCGGTAAACAGCCACCGGCACCGTGGCCGCGATGGACGTTTTATGACGCATGTACGACAGGCCCGGCTCGACCGACACGATATAACCAGGACGACGGAATCCACTACTACCGCCAAACGCATCAATGGCGGGCACGCCTTCTACGCGGCCACCCAACATAACGGCCAGACCCGGAATCGCTTTGATGGATTGGCTTAAGCCAAGGCGAGCGGCAAACTGATCGGCTACGGAGAAATTGCCCGTTACCAGATCAATCGTTGTGGCTTCCGGGTTGCGCACGGTGCTGTTGGTTTCGCGTGGGTTGAACAGATAAAAGCCGTTTGCGTAGGCGGTCAGCGTTTTAGTAAGCGACATATACCCCTGAAGCTCAACACTTACCCCCACGCCACCATCGCCCAATTGAATCGACTGATCAACAGGTTTGTTGATCGTATAATCTGTGCCTTCCTTGGTCAGTCGGTGGAAGTCGTCAGTTACGCCATAATTGCCCGTCGGCAGTTTTACACCCAGACCCACCGCTAAATTGGCTTTTGGTAACTTTACTGGGTTCACAAGCCAGTAGCTACCCGAAAGGCGCAAATCACCAATTCCCTGCGACTGGGTATCAAACCGTTTTTGTTGAGGATTCTGGGCAATGGTGTTGCCATAATGTTCATAAAGCGACGAACGGTCGTTATATTGAATGGGCAGATTGACCGAGAATGATAACCGCTGATTGACCAGGTAGGTAAGTCCCAGATCGATGGCATGCGACACGTTGATGACGTTGGTGCCTTGTTCAACGCGCTGTTTTTGCTCCTCGTCGCCAACAAAATGCTTGTAGGAGCGATAGAACCGGTAGCCCGCCGATACCTGCCAGTGACCATTCCGTTGTTTGAAGTAATCAGCCGAGCCCGCGGGAGCGGCACAACTCATGTGGCGAACGGCCACACAACCCTGCGCCAACGCAGACGCATTAAAAAGAACGATATAAGCGAACGCCAGAACGATTGTATAAATCGATTTCATGGATAACAAAGTCTGAATGAGAGAAAATGAATTGACGTATGATCCCTGTCGACAGGAGACAACGCAGCATCCAGCCAGTGCAGGGCACAAGCTGAGGCCGGACATGAACTCATTGACAGGAATAAATAGGCTCGCAATCGCGCCTGGAACTGGTCAGCTAGCGGTATGGCCGATGTTTCGCTGGTGCCCTCAGGGGCATCGAAACGCATCATTACAGCCTGCTCACGCCAGAAAGCGCAGCCAGAAACACGATCAGGAATTCACCTCAGACTTCGGGAGGGGGCGAATGAACGGGGAGGGCGCGGGCCGCTGTTACGAATAACAGATTCGGAATACGAATCGCTTCACGCCAGGTAGGAGAGCAAAAATTGAAAATGTCGCGCGGGTTGGGCGAATACTCTTTTAGTAAAAACTTAAGCAGCTTACTGGCTTTTTTGTGCGAATCCGACGCGCCGGAAACGTGGTCATTCATGAACGAGAGTAGATCACTCTGCCAGAACGAATGACTCTCGGCCTGCAAGCCGGTGATATGCAGGATATCCCCCTGAATTTCCAGGCTCACGACACTATAATACTGGCCATGATAGCTGAACCCGTCGGAGGTCGTGCGGGTAAGGGCATTGGCATCGGGTTTGTCTTTCAGCGGAATCTGAAACTCCACCATGCTATCGACCGAGCGGTATACCATAAGCCGTTCCGATAAGTCATGCTCTGCCTGCCACCACGTACCGACAAACACCAGCACATAAGCCAGTGTGTGGTAGAGGAACAGGCCAAAGAGACCAATGGAAACCGCTTTTTTCAAAACTATAGTGAGTTAAAGTTTTCTCAAAAATAATACAAAATTTTTTAACAAAAGACATACCAACCGGGTTTCCTGTAATTTTACTCAATTTTGAGGGGTAAAAAACCAGACGCCCACCTCCGATAAGTCAAACGAAGTGATCCAGGTAGCCTGCAACAGGTGTAAATAGCGATGGTCCTGCTGCGGGTTTCGGATTAAGTACTGGTACATGTAGCCCAATTCAATCTTGCCAAATCGACCGGTGTTGTAACCCATCCCTCCATACAGCCAGTTCTCCCCGTAAAAAGCATTCCTGGCACTGATAGGGCTGTTTTTTGCGCCCGACAGGCATAGAAAAGCTTCATTGGAGGCCGATGCGTAGAACCCCTTCGACTGACGTTTGGGATCATACAACGGCAGATTGACGCCCAGCTGATACCGAAACAAGGTAGCATAGGACCATTGGCTGGTTTTCATGTTGAGCGGGTATCGTTCTTCATACCGCAGCCGATGCGACACTTTCAACCGCCCCAGACTGGACACATCGTGTGTAACAGCAACTTGCGCCCAAAGCCTGTTTTCATTGACATGCAACCCAAACAGGTTGTGCTTCACATAGGCATAACCGACGCCAAGCTGCATGTTTGGCCGGATTCTGTACAGCAGACTCGGCTGTAGGTAATACTGAAGGGCAGTGGCCGGAAACTCCTTATTTTCAACGGTTTGGTGAAACGCGTCTATTGTCGATGACAGATATAGGTTGTACTGAAACTTCTTACTCAGATTCCCGGATTGAGAGAGGGCCGGAAAAAACCCATAAAATGTCCAGTCCTGTGCCAGGCTTATCGGACCATATATCAATAAACAAAAGAGATAAACGTAACGCATTGATCAATAGAACGGTGGGGAGAAAGTGCTTCTGGTCACCGTCAACCAAATAGTATGCCAATGCACGCCCTTTATAGACTTTTTCCGCCTGAATGCATCGTTAACCTACTTTATCCTTCTGTCTATCCGACAAGTACCACCAGAAATGAGATTGCCCGCTGCAATCAAAAGCTGTAGATTTGTGTTAGTAGACTACCGCATGATTTACGACAACCACAATCGCCCCATCACGTACGTCCGGCTGGCCGTAACGGACCGCTGCAATCTACGGTGCTTCTACTGCATGCCCGAAGAAGGCATTAAGTATTTACCGAAGCATCAGGTACTGACCTACGAAGAAATGGAGCGGCTGGTACGGGTGCTGGCTCAGTTAGGGGTTCAAAAAGTGCGGATTACAGGTGGAGAACCTTTCGTGCGAGCAGGTCTGATGGATTTCCTGCATCGGCTGGCTGAGATTGACGGCCTGAATGACATTTCCCTCACAACAAACGGTGTTTTAACCGCTCCGCACGTCGGGGCACTGGCTGCTCTGGGCGTTAAGTCGGTAAATTTAAGCCTGGACACACTCGATCGGGAGCGATTTCGCCAGATAACCCGGCGCGATGAGTTACCCGCCGTTTTGAAAACCCTCGATGCGCTCCTGGCAGCCGGTATTCATACGAAGATTAATGCGGTGGTCATGGACGGACAGAATACGCAGGATCTGGTTCCGCTGACGGACATGACCCGCACCATGCCCGTTGACGTCCGGTTTATTGAGGAAATGCCCTTCAATGGCGAAGGCAGCCATTACCCGGTGCTCCACTGGACGCACCGCCGAATTGTCGAAGAAATTCAGAGCCACTTTCCCGATCTACAGAAGTTACCAGACCCACCCTTTTCTACTTCAGCCAATTACCAGGTTCCAGGGCATCAGGGCACTATTGGCGTCATTGCGGCTTTCAGCCGGACTTTCTGCGGCACCTGTAACCGAATTCGTATGACGGCGCAGGGTACCTTAAAAACCTGCCTGTATGACAACGGAGTGCTGGATGTTCGGGCCTTGCTTCGGGGTGGCGCTTCGGACGACGAGCTAACGGTTGCCTTCCTGAAAGCCTTTTCGCACCGCCCGGCCAATGGCTTCGAAGCCGAACAGCAACGAGATACTGTTACGGAGTCGATGTCTACCATTGGCGGGTAATAGCTAGCGTTAATGGATGCTTACTTAAGCTCTAGCGCATCATAGCGGGAACACCATCCAGAAACTTGTTCGTGAACAACGTGTCAACGTCCATACGCTGAATCAACTCACCATCTCGATCACTGAGCAAGTGGTTGCGGATCATCCAATTGACGAAAGACACCCATACATTGCGGTGCATGAAGCCCCAATGGCCTTCACCATCCAGGTAATAGCCCGAAACCAGTTGCTGGCTTTGCTCCAGAAAATTTCGCTTGGTGAGTGTTGGATGATTGGCCGTTTTCATCAACAGCCGAACCGATTCATCCGGGTTTTTTATCGCAAACCGATAGCCAGCCGCCGTCTCCTCCAGAAACCGGCGCAACGCATCGCCATTTTGTTCTGTCCACTGGCTGTGAGCCGTCAGCACGGGATTATAGCCATAGGGAATTTCGTATTCGTCAAACAAAAACTGGTTCAGATCAACGCCCTGAATATCGGCCTGCACCCCTTCCCAGGTCAACCAGCACCAGGCCGCATCAACTTCGCGGGTTAACAAAGCCCGCCAAATGCCGTCCCACCCGAGTTTATGGGAGATAAACTGCCCGCGTCCGTCATCATTCTGAATAAGCTGCCGAATCATATCGTCCTCATAGCGAGCGCCATACGAACCATAAACTTTACCATCAAGCTCCCGAGGACGGCTGATGCCACTTTCTTTAAGGGTAACGATGGCGCTAATGTCCCGTGCAAGAACGGCCGCAACCGCTATTAGGGGCACGCCATTTGTCTGGTAGCTAACCACGCTCTCTGAGGGAGTGATGGCTAATTCGGCTTCTCCTTTAGATACCCGCCGGGCGGGCATTGTCCGGTACTCATCCTGATCGGGCGATATAAGTTCTACGTCGAGCCCTACCTGACTGTAAAACCCTTTGGCCAGGGCAACATAAAAGCCGGTATGGTTAGTATTAGGTGTCCTATCAAGGGCTAAACGAATGCGAGTATTCATACTACGGTAATGCTACGGCTCTTATGGGCCAGATCAAAAATTAAGGGTCGCCATGCAGGCCATTCTAAACAAATTAATTTGCTGATAACGAACGCATTAGTATACGTAACAACAACGGTAACGACCTATATACCGGCTGCCATTAATTAACCACACAACCGATGTAAGGTTTTTTTAAATACGAAGCCATTAGCAAGAAAAGGTCAATAAGCGAATAATTTAGTAGGAATCTTAAAATCCGCGAAATCTGAGATCAATTACCACCTTTATCGACAGAATTGCCCGGCTTACTTACCCGACAAACAGAATTTCATCTTTCAAGGCTTTCTCATACTTCTCTTTATCAAACCGGTACAAATACGGAGCCTTATGAGCACCACCCGTTTTGCGCTCCTCCAGGCGTTCCAGAATGTCGTATCCGAGCATCCGTTTCTGAAAATTCCGCCGATCGAGTGATTGCCCCAGAATTGTTTCGTACAGCTGTTGCAAATCGGGCATGGTGAACTTAGTCGGCAACAGATTGTAGCCAACAGGCTGGTAGCTGAGTTGACGGCGCAGGGTTTTCAGTGCCAGCGTAACCATGTCGTTGTGATCGAACAGCAAGGGCGGAATTTGATCGATATCCCACCAGCGACACTCTTCCGTAAAGAAATCAGGTGAAGGCGTCACTTCGGCAAACTCGACCAGCGCATAGTACCCCACCGACACGTCACGGGTAATGATCTCTTTACCTAGTTCAATGGGCAGCCCCAGCTTTGCCAGCGTTTCTTGGAACGAGTAATTCTTATACCGCTCTACATCGCCAAAGGTGTAAAACTGCTGCAGAAAAATTTCGCTCAGACCGGTCCGTTCCTGTAAGTTGCGATGGGCTGCGTCATCCAGATTTTCCCCATGAAGCACCCGGCCGCCCGGCAGGCACCAGTCCTCTGTTCCTTTCCAGCGCAACAGCAATACCTTCAGTTGCCCATCGTGAAATCCGAAGATGGTACAGTCGAGGGATATATGGGGCAAGTAATTTTTCAGTTCGTCAATGAACCGCAGCACTTCATTTTGGTACTCCATAGAGGAATTTTTAACTTATTTATAGTGTGTAAAACCAACACAATGAAAAATAATACTATTATTGTGTTGATTTTACACATCAACTATGCAATCTAGCTCCTATTCATTAAGGTCCTACCGCACATTGACAGTCTTGTGCCTGGGGGCTATAGGCCTTTGGTCTTACTCGGCAAAACCACTTGTCGATCCAGGCGACTTACCCGATGAGAATCGCTTCACAAAGGTAGTGCTCGCCGAAAAGCTAAACGAGCCGCTCGAGATGGCCATTCTTCCCGATGAGCGTGTGCTACTCGTTGAACGACACGGCGACGTTCGACTGTATTCACCGGCGACCAAACAAATCAAAACGATTGCCACAATTCCGGTCAGCACAAAATATAAAGATAAAGAAGGGAATGAAACCGAAGCAGAAGACGGCCTGCTAGGCGTTAATATTGACCCTAATTTTGAGAAAAACCACTGGGTTTATCTCTATTACTCGCCCGCTGGCGCTGAATCGAAGAATAGCCTGACCCGTTACGAACTGCGGGGTGATGAACTGGTGCTTTCGTCTAAAAAAGTTTTACTGGACGTGGCCACCCAGCGCGAGCAATGCTGCCATACGGGTGGCTCCATCGACTGGGACCGCGACGGTAATCTGTACCTCTCTACCGGCGACAACACCAGCCCGCGCGCAACCCTCTACGCGCCCATCGACGAACGACCCGGACGCGGCCCCTGGGATGCCCAGAAATCGTCAGGGAATACCAATGATTTGCGGGGAAAAATTCTGCGTATTCATCCCGAAGCCGACGGTACATACACCATTCCCGACGGCAATTTATTTCCCAAAGGGACCCCAAATACCCGTCCGGAAATTTATACCATGGGCCACCGCAACCCTTACCGGATTTCGGTGGACAAGCGGACGGGGTACGTGTACTGGGGCGATGTCGGACCCGATGCGGGCGTCGATTCGGTGGGTGTTGGCCCAACGGCAGAGGATGAGTACAATCAGGCTCAAAAGCCCGGAAATTTTGGATGGCCCTACTTTGTGGGCGATAACAAAGCGTACAACGATGTCGATTTCGCATCGAATAAATCAGGCGCAAAATTTGACCCGGCTCATCCGGTCAACGACTCGCCGAACAACACAGGCCTGCGTGACCTCCCTCCGGCCCAACCGGCTTTAATTTCGTACACGGCAGGCGAGACTAAGAAATTCCCACTCATGGGCAGCGGAGGCCGTAGCGCTATGGCTGGACCAACCTACTACAAAGACGATTTCAAGAACGCAAAACGTCTTTTTCCGGACTATTACAACGGGAAAGTATTTATGTATGAGTGGATGCGTGACATGATTCTGGCCGTTAGCTTCGATGGCAAAGGCGCTATGACGAAAATGGAGCGCTTTCTGCCAAATATGTCCTTCAGTCACCCTATCGACATGGCGTTCGGCCCAAATGGCGACCTGTACGTCCTCGAATACGGCACGGGCTGGTTCCTTAAAAACGATGATTCCCGCCTGGTGCGCATTGAATTCAATGGGGGTAATCGTAAGCCCAACATACAGATTGCAGCCAGCCAGACAGCAGGAGCAGTTCCCCTGAAAGTCAATTTATCGTCCAACGGCACGAAAGATTTTGACGGCGATGCCCTGACGTATCAGTGGAAGATCGTTAGTCAGGCCGGAGGGGCAAAAGGGGATGGGCCAATCGTTTTGACGGAGCCCAACCCGACGTTTACGTTTCAGAAACCAGGTCAGTACAAAGCGATTCTGACCGTAACCGATGCGAAAGGTCTGAAAGATTCCCGCGAGGTCGATATCATGGCGGGCAACCAGCCACCCCAGGTAACACTGGACGTAGCCAAAGGGAACAAAAGCTTTTATTTTCCTGGTCAGGCCATTGCTTATCAGGTCAAGGTAACGGATAAAGAAGACGGCAGCCTGGCCAACGGCCGGATTCTGCCCAAGCAGGTGCTGGTGCAGGCCACCTATCAGGACGAAGCAAACGCTCAGACAAAGAGCGAGTCAGGGCATAAATTCTCGGAAGCAACGTATCTATCGACAGGCCAAACTCTGATGGAGAAAAGTGACTGTAAAGCATGTCATTTCACCGATAAAAAGTCGGTAGGACCCGCTTTCACCGACGTAGCGAAACGGTATAAAAACGATGCCAATGCCGTAGCCAGTTTATCGAACAAAATCATCAAAGGAGGGGGCGGTTCCTGGGGAGATGCCATCATGACAGCGCATCCACAACTGGCGATGCCCGACGCAAACGAGATTGTCAAGTACATACTAACGCTATCGGACAAAAAAGTAGCGAGCCCGTCGCTGTCTCCGCAGGGTACGTATATGCCCAAAGAAAACGAGAAAGGAAGTCTGGTTTTCCGGGCATCGTACAAGGACAAGGGTGCCAATGGTTTACCGCCACAAATGGCTGACCAGGTACTGGTGTTACGCAACCCGCTGGTGGCGATGGGCGCAAGCAGCAGCCAGTCAAAAGGAATTACCCTCTTCAAAATGGGTACCCAACCCTATCCGTTGGTTGTGGTAATGGCGTCAGATACCTACGTGCAGTTTGACCAGCTCGACCTGACGGGCATCAAGACGATGGAGTTTGCCGTAGCGGTTCCTAAGGCGCAGCTCATTGCGGTAGGTGGCCGCATCGAAATACGAATCGACTCGCCTAACGGCCCACTGCTCGGACAGACCGAGGAGCTTTTGCCAAATACAAGCAACGACCCGGCCGATATGTTTAAGCCCAGCATGGCCAAGGTCAGCATTACGCCCACGACAGGTCAGCACAATTTGTACTTCGTCTTTAAGAATGAGAAAGCGGGTAAGTCACCTCTGTTCGTGCCCGCTACAGTTCAATTTTCTAACTAAATTCACATACAGCCCTTCTCCCGAAAAAAGAGAAGGGCTTTCTCCTTTCAACCATGACACAATCCCGTCGCACTTTCCTGAATCAACTTGGCCTGACAGCCGCTGGCATGGGGCTTGCCTCCACTATCTCTACTGATCTATTTGCCGAAATGGCCCCAACCAAATTCACATTCGACATTTCCTTAGCAGAGTTCTCTTTCGCCGGGGAACTGATGTCGGGAAAGATGACCAACATGGAATTCCCCGCCAGAGCTAAAAATGACTTTGGAATCAACGTGCTGGAATACGTGTCCATGTTTTTCAACAATAAGCACACCGACCAAACTTACCTGAAAGAGCTTAAGCAGCGTTGCGATGACCTCGGCATGAAAAACAATATGATCATGGTCGATGGCGCAAACATTGCCGATCTGGATGCAGCAAAACGGAAGCAGGCTGTCGAAGCGCATTATGCCTGGGTCGATGCCGCCAAGTTTCTGGGTTGCCCTGCCATTCGGGTCAATCTGGGCGATACGTCCAAAGCGATAACGGGCGTAGCCGATGATCCGGCCGATGAAGCCGCCAAGTCTGCCGCTGATGGCTATCATAAATTGCTCGAATATGCCGCCAAATCGAACATGAACGTCATTGTGGAAAATCACTTTGGCAATTCGACCGATATTGACTGGCTGGTTGGTGTGCTCAAACAGGTCAATATGCCCAACGCGGGTCTCCTACCCGATTTTGGCAATTTCTGTCGGCAGCGCAGCACCCCCGAAACCAATGACATCAAAGGCATCATGGGCACCAAATGCATCAAGGAATACGACCGCTATGAGGGCGTTAGGAAGATGATGCCTTATGCGAAAGGCATTAGCGCCAAAACGCATAAGTTCGATGCCAGTGGCAATGAGACCGAAACGGATTTCCGGAAGATGTTCAAGATTATTAAAGACGCTGGTTTTAAGGGTTATGTAGGCATTGAATACGAGGGAGGCATCATGAGCATGTACAACCCAACGGGGGGTTATTTACCCACTACCGAGGGCATCCGGGCCACCAAGACGCTGCTCGAACGCGTACGTACGGAATTGGCCTAAGTCTGTCTTTTCATTTTCCCTAGCATATGCTTCGTAACGTTGTAAAAATCCTGCTGGGCCTGGTTTTGTTTTTGGCCCTGCTGGTGGGCGGGTTTGTTGTTTTTGGCCTATATGTGACGCGGCAACTGCCGTGGCAGAAACCCGTTTTTGATACCGCCCGGCCAGCCGATCCGGGCCCGGTTGGCGAGAAAGGGGTGCTCATTTTTTCAAAAACAAACGGTTTTCGGCACGAATCCATTGAACCGGGTATCGACGCCCTCAGGAAAGCGGGTAAGGAGAAAGGCTGGGACGTTCGGACAACCGAAAACGGCGCTTACTTCAACGACGATTACCTCCGCCGGTTCAAAACGGTCGTGTTTCTGTCTACCACAGGTGACGTGCTGACGCCGGAGCAGGAAAAAGCCTTTGCGAAATTCGTTGAGAACGGAGGAGGCTACGTGGGTATTCATGCTGCTTCCGACACTGAGTACGGATGGGACTGGTACGACCACATGCTCGGGACGCACTTCCGTGATCATCCGTTATATCCTGAACACCTGCCCGAAGCCGAGATTATTACCGACACCCAGACGCACCCAACGACCAAACACCTGCCCGCCACCTTTCGCCGGGTCGATGAATGGTATAACTTCAAGCAGAGTGTCCGGGGAAAAGACAGTATTCAGGTATTGCTGACTCTGAACGAAGCCACTTACAAAGCAGTCTGGCCAAAAGCCATGGGTGGCGATCATCCTATTTCCTGGACGAATGTCGTCGGGAAAGGTCGGGTGTTTTATACGGGCTTTGGCCACACCAACGAAACCTTCACCGACCAATACGCCATGCCGCACATTGTCGCTGGCATCGAATGGGCCGGGCGGTTCTAGTGGCGCATGGGTTTGTGTGATGTCGGGTTTGAGAACCCGACATCACGATACGTTTACCTGTCTATTTCCCTAAATCATTGTAGCCTATCAACTGAATTCCTTTCGTCTTGATCAGTTCTTTAACGCGTGGATTCGTCCAGATGTCCGTTACGCCCTGACGATCAGCCGCTACATTCTCGTAGCCGATGTGATGGATTGCCTGCACTTCGGGGGTATCCAGTCCGGGATGATCGACAAAAATGTAGGTTTTCCCGGCCTCAAGGCTTTCGAGCATGTTCAGGAAGCTTTGCAGTTTTTCTTCCGATGTCGTGTGTGCACCGATGTAGCCCGCATGCACAACGCCAGCCTCGCCAAGTTTCGCGTCATACTGAGGGATGTGATACTCCTGCGCTAGTTTTTTGACCAGTGTATTTACCTCATCGTTCAGGCTTGTACAACCCATATGCCCCGACAGATGGCTTATTCGGGGGATTTTCCGCATGGCCAGTTCGATTTGCGCGCGGAACTCCTTTTCAATATCGGCCAGTTTCCAGTCATTTTCCACCACCGAGCGTTTGGGGTAATTTTTGTTCGGACGAACCATAGGGTAAAAGTAGCCATCGGCATCGCGCAGGCTGGGACAGTCAGATAAAGGCCGCCATTTTACATTATCCCATTCGCTGGTCAGGGTTAAATGGATACCCACGTCGGCCGTCGGGATTTGCTTCAGCATGTCAACCGCTTCCGGAAACCAGGGCGAGGGTACCAACACTTCGATAGACTTTTCGATACCGTCTTTGTAACATTTCAGAATGGCTTCGTTGCCCGCGTGCGAGTAGCCCATATCGTCGCCCCGAACAAGCAGACGGGGTGGATTCGATTGCGCCATACCAGCGCACAAGCCGGAAAAAAGAAACGTCAGTAAAAGTAGAATTCGGCCAGTCATTGTCAGTAGAAGTACAAATGGAGTTACTACCTGAAAGGCTATTTTAACCGCAAAAATACTACCCAATAAGGCAGAAACCTTTGACAAAGCGGTGCTCCATACCTATTTTGATTATTAGCATGATCGGCTTTGTCAAAGGTCAACGTAACTACGCTTGATCAGGTAAGCCCGGCCTGGAATTACTCCTTGCTTCAAGCTGCGCTGTAGTTTTAAAACGACAAAAGCGACCGAAGCCGCTTTTATCAACCAAGATGATTCGTTGACCCTTAATCAAAACTCTGAATCATGTTCCGATACATGGTCGTAGCCTTCCACTGTCCACCGGCAATGATCCGCCGAACCGTGTAAAGCGGCATGCTATCGTCGCGTTTATCGGCCAGCGTAAAGGCGGCTGCATAGCCCCGCTTTTGTAGTTCGGGCAGCGCCTGTTTGTTCCATAGTCCAAATGGATAGGCAAAATACTTAATGGGTTTACCCACAATCGCTTCCAGCTTCGCTTTAGGCTCTTCGATCTGGATTTTCCAATCGTCGCCCTGGTATTTTTTCACGTTATGGTGGTCCCAGGTATGGGCGCCAATAGCGTGTCCCCGATCCGACAGATCTTTGATCTGCGTTTTGTCCATGTATGGCTGTTTTCCATGTCGGCCAATGGCGACGGTCATGATGAAGAACGCCCCTTTGAAACCGTGCTTTTCGAGTTCAGGAGCGGCCACCGTATATTGGTCAAGATCACCGTCATCGAAGGTGAGCATGATCGGTTTAGGAGGCAACGGAGCACCGGTAGCCAGATAAGCGTAGAGTTGATCGGGCAACACGGTATGGTAACCGCTATCGGCCAGCATCTTCATCTGTTCGCGGAAGGCCGCCACAGGGATGATATAGTCTTTCGCCGATTTAGAATCACTCGCACGCCAGTCGCGGATCTGGTGGTAACACAAAATGGGAACCTGCGGACGAGCCAGGATTGTAGCCGCATCGGCTATTTTATTAGCAGGAATACTGGCCGGCGTTGCGGTCCCAGTTTTCTCGGCGGTCTTAGCGGTTGTTTTTTCGGCCGCTTTTGAGCTACTCGACGAATCGACTGCCGAACCAGCAGCGTTTTCGGTGGCTGTAGATCCTTTGGACTGGCAACCCGATAAGCCATTAGTGAATAAAACAGAGAGGCCAAAGGCCAGGGCAAGCGGTAAAAACTGACGACTGAACATAATACAAGAATATGCACCAAACATAATGAAAACTATAATGTCACCAACAGAAATAGAGCAAACTTTATTTTGATTATATAGGCTAGGTAGTGTAGGTATTACTCAACCCAGCCGTCGTATTAGCGAGCCCTCCCATCATCAGTGGATCGGCCATGAAAGGGTACTTGTGATTGTTTTTTTGTCAATAACTTACTCAATCTGTTTTGATCGACGGGTTCTTATGCGTAGCCGTAAAATCTCCTTTTAACCAGCGCGGCTTAGGGGTCATGCTGTTATCAATCAAATAATTGCCAGTTTTCGTGTCCAGAATGATGATACTACCCTTTTCGCCCATTACAGCCTGATAGCGACGAACTTCGTCGGAGGCATCGTTTCGGTGTTCATCGGCTTTGTTGAAATTGGATAGCGACACAATGGCGAGTACGCTTAAGGCACCCACGCAAATGGATTTAAGGTCAAGAGTAATCGTTATGTTTTTCATGAATGAGTTTTTAGCAAATAACGGTTTTCCAAATCGATTCTAACACATACATGACGAAACGGAAGATCTTTCCTGTCTGCGGTTCAGCCTGAGGGCGGTTTAACACTGAAGCCGATGTGGTAGCGACGGTCGACGCCATCAAGGGCGTTGTGGAGGACTTGCGGGCTCTGGTGTGAGTGAAAAATGCCAGTATATTTGAGTGATAAAACGTACTTGTATGCCTAAACTAATCGAATATTTTGGATTAATTTTTTTATTTCTATAGCTGTTCATGTACACGTAAGCCAGGCTGAGTACGAAACTATTTTTGAATTATTCTTTGAAGATGGCAAGCTAACCGATGTTCAGTTAAGAAAGGCAGATGGTGTAGAAATGCTACCAGCCAAAGATCAAAAAGAAGCGATTAAAGTGGTCGAGTTGTATGCTGATGAAATAGCCCAGAAATGGCTTGACTTCTTTGTTTTAAAGAAAAAACCAAAAATTCGTAAGATTACAAAGAGACTATGAGAACGCTCGCAGTTACCGAAGCAGAGTATATAGATCAATACCGGTTGAGAGTAACGTTTTCTGACGAAACCTCACAAGTTATTGACTTTGGTCCTTTTTTATTAATACACCCACATCCGCAGCATGATAAGTACCGTAAATTGGCAAATTTCAAACGATTTAAGGCAGAACGGGGCAACGTCGTTTGGGGTCGGGACTGGGATTTAATTTTTCCCGTGGCGCAGTTGCATCAGGGGTATGTGGGGCCAGCGGTTTATTGATTCAGCCTTTAAACCGCTCCCGCATGTGCCACCGAAAACTATCCATTTTGGGATAATGTACCTCACCAAACGGCAGTCGCAACGGCTGGCCGTGAAACTGCTTAAGGTTATAGGGACTGGTGATCTCATCAGCTAACGAGGGTGAGACTACCACGCGCAAACGCTCGTCGACGCCAATCATGCCTTTGTCGAAAGCGGTGTGCAGATTCGGGCACAGGGCAATTCCATTCGTGACTTTATCATCGCCGGAAATACTGATAGGAACAATGTGGCAAGCTTCGACCAGTGACGAACCATCTACGGCAATCACCTTCATACCCGAAATAGCACAGGTAAAATCATAGACCTTGGGCACCAGTTTCTTGAATAAGCCACCCCGTATAAAGCGTATTTCTTCATCGTCGGTTACTTGTACCGGTATATAGGCCGCTTCCTTCTCATTCAGCAGATACGTTTCCAGGTCAAGCAGGTAGCTGCGTCCAGCGTTTTTAACACGCATGAATTCGGCTTTGGTATCTGCAAAATAGTGATCAAGAAGGGTATTTTTTAGGAATAGCCGGGCATACTCGTTTGTCAGCAGATCAAACAGGTCATCGGTAAAATAACCAAAGTCAAGCCGGTCGCTGAGGGTCTGAACACTACGGATATAAACCTCTATTCGCTCTGTTACCTTGGGTCTTAGAAACCAGAACCCTTCGGATTGCAGATAAAAAAATGGCTGTGTGAAATCGTCTTTGTGCGCTGTTTGAACGAGCAATGAAAAGTTCTCTTTGAACGTAGCCACCAGTTCGGGGGTGATCGTGACCCGGTTTTCGGTGATGAGTTGCTTCTCGATTAACTCAATCAACGTAAGCAGAAAAATGGGCTTATGAGGAGCTTTTCCATACGGAGTTCCTCCCTGTTTAAGCTTCGTAAATTTTCGGGTGTAGATGGTTAGTTGTGTCTGGTTAAAAGGAGGCATAAAACAGGGATATGGAACAGGTAAATATAATCCAGCAACAGACAAATTCCCCGTCTTGTCACTTCGTTATCGCTAAGCAACGGCCGCCTGCTAACATCGCTGGAACTCAACCACCAACAAAATCAAGTTGCCAACGCGGTATTAATTGCCATCAACCGCCTTTTGTGAACAGACTTAGCCAAACACAACGGATGAACAGACGGGAAGCATTATCACGGGTGAGCCTGATGCTGGGCGGTACCCTCTCGGCCCCGACCTTACTGGCCTTTGATCGCTGGAACCAGATGACCCCGGAAAGCCGGGTAAACAGCCCATCAATCCTGAATGAAGAGCAGCGGGAAATTATGGCGCGTGTGGCCGAACGCATTATTCCCAAAACCGATACGCCGGGCGCTATTGATGTTGGTGTTCCAGCGTTTATTGAACTGATGCTGCGCGAGGGCTACACCAAGCCCGTGCAGGATACGTTTCTGACGGGCCTCGGCGATCTGGCTGGTAAAGGGTTCCTGACCGCTTCGGCCGATCAGCAAACAACACTCCTCAAACAGGTCGAAGCCCAGACACTGGCCAATGCCAAAGCTGGTTCGGTATCGTTTTGGCAACTGATCAAGGAGCTGACCGTCTGGGGGTATTTTACATCCGAAGCGGGCATCAAGTCCTCATTCGATTATCAGCCCATTCCGGGAAAATTCGAGGCTATCAAGATCAGGCCGGGTCAGAAAGATTTTATGTACGGCAACCAGGTTTAACATCACTCACCAGGTCGATCATTCACTGTATGAATCTGAATATAAACGCACAAAAAGCTCAAACCTACGACGCCATCGTGGTGGGTTCCGGTATGACGGGGGGCTGGGCCGCTAAAGAACTTACCGAAAAAGGCTTGAACGTACTCGTGCTGGAACGCGGCTACGAGATCAAACACGTTGAGGATTATAAAACCGCCATGCAGGATCCCTGGGAATTTGAACACCGGGGAAAAATCACGACGGTAGCCGCCGAAGAACATTATGCCAGCATGTTCTTCTCGGCCAAAGAGGGCAGTCAGTTCAATTTCACCAACGACAAAGAGCATCCCTACATCCAGAAACGGCCGTTCAACTGGATTCGGGGATACCATACGGGCGGGAAATCGCTGATCTGGGGCAAACATACCTACCGCTGGAACCGGGAAGATTTCCTGGCCAATACCAAAGAGGGAATCGGGATAGACTGGCCTATTCGCTACGAAGAGTTGGTGCCGTGGTATACCTACATCGAAAAATTCGTAGGTATCAGCGGACAGGCTGAAGGATTGGCCGTGTTGCCCGATAGCACCTTTCTGCCGCCCATGGCGATGACTGCCCCGGAAGTGCATTTTAAAAAATCGGTCGCACAGAAACTAAATCGGCCCATAACCATTGGACGGGTGGCGCACCTCACCAAGCCGCAGCCCTGGCATACGGCCGTGGGCCGGGCGAGTTGTCAGTTTCGGAACCGCTGTACGCGGGGTTGTCCATACGGGGGGTATTTCAGCTCGCTGGCGGCCACGCTGCCAGCCGCCCGAAGCACCAACCGGCTGACGATCCTTCACAACGCCATTGTGAAAGAGATCATCCTGGACGATCATGACCAGAAAGCCAAAGGCGTGCGGGTCATCGACCAGAACACGATGGAAGTGCGGGAATTCTACGCCAAAGTGCTTTTCCTGAATGCAGGCACCATTGGTTCTACGTCTATTCTGATGAACTCGAAATCAGCCCGTTTTCCCAACGGACTGGGCAACGACAGCGATCAACTCGGCCGCAACCTGATGGATCATCACCTGGCCGTTGGAGCCAGAGCCGATATCGAAGGTTTTGAGGACGATTACTATTTCGGAGCTCGTCCGGGCAGTCTGTACATCCCACGCTTCCGCAACTGGGGCAACGACAAAAAACGCGACTACCTGCGCGGCTTTGGCTACCAGGGTGGGGCCGCCCGCGCTGACTGGTCGAGGGGCAGTACAGAACCGGGTTTCGGAGCTGACTTCAAGAAACGCCTGACGCAGCCCGGTCCCTGGAAAATGAGTCTGACCGGCTTTGGCGAAGTGCTGCCCGATCCCAACAACCGGTTCTACCTCAGTCCCGACAAAACCGATAAATGGGGTCTGCCGCAGGTGGTGTTCGACGCCGATTTCAGCGCCAACGACCGGGCCATGCGGAAAGACATCATGAACGATGGCGCCGAAATGCTGGAAGCTGCCGGGTTCAAAAACGTCACCACATACGATAACCCGGCGGCACACATGGGGCTGGGTATTCACGAAATGGGGACTGCCCGCATGGGTAAAGACCCGAAAACGTCGGTGCTCAACAAGTACAACCAGGTACACACCTGCAAAAATGTATTTGTCACAGACGGCTCGGCGATGGCGTCGGCCTCGAATGTAAACCCATCGCTCACCTATATGGCGCTCACAGCCCGAGCCGCCAGCTATGCCGTGGCACAGCTCAAGGCGAAGAATCTTTGAGGGATTGTGTCTGGGCCAAGCTCCGGCTTGGCCCAGACACAATCCCTCAAAGATTCTTCAAACTTCGTCAGGCTACTAGTATATAAGTCAGGCTTTTAGAAACCTGACACGTCAGTTTTAAGAAACTGACACCACGATAAGCTGACTCACCTCTAAACGTCAACCATCCGTTTCAACCAAATGCCGTCTTCTATCATCATTGGCGCGGGCATGTCGGGCCTTACGGCCGCCCGCGAATTGCGCTTACAAGGTTGGGAGGTTGTCGTGCTCGATAAAGGTCGGGGTGTGGGCGGCCGACTGGCTACCCGCCGAATTGACCAGGCCCGCGCCGATCATGGCGCCCAGTACTTCTCCGCCACCACACCCGATTTCCAGAAAGTCGTTCGGGAGTTGGCAACCGATCAGGTCGTTACCCAATGGCCGCTCGAACACAACAATATGGCAGATCCCGCATTCAGCTATCCATACTATATTGGCATTGAAGGCATGAATGCTGTGGCGAAAACGCTGAGTCGAAACCTGACCGTGCTGACGGGCGAAACCGTTGTTTCGTTTCGAATGGAGAATGCCCAATGGCTTGTTGAGACGGAATCGGGCAAGCCGTTCCGGGCTGATGCTTTACTGATTACCCTACCCGCTCCGCAGGCGCTCACCCTGATTCAGAAAAGTGGGTTTGCACTGACACCGTCCGATCAGTCGACGCTCTCGGCTATAACTTATCGTCCCTGTATCGCCGTCATGGTAGCCCTGAACCGACCCAGCAACCTGCCCGCTCCCGGTGCCGTCCGGTACGAAACCGGCGACATTGCGTGGGTTGCCGACAACGGGCAGAAAGGCATCTCGCCTGCTCAGCCGTCCGTTACGATCCATGCCAGTGCCGACTTCAGCCGAACGCATTTCGATGATGATCTGGCAACGATCGGTCGGCAACTGATCGGCCAGTTACCAACGCTGATTCCGGCCGATAGCCTCAGCACCGTTCAGGTACATCGGTGGCGCTATAGCCTGGCCGACCAGCGCCACCCGGCCCCTTTTCTGGCAGTCGATGGCTCGCTCCCGCTGCTGTTTGGCGGTGATGGGTTCGGTATGGGCAACGTCGAAGGAGCGTTTACATCGGGCCTGGCGATGGCAAAATTCGTCAGCGCCTAACTTTCTGACAGCCAGTTTGAGTAAAGAGGAAAGATGAGTGTGCTTTGTGGGCTGTAGTCACCCTCATCCGAATCGCTGCACGCGTAGCTGTGTGGTTGCTTTTCACCGCTATGGAACGAAGAGAGTTTATTAAGACGACCAGTCTTTTAAGCGGAGCCTATGCACTGATCGGACAGGCTTCTTTTGCCGGATTCGCCCCGACCGATGGGTATTGGCTCGATGGGCCCATGCGCTGGGTACAACTGGCGTTTGTCGAGCGTGACCCCGGCCATTATGACCCCGATTTCTGGCTCAGCTATTTTAAACGAATTCATGCCGATGGCGCCTTACTGAGCGCCGGGGGCGTGGTCGCTTTTTATCCAACGAAGATTCCGCTCCACCACCGGAGCGACTACCTGGGCGATACAGATCCACTGGGTTATCTGGTTGCTGGTTGCAAAAAACTGGGCATGAAGATCATGCTTCGTACCGATCCTCATGCCGCCCGGCAGGCTGTGTACGACGCCCACCCCGATTGGATTGCAGTCAATGCCGATGGCGCCAAACGCCGTCACTGGGCCAACCCCGATTTGTGGGTGACCTGCTCATTAGGACCGTACAATTTCGAGTTTATGCCCCAGGTGAATGCCGAGATCATGCAACGGTATCAGCCCGAAGGCATTTTCTCGAACCGATGGGCAAGTCCGGACATTTGCTACTGCGAGCATTGTACCCGGAACTTTACCGCCTATTCGGGTCAGCCGCTCCCCCGGAAAGCAGAACGGCTCGACCCTACGTACCGCAAATGGTCGGAGTGGCGCGTGACGCGGCTGCGGGAATTGTGGGCCTTGTGGGACGCTGGTATCCGCAACGAACGACCAGCTTCCCGGTTCATTCCCAACGGATTTCCCGATAAGGTGTTGACGGGTAAAGAGGCTGATCTCTTCTTCGCCGATCAGCAGGCCCGGCGGGGTCTGATGGCCCCCTGGTCGAATGGAAAAGGGGCCAAGGAACTTCGGTCGACGCTGGGCCAGAAACCGCTGATCGGCATTTTCAGCGTGGGTATTGAAGAAGAACTCCGCTGGAAAGACTCGGTACAGAGCGACGCCGAAATTCGGATTTGGGTAGCCGAAGGCACGGCCAATGGGATGCGCCCCTGCTTCGTCAAGTTTGGGGGCGACATCTATGACAAACGATGGATGAATGCCGTTGCCAGGTTGTACGAAGGCTATTATAAAAACGAGAAATACCTTCGAAATACGGCGTCGATGGCCCGCGTTGGTGTTGTTTACTCCGAACAAACCAACCGCAATTACGGCGGCCAACCCTGGCAGCAGAAAAGCGGTGATCACCTGGATGGTATGTACCACGCGCTTGTGGAAAGCCGGGTTCCCTTCGATATGGTCAACGACCGCTTGCTCACGCTCGACGAGTTGAAGCGATTCAAGCTGTTAATACTTCCCAATATAGCCGCTCTCTCCGACGCTCAATGCGCTCAGCTACTAGCCTTCGTGAACGCCGGAGGTAGCCTGGTCGCCACCTTCGAAACGTCGCTTTATGACCAAGACGGCAAGCAACGCCCCGACTTTGGACTGGCCAGCTTATTTGGTGTTTCCTACAATCAGAAAGTAGAAGGCCCCATGCGGAATAGCTATTTACAGTTGCGTCCGGATGCCAAAAACAGCCAAACGCAGCTAATTCTGTCCGGTCTGGACGATACGCCCCGCATCATCAACACGGCTTATCAGGTCGACGTAAAACCCACCACTGCGTTTCCCAGCCCCATTACTCTCATCCCAAGCTATCCTGACCTTCCGATGGAAGATGTTTACCCGCGTGTCGCCGAAACCGATACACGGGAGCTGTACCTTCGGCAGGTGGGCAAAGGACGCGTGGCATACATTCCCGGCGATCTGGACCGCTCGTTCTGGCAACTGATGAGCACTGATCACGGGAAACTGCTCGGCAATATTGTCCGTTGGGCGCTCGATGAAGAGCCGATTGTGGCTATTGAAGGACCCGGCGTAATCGACGTGAACGTCTGGCGACAGGCGAAATCCATGACGGTACACCTGGTCAACCTGACCAATCCGATGATGATGAAAGGCCCCTTTCGGGAGATGATTCCCATTGATACACAGGTAACCATCAAGCTACCAGCCGGAGCGAACGTAGCGAGTGTCAAACTACTCATGCGTGAGCAAACGCCCAAGTTTGAGATCAAAAATGGTGCATTAACGCTAGCCGTTCCCCAGATTCTCGACCATGAAATTGTGGCGCTGGATTTGGGCTAGATCTCTCAATTCCGTGATGTCAGTTTCTTAAAACTGACAAGCGAGGACGGGTTCTTAAACCCGACATCACAGAGACCTGATAACTCATTCACCCTATGACCTGGAAACAAGTTATTGATCCGTTCGGAAACATCACGCTCTCGGTACTGGTAGCGGCCATACCCGTTCTGTTTATCTTCTGGGCGCTGATAATCCGAAAAATGAAAGGGTACCAGGCGAGTTTGATTGCAACGGGTATTGCCATGCTCATTGCGACGCTGGTTTATGGCATGCCGGTCAAGCTAGCCCTTTTATCAGCAGCGCATGGGGCGCTGTACGGGCTGTTTCCCATTTGCTGGCTCGTGATCATGGCGGTCTTCCTGTTCAATATCACCGTCAAAAGTGGCCAGTTCGAGATCATCAAACACTTCATGGGGTCAATCACCGCCGACCGCCGATTACAGGCGTTGTTGATTGCGTTTTCGTTCGGCTCGTTTCTGGAAGGCACGGCGGGTTTTGGGGCACCGGTAGCCATCACAGCCGCCATGCTGGTGGGTTTGGGGTTCAACCCGCTCTATGCGTCGGGCATCTGCCTGATTGCCAATACAGCGCCGGTTGCGTTCGGCTCCATCGGCATCCCAATTACGGTGGCCTCGCAGGTATCAGGCATTCCCGAACTGCCTATTTCGCAAATGGTGGGCCGAACGCTGCCCCTCCTGTCCGTCATGCTGCCTTTTTACCTGGTCAGTATCATTGCCGGGATTACGAAAGCCCGGGAAATCTGGCCCGCCGTTCTGGTGTCCGGCATTTCGTTTGCTTTTCTTCAATATGTTTCGTCCAATTTCCTCGGCCCGGCCCTGCCCGATGTGATTGCCGGTCTGGGGTCAATTATCTGTTTGATGACCTTCCTGCGGGTCTGGAAACCCAAAACCATCTGGCGCTTTGCCAATGAACCTGCCGCAACCAGCAACGCCCACATCAGCTACACAGGCGGCCAGACGATCCGGGCCTGGTCGCCATTTATTGTCCTGACGATTCTGATCATTGCCTGGGGTATACAACCCATAAAAGACGTGCTCAACATGACCGGGATGCTTCAGTTCGAGTTTCCGGGTTTGCACAACGCCATTCTGGGCAGCGATGGCAATCCAATCCCCAAGCTCTTCAAGGTCAACTACCTGTCGGCGGCCGGAACGGCTATTCTGCTGGCGGCTCTCATCGTCATTCCGCTGGTCGGGCTGACGTACAGAGTTGGGATAACCGTCTTTAAGGAAACCCTCATCCAGTTGCGGTTTCCTATTTTGTCGGTGGCCTCGGTACTGGCCTTCGCCTACATTCTGAACGACTCCGGCATTACGCTCACGCTGGCGGCCGTTCTGGCGAGTACGGGCATCCTGTTTCCATTTTTCGCCCCTATTCTGGGCTGGCTGGGCGTCTTTATTACGGGTTCCGACACCTCCGCCAATGCGCTATTCAGTAAGCTTCAGTACGCTACGGCGCAGTCCATTGGCGTCGACCCTGTGGTAACGGTGGCCGCCAATGTATCGGGTGGGGTGGTGGGTAAAATGATTTCGCCACAGTCCATTGCGGTGGCCGCAGCTGCCGGTGACTTGGTCGGCAAAGAGTCGCAACTGTTCCGCTTTACGGTGAAACACAGTTTCTTTATGCTGATTTTCATTTGCGTTCTGACCCTGGCGCAGGCTTACGTCCTGAAGTGGATTATTCCGACGTATGAAATGCTCGACACCAAAAGGCTGACAACACTCCCCGACTTAAGCCGTGGCCATACATATTTGCTGATCTTGGCCTTGCTGCTCGCTGCGCTGGCCGTCGCCATCCGTTCGATAGCCAGCAAAAGAAAACAATCGCCAGCCCTGACAAATGAATAAGGAAACGAATTCTCGGGTGAGGGTTCTTCTTCACGGACCTTTACTTGTCATTGCTGACGCAGGCATAGGTCCGTGAGGACACGAACCCTGGAATCAGGAAAACAAACACGCGCGCCAGTCCATTAATCCGTAGTCAAGTCTGCCAGGCGGACAATTATTAACGAAACCGACACAGTAAGCATGAAGATTGTTGTCTTAGATGGCTATACATTGAATCCGGGCGATTTATCCTGGGAAGGGCTGGAAAAATTAGGCGATCTGACCGTTTATGACCGCACATCGGCCGATAACGTAGTGGAACGGGCAAAAGATGCCGACATCATTTTTACCAATAAAACGCCCCTGAACGAGGCTATATTGACACAACTGTCATCGGCCAAATTCATTGGTGTGCTGGCAACGGGATATAATATTGTCAATACCGATGTGGCCCGTAAACAAGGCATTACCGTCAGCAACGTGCCGGGTTACAGCACCGCGT
Source organism: Spirosoma radiotolerans (assembly GCF_000974425.1). NCBI lineage: Bacteria > Pseudomonadati > Bacteroidota > Cytophagia > Cytophagales > Cytophagaceae > Spirosoma > Spirosoma radiotolerans. The sequence continues at coordinate 5,465,335 of NZ_CP010429.1, forward strand.
CGGTGGTTCAGCTTACGTTCGCCTTACTTCTCGAACTGACCCTGCATGTTCAGCGGCATAGCGATGTTGTGCGCGATGGCAAGTGGGCTCGCTCGGCCGATTTTAGTTTTTGGGACTACCCGCTCATCGAACTGGCCGGAAAAACGCTGGGCGTTATTGGCTTTGGTAGTATCGGCGAGAGTGTGGCCGATGTAGCCACCGCTTTTGGTATGAACATCATCGGCTCAAAACGGCACCCTACGGACCAGTCACACCGCAAAAATTTCAAGTGGGCCGACATCCCGGAATTGCTGGCCGAATCGGATGTGGTGAGTATTCACGCGCCTTTGACGCCCGACACCAATGGCCTAATCAATAAAGAGAACCTGGCTCGCATGAAGCCTTCTGCCTTCCTGCTGAACACCGCGCGCGGCCCCATCGTTGTCGACCAGGATTTGGCCGATGCGCTGAACGAAGGCGTCATTGCCGGAGCAGGTATCGATGTCTTGTCGGCCGAGCCGCCCTCCGCCGACAACCCGTTGTTCGGGGCCAAAAACTGTCTGATTACCCCGCACATTGCCTGGGCAACGCTGGAAGCCCGAACCCGGCTTATGAAAATCACCGTCGATAATCTGGCGGCTTTTTTGAACGGAAACCCCGTCAATGTCGTCAATTAGCCAGCCGCCATGAAACCCATCCGTATCCTGATTGCTCCTAATGCATTTAAGCATAGCCTGAACGCTACGGATGTAGCCACTGCTCTTGAACAAGGGTTAACGCAAAGCGCGCTCGACTGCGTTTGTGAATGCTTTCCCGTCGGTGATGGGGGCGATGGCACGGGGACGTTAATGATTCAAAAACACGATGGCTTGCTCGTTTCAGCAACCGTCAACGACCCACTTGGCCGCCCCATACCCTCGTCTTTCGGACTGGTGAACAACGGCCACACGGCGGTCATCGAAATGGCGAATGCGTCGGGGCTCCAGCTACTACAGCCCGACGAGTTGGATCCACTTCGGGCCACGTCATTCGGGACCGGCGAATTGATCAGGCTGGCTCTTGACAAAGGCGTCCGGGAAATGGTACTGGCCATTGGCGGATCGGCAACGGTAGACGGCGGCACCGGCATTTTACGGGCGCTCGGCATCCAATTTCTGGCGGCCGATAGTACAGCGCTAACCACTCCCGAAAGCCTGACCAACCTGGAAACCATTGATGTATCCGGGCTTGATCCGCGCATTCTGGCCTGTACGATAACCATCCTCTGCGATGTCGACAATCCGTTAGTTGGCGACCAGGGATCGGCCGCCGTTTTCGGTCCGCAAAAAGGGGCTACTCCCGAAAGTGTCAACAAACTGGATGCCAGCCTGCGCCGGTTTGCCGAGGTAGCACACCGTCAAACCGGCGTGGATATGACTTACTTAAAACATGGTGGTGCCGCAGGCGGTGTAGCAGCCGGACTCCATACATTTCTCAAGGCGAACCTGGTCAATGGTGTCGACTTCTTTCTCGGGTTTACGAACTTCGGAAAAGCGCTGGATCAGGCCGATCTGGTCCTTACCGGCGAAGGCAGCCTGGACGAGCAGACGCTGCATGGAAAAGGTCCGTTTGGCGTTGCCTTCCAGGCAAAACAAAAAAAATTGCCGGTGCTGGGTATAGCAGGCAAAGTTCCTCTGGAGCCAAACGAGGCATTAAACCAGTATTTCGACGTGTTGCTGGCCATCGGCAATGGACCAGCAGATATTCCTACAGCCATGCAGTTGACCCGGCAGAATCTGGTCCGCACGGCCCAGCAACTGGGTAACTTACTAGCCTTGACGGGTAACGTCAGCCTTAGAAGCTAACATAAAGGTTTGTTGCTCTAATCAGTTGCCATTGGCTCAGTATACCCGTTTGGGCTAGCCTTTCTGCCCTGTCTGTGGTTACTCTAACGATAATTGACGTAACCACTTTATAGACAACGGATATGAAAAGGCTGATGATAATGGGTATTTTACTAGTTGGGGTAACGGCTTTCAGTGTCGAAGCACAAACGACCAATTCAGCGAATCGGAGCAAAACCACAGCCAAAACGGGGCAACATAAATCGAGCAGACGCTCCCCGGATAGTAATCCAGTGGCCGACAGCGCTGCCATGATGAGTGCAACAGACGACGGGGCGAGTGGGCAGAGTGGACGACCCGTCGTTAATCCGGCACTTCCTGTTACAAAAAGCGATTCGCTCAAAAATAAAGCACGTAGTCGCAAGGCCAAACAGGGCTCCTGAAGCAGCAACCGATTAAATTCAGACGACGGCAAATTTAACAAAACAACGTACTACCCGTTGGTAAGAGCGATTAAGCAAAATTAGTAACCACAGAGACACGGAGAACACAAAGATTAAGGCGTCTATTTTGACTCATTTATGCTCCGTGTCCTCTGCGGCTCTGTGGTTAAATTAATTCTGCATGATTGCACAAGTAGCCAAGTAGAATAATGCTGACTATCAATGAAAGAATATCACTGATAATCAATCGGTTATAACCTCAACTTTGCCAACTATTTATAATTACCTAAAAGCGACTAAGCGTCAATACAACCTATGGAATACAGAAAACTGGGAGAATCTGATTTAAGCGTTTCCGTGATTACGTTCGGGGCCTGGGCCGCTGGCGGCTGGATGTGGGGCGGAACCGAACGAAAAGGCGCTATCGACGCCATTCGGGCTTCGTATGATCTGGGCGTTACGTCTATTGACACGGCGCCGGTTTACGGACAGGGAACGAGTGAAGAAATTGTGGGCGAAGCCATCAAGGACATCCCCCGCGATAAAGTGCAGATTCTGACCAAGTACGGCATGCGCTGGGATTTGGCAAAAGGTGATTTTGGCTTCAAGAGCCAGGACAACGAGGGCAATCCGATTGATGTCTATAAATACTCCGGCAAGGAGAGCATTATTAAAGAATGCGAAGATAGCCTGAAGCGGCTGGGCACCGATTACATCGACCTGTACCAAATGCACTGGCCCGACGTAACGACGCCCATCGAGGAAAGCATGGAAGCCGTACTCCGGCTGATCGAGCAGGGCAAGGTGCGCCAGGCCGGGGTCAGTAATTACAACGTCGATCAGATGAAACAGGCCGAGACGGTGCTCAACCTGGCCTCGAACCAAGTGCCCTTCAGCATGATCAACCGGGGTATTGAAGCGGAACTCGTTCCCTACTGCCTTGCCAACAAAAAGGCGATTCTGGCCTATAGCCCCATGGAGCGCGGACTGCTGACGGGTAAAATCAAACCCGGCCACCAGTTTGCCGAAGGCGACCACCGTGCCGGTTATCGATTCTTCAAAGAAGAGAACATCCGACAAACCGATGCTTTTTTGCAAAAAATCAAACCGTTGGCCGACAGTAAAAATGCTAGTTTGAGCCAGTTAGTCATTCGCTGGACCATCGAACGCCCTGGCATTACTGTGGCGCTGGTGGGTGCCCGCAACGCGGAACAGGCCACCCAGAATGCCAAAGCTATTGACATTCAATTATCGGCAGACGAGATTGAATTTATCAATCAGCAATTGGAAGAAGTGGAACTCGTGTAGGTTGATGTGCGTCAGCCAGGACCTACCCGGACTGTGAAGACCGGAACGCCGACCGCACGGGCCTAGGGAGAAGTGGCTGTTTAAGCGTTTAAAAGTCAGGCTCGAAATGAGCGTTTTTGTCATTCCGACGATAGGAGGAACCTCAATCTTGCCTTGTAGGAGAAATTAAGATTCCTCCTATCGTCGGAATGACAAAAGACGCCCTGTTTTCATTTGGAAATGAACGTTTAAAACAGAGCAAAACAATACCATTCATGATCGTAATAACGGGAAAACGGGCCGTCAACTACGTTATTTTCAGCCTGGGCGTACTCTTAGTCGCCGGTTGCAACAACGCTTCTGCACAGGATAAAAAACAAATGGTTCGTCTGGCCAAAATTGTCATTGACTCCCCTCAGGTAGAACGCTACAAAGCCGCCCTTAAGGAGGAGATAGAAGCATCTGTACGCCTTGAACCCGGCGTGCTGACGTTATACGCTGTTTCGGAGAAAGACAATCCCACCCACATGACCATCCTGGAAATTTATGCCGATACAGCTGCGTACAAGGCGCACTTAAAGACACCTCATTTCATAAAGTACAAGACGACTACGAACGAAATGGTGAAGTCGCTCGAACTTGTCGAGGCCACTCCGCTGGTGCCCGGCATGAAAATAAAGTAATGATCTAGCTCTTCCGCTTTCTCAAAGCGGAGTCAGTAATCAATTCGTCACTTTACTTGCCCAAACCAGACCGCCATTTCGTTAGGCCCTCTGTGCGACCAGGCATAATAAGGAATCAGGGTGAGCGGCTTGCCGGATGCGTTGCCCGACAACGACACAATGCCACCCAGCTTTTGGGACTCCAGGGTTGGACGGAATGCCAGCCCAGTTGAAACGGCCAACGATAGGGCTTTCCCGCCGTTATCGACGCCTTCGGCACAATACAGAATCGGGCCGCGCTCAATGGCTACTTTGTTGTAGTCATCGGCCACCTGTTCATTCGCTTTTACTTCCCGAACGGGCATGTCTAGTGTCCACTCAAGCCGGTCGCCGGGTTTCCAGGTCCGGCTGATGCGCGCATAGCCATTTTCGGTGGTGTACTTAACTCGCTGACCGTTTACCGTCAAGACCAGGGGTTTTGCCGCTGTGTTCACATAGTGATATAAGTTACCAGGCATGGGTTTACCCGCTGCCCAGCCCGGCATCCGAACCTGGAGCGTAAACGTCTGGGCTTTTTCCGGCCGAACCGTTACGGATACGTTACCCGCCCAGGGATAGTTGGTGGTCTGTTGAATCTGAACGGGTTTTCCATTGACAACCAGCTTCGCCTGATTGGTTAGAAACAGGTTGATAAAGAGGTTATCGCCTTTAGTAGCATACACATAACCGGGCAGCGACGGCATAAACCGCACAACGTTGGTGGGGCAGCAGGATGTACCAAACCAGGGAGCGCGGGTTGCGGCCTGCCCAACGTTGAACTTACGCTGACCGTCGGAGGCTAGCGGGTTAACGTAAAAAAACGAATCGCCTTCGAGGGAAACACCCGCCAGAAACCCGTTGTAAAGTACCCGCTCAAACACGTCCATGTATTTTGATTCGCCCGTCAGCAAAAACATGCGGTGGTTCCAGAGCATATTGGCCACAGCCGCACAAGTCTCGGCATAGGCAACATCGTTGGGTAGTTCGTAGGCTGCGCCAAACGCTTCCCCATGTCCGCGCGCGCCCAAGCCACCCGTCAGGTATTGTTTGCGTTCGACAACGTCGTTCCAGATTGCCAGTAGCGCATTCATGTAAGCTTTATCCTGCTGAATGGCCGCAATGTCGCTCATAGCGGCATACATGTACCCCGCCCGCACGGCATGGCCCACGGCCTCTTTTTGTTGCGTCACTGGCACCTGGTCCTGTAAGTAGCTGGCTCCCTGACCCGAATTAGCCGGATCGGGGAAGAGGGTCCGCTTGTCAGACCGGCCGCGCATGTCGAGCAGAAAACGGGCAAAATCGAGGTACCGTTTGTCGTTCGTAACCCGGTAGAGCTTGACCAGCCCCAGTTCGATTTCCTGATGGCCCGGCACCACAATGAGTTTGTCGGGACCGATCGTCTGCATCAGGTAATCGGCATTTTTCAACGCCACATTCAGGAATGAACGCTTGCCGGTTGCGAGGAAATGGGCCACGGCGGCTTCGTACATATGCCCCACATTGTAAAGCTCATGGCTACCTGCCACATACGAAAACCGTGTTGGCCCGGCCTGGTTATCTTTTTTGTTCGTACTGTCTTTCAGGATGGTACGGATGGTATACAGATAACCGTCCGGCTCCTGAGCGGCAGCAAAAAGTGTAATCAGACTATCCAGGTAGCGATCCAGTTGGGGATCGTATTTCGTCTGAAGCGAATAGGACGCTCCTTCCACCACTTTAAAGACATCGGAGTCGTCGTACCGCAGCCCCCGAAAGGTTCCCTTAGCAAGCCCTCCGGCTACGGCGAAGTTGCTGATTCGGCCGGTTTCTTCGCACTTTTTAAAATCGAACGGAATGGTTACCGTGCGGTTGGTGGCCAGTCGGGGTTGCCAGAAGCCGCCGTTTATGGTCACACTCGTGAAGGGCACCGGCACAATGGGATAGTCCTGCGCCTGGGCACTCATGGCCCACAAAAGTAGTATGATCAGAAAAGCGGCTCGTGGCATCGTATAGTATGAATTTGTGCGGGTATCGATTCTAAACTTTCATCCTGCGTACTACCCTATTTTGGCAGTATGCAAGATGAAAAATGGACTACTAAACCAACTAATTCCCAGACTAAACCGGATAAGCTTATTCGTCAGCCCGATCAGTTAGGGTAAGCAGCTTTTACGCAAAACCTACCGCTCATGTACGCAATAGATTTGACTGGCTCAGAATTAATGTCCCGATGCAGTAGATAGATCGCCGGAACGGCATTTTAGGCAAGAATTAAAACCTGGAAACCCAGTTGCTTCTACTGCCATGACGCGCCAATCGAACCGCCGTGATTTTCTGAAACAAGGAAGTGCAGCCGCCCTCAGCCTGGCGCTGTTTCCGAGCTTGAAACGAAAAGTTGCTCCCAGCGATAAGCTACGGGTAGCGCATATTGGCCTGAACGGCATGGGTACCAATCACCTCAACTGGTTTGCCCGACTTCCTGAAGTCGACGTCGTTGGGTTGTGCGATGTGGACGAGACGCATCTGAGTAAAGCCCTCAATACGTTGCAGGGGATACAACCGAACACAACCGCCAAAACATACGCCGACTTCCGGCACCTTCTCGACCGGAAGGATATCGATGCCATCACCTGCGCTACCCCCGACCATTGGCATGCCCAGATCGCGATCATGGCTTTTCAGGCCGGGAAAGACGTGTATGGTGAAAAGCCCCTTTCTTACAGTGTTCGGGAGGGGCAAAAGATGCTCAAGGCCGTTAATCGCTATGACCGGATTTTTCAACTGGGCACGCAGATCCACGCGGGCGATAATTACCACCGGGTAGTCGAGCTGATTCGGGGCGGGGCCATTGGCAAGGTGCATACCGTACGGCTTTGGAAAACAGGCTTCCCGCCCGTGCTGGGCCCGGCCAATTACCAGACGCCACCGGCTACCCTCAACTGGGACATGTGGCAGGGGCCAGCGCCGGCTTCTTTGTACACACCCGAACGCTGCCATTTTACCTACCGCTATTTTCTGGATTATTCGGGCGGTGTATTTCAGGATTTCTGGTGCCACATTGCCGACGTGGTTTGGTGGGCTATCAACCCCACCGGACTAAAAAGTATCAATGCCAAAGGAGCGGGCCCCGAAGGCATTGGCGATGCCCCCAAGTGGATAGACATTGACTATCAATTTGATAACCTTTCGCTGCACTGGACCAGTACACCGCCCAACGTACCGGGTGCCGAAAAACGGGGAATCGGTGCTTATTTCGAGGGCGACAAGGGAACGCTTCTCTGCGACTATAGCACCCGCGAAATCACCATCAATGGTGTCGTGATGAATGATATTGCCGAGATTCCCATCACGCTGGAGCGGTCACCGGGCCATCAGCAGAATTTTGTGGACGCGGTGAAGTCCCGTGAACAGCCGGAATCAAATCTGGCCTACGCCCGCCAAATGACCATGCCGATGCACCTCGGCCTTATTTCCTACCGACTAGGCCAGCCGCTGGAATGGAACGCCCGCAAAGAGAAGTTCCGGCATAATGCCGACGCCAACGCGATGCTGTCGCGAGAGTATCGGAAAGGCTGGGATTTGATGTGAAGTAAGCCTCTGTGGTCCGTGAGGACACGGATCACGAAGGATCAACTAGACTCCCCTGGTCCGTGAGGACACAGACCAGTAAACCGGATAGCTGTTTGGGACAACTACCGCGTTTTATTCGTCAGCACGATCAAGGGCAAGTGCGTATCCCAGGTTGGCTTTAGTCCTTCCTGAATGATGAACGTTTTCGAGAAATTACCCAGAATGACATCGGCATCACCGTCATTATCCCAATCGTTCACATCCATGCAAATCCAGCGCCCAAGCCTATTGACAGGCGGGGCATGGGGATGAAACTGCAACGGTTTTTGCTGTTCAAACAACAGAAAGCTCTCGGCGGGATTGTGTTTAAAATCAGCAAAAAAGGCAATTGTCGCGATGTCCAGATCGCCATCCTGATCAAAATCGGTGGCGACGGCTTTGGTGCAGCCATTGATTGGATAGAAATAGGCTTCCTTGTAGCGTTCGCCACCTTCGTTCAGGTAGATGTACACGCCGTGGTACGGTTTCAGCACTTTTGAGTAGTCGCTGTTATCGCCACAGGTGTACAGAATATCCAACCGGCCATCTTGATTAAAATCGACCAGCTGAAAACTGGTCGAGCCATAAACGGATGGAAACCGAAGCAGATTCCGCTCCGTGAAACCGCCCCGTTTATCATTCAGAAATAGCCAGATGCCTTCATCGGCATGGGCGAACAACACCATCAAATCGGGCCAACCGTCGGCATTGAAATCACCCGTTACGGCCTGACTGGCTCCGGCCACCTCCCGAATGGGCAATTTGGTATACTGATGATTCGCCCCTTGTTTGAGCCAGTACAGTCCGCCCATATTGTGTCCGAATCCACAAACAACCCAATCTGTCAGCCCATCTTTATTGAAGTCAGCGGATACCGATTGAAGGGGTCGGGGTAAGTCGGTAGCCACCGCTGACGAATCGGCCCCTTGTTTACCGGCTATGGTCAGTGAGATCAGCTCGCCTTTCGAAATATCGGCAGCCCGCATCGTGCCCAGGCAACTGAACACACCATGCTCGATGCCTGTTTTGTCCCGGAAAAACGTAGCACTAACCCCGGCCGAATTCAGCCGATTGAACAGGGTTGGTTGCAACGCCCGATTCCACCGATACAGATTATTCTGAAAGGCATCACTTGAATACAACTGATGGCTAATCGTATCCATCGCCACCAGGGTCGTCATTGCCGTTTGCGTTGTGTCGAGCCGGGGTTTTTCAAGCGAAAACATGGCCCAGTCATTCGTCACGGGTTCAGGCGCTTTGGCCCCTTCCAGGGTTTCAGGCGCCAGTGTCTGGTAATAAAGAAGTAATTTCTGCCAGTTGTCGAACGAAATAGACGCCTTTGCGCCCGCATAATATACCCCTTCTGAATATACCTCAAGTCCCAGATTTGGAGCCATAGCGGGCAACACGTGCTTCACCCAAGTTTCTTTATTCAGCAAATCGGGCGATGGAACAAGGTGACAGCCAGCACAATGCTGCTGTGCCAGTTGCTTCCCTTCGGCAAGAGCCGGATCGTTCAGGGCAGCGTCCTTCCCCGATTGGCAACTGCCAACGGCTATCCACACAGCCGCACTAATAAATGCGTATTGATAAAGCTGAAAAAAAGATCGCTTAAGGGTACTCATTGCCTAATTATTCGTAGCCTGGACGGCCACGTCCGGGTGAAAGGAATGCATACGTCCATTCCCGAACGTGGCCGTCCAGGCTACTCGCTTACTGCCGCTCTCCTACCAGGTTCAGGATAAACGCATATTCCAGGGCGATCTCTTTTAAGGCCTCGAACCGGCCCGATGCGCCACCGTGACCCGCTTCCATGTTGGTATGCAGCAGAAGCTGGTTGTTATCCGTTTTCATGACGCGTAGCTTGGCCACCCATTTGGCAGGCTCCCAATACTGCACCTGCGAATCGTGCAGCCCCGTTGTCACGAGCAGATTCGGATAAGCCTTTTTCTCAACGTTGTCGTATGGAGAGTACGACAGCATGTAATCATAATAATCCTTGTTTTTTGGATTACCCCACTCCTCAAACTCACCCGTTGTGAGCGGAATGCTTTCGTCGAGCATGGTGGTGACCACGTCGACGAAGGGAACAGCCGCCACCACACCCCGGTACAGCTGCGGAGCCTGGTTGATTACGGCACCCATCAGCAGCCCACCCGCGCTGCCACCCATCGCAAAGAGTTTGTCGGTACTGGTGTATTTGTTCTTGGTCAGGTACTCCGACACGTCAACGAAGTCGTTGAAGGTATTTTTCTTTTTCAGCATTTTGCCGTCTTCATACCACCGGCGTCCCATTTCCTGACCACCCCGAATGTGTGCAATGGCAAAAATGAAGCCCCGGTCGAGCAGGCTCAGGCGTGTTGAACTAAACCCAGGGTCGGTCGAGTACCCGTAAGAACCATAGGAATATTGGAGCAACGGAGCCGAGCCATCTTTTTTGGTGCCTTTGCGATATACCAGCGACACGGGCACTTTGGCGCCATCGCGGGCCGTCACAAAAAACCGCTCCGATACGTAGTTGTTCCTGTCGAAGCCCCCCAACACTTCCTGCTGTTTCCGGAGCGTCTTCACCTTCGTATCCATGTTATAATCGAAGGTGGAGTTGGGCGTCGTCAGCGACGAATAGCTATACCGCAACACGTTGGTATTGAAATCAGGGTTATAACTGATACCCGCCACATAGGCTGGCTCGCCAAAATCAAGGTATTCATCGGCTTTGCTTTGCTGGTTGATCACCCGGATATTGGTCAGCCCTGCTTTCCGTTCGCCCAACACGAGGTGCTTGGCAAACACATCCATATTGGCCAGATACACATCCGGCCGATGGGCAATCACTTCTTTCCAGGCGGTCCGGTCTGTCGTTTTTCCTTCGGGCACTTCCATTAACCGAAAGTTCTCGGCCTTCCAGTTGGTCCGAACGTAAAACTTGTCTTTGTAATGAACAATGTCATACTCATGCCCTTTCTGGCGAGGCAGGAAGGTGGTGAAATGCCCCGTCGGTTTGCTGGCTTCCAGCAACTGGTACTCGGTGGCTACGCCGTTATGATCGGAGCTGATCTCGATGTATTTTTTTGATTTCGAACGACCCAGCCCCATGTAGAACTGGTTGTCTTTTTCTTCATACACCAGCACATCGCTTTTCGAGTCGGTTCCTAATACGTGCCGATAGACTTGATAGCCAAGCAGCGTCTGCGGGTCTTTTTTGACATAAAACAGCGTCTTGTTATCGGTTGCCCAGGCAAAGCTCCCCGCTTCGGTATTTGGAATAGCTTCGGGATATAGTTTACCCGTTTTCAGGTTTTTCACCCGCAATGTATAGAGCCGACGGCTAACGGTATCTTCGGCGAAAATGGCCAGCTCGTCGTTGTCCGACACCTCGAAACCGCCGATCTGGTAATAATTATGACCTTTCGCCATCACATTTCCGTCGAACATGATTTCTTCGGCCCCTTGCATCGAGCCTTTCCGGCGGCAATAAATCGGGTACTCGCCCCCGGTAACGAACCGGGTGTAGTAGTAATAAGCCCCCTCTTTGTAAGGCACCGATTCGTCTTGCTGTTTGATGCGCCCTTTCATTTCCTCAAACAACTTAGTCTGCAAATCCTTGACCGGCGCCAGTACCTGATCGAGGTAGGCGTTCTCAGCTTTCAGATAATTGATGACTTCCGGATTTTCGCGTTCGTTGAGGTAGTAATAATTGTCGGTTCGTTTATGACCGTTCGTGATCAGTTCTTTAGGTTTCACAGCCGCTTTGGGCGGTGTAATGGGTTGTGCTTGGGTCATGCTATAGAGCGTGAGAGAAGTAATGAAAAGTAGACAAGTCCGTTTCATAGAGGACGTCGTTTTAGGTCGTTTCGGAAGTTCTTCCGTAAAAATAATGTTTGTTTGGGCGCAACGGGTAGTAGCGTGCACAAAGAGACCATTAATTTCTTCACGATCTTTGCGTAACCGTTAGGTTCTGACGGTTAGGATGCCATGCTCGAACTCGTTGTTGCTCATTATACGGAAAACCTAAACTGGTTGCGGAACCTGCCAACAGGCATACGCACAACAGTTTACACCAAAAGTCCTGAGCCCATAACCGAGCCCCACACCCTTCCACTGCCCAACATCGGACGAGAAGCGCACACCTATTTGCACCACCTTGCCAGCCGCTACGATTCGCTAGCCGACTGGACGATTTTTTGCCAGGGCAAACCCTTCGATCATGCGTATGACTTCAAGAAAACGATACGGGAGTTTGATTCGGAACGATCGGAGTTGAGTGGCACCGGAATTGATCCCGGTGCCACTCAACTCCGATCGTTCCGGTGGTTCGGGCATCTGATCGATACCGATGATAACCAGGGCCATCGGCTCTTTGTGCCCTGGAGTAAAAACGAGGATGGGCGAGATCTTGATTTGATTGGGTTTCATCATGCCTTGTTTGGCACCGATGGACCCGATTTTTATACCTTCGTGCTGGGTGCTCAATTTGCTGTTCATAAAACCCTTGTCCAAAGCAGACCACGCTCTTTTTATGAACATGCCCTGAACATCTCGGTTTCTTTTCCGGATGCAGCCCACTGTTTCGAACGAAGCTGGGACCGTGTATTTGGTGTCGTTGGTATTGACCCGAACTGGCTGGCTGGACGCCAAACCGTTCAGTTGAAACAGATGAAGCACCAGCAGGTTAATCCGTCTCAGTAAAGGATTTCCCCTGCGCGACGTTCTGACTTTGGACCTTTAAATAAAAACTAAATTGAAAACAGGCCCTTACACCTGAATTATATATTTTTCCTGAAATAGATCGAACGCTTTAGGCCTACTTTGCGTCTACTCTTTCGGCATCTAAATCCATCAGCTTTTTTAATTAGGCACTCTTCCATCTGTCTTTCCATGGCCCGCACATTTTACGTGCCTCGTTTTCGACTTGTGTTACTCTGTATCGGCACTGCCAGTACATTAACGGCTTTTTACCCTGGTACACTCTCCTTTCGTAAGGCATTTACCCGCATAAACACGGAAGTAATCGAACACAGCCGTGCTTACGAAACTCTGGCCGATGCCTCACAACGCGTAGGTCATCGCCTAACGGGAAGCCCAAATGGAGCCCGCGCCGAAGCGTATGCGTTTAACCTGCTGTCATCCTACGGATTTAAGGAAATTCGCTACGAACCTTTTGAAGTAGAGTCGTGGATGCGTGACACGGTTACCCTGGCTATTGTCCCGAACAAAAGTGACAACTTTCGGGATGTTCCGGTGGTGGCCCTGGCTCATTCGCCCGTAGAAGCCCATGTACAGGGTGAAATCGTTGATGTTGGCAACGGGCTGGAAGGTGATTTTGCGGCCCTTAAAAACAAACTAAAGGGGAAAGTCGCGTTGGTGAATATTGGTCTGGCGGCTCCAACCCAAGGTGCCCGAAACCTGCACCGATCGGAGAAGACCGCTCTGGCCATTCAATACGGTGCTACGGGTGTCATCATGGTCAATCTGGTTGCGGGCAATGTGCTGCTAACCGGAACGGCTTCGGTAACGGGCAAGCTGATTCCCATTCCGTCGGTTTGCATTTCGCTTGAAAGTGGCCAGGCGCTGCGGGCGTGGATGCAGGAAGAACATGAGAAATTACACGCGCAGATTCACATGACCAATACGAGCCGGAAAATACGGGCTCGTAACGTAGTGGCAACCCTGCGAGGATCGACCTACCCCGACGAGAAAATCATTGTGGGCGGTCATCTGGACTCCTGGGATCTGGCCACAGGCGCCATCGACAATGGCATTGGCTCCTTTGCCATTATGGACATTGCCCGCACGTTCAAAGCCCTGAAACTAAAGCCCAAACGCACCGTCGAGTTCGTCTTGTTTATGGGCGAAGAGCAGGGCCTGCTCGGCTCGCGGGCGATGGTCGAAAAGCTGAAAAAATCGGGTGAACTGGACAAGGTGCGCTATATGATGAACCTCGACATGACCAACGACCCGACCGGCCTGAACGCCTTTGGCCACTCGGACATGGTCTCGTTTCTGAATACCATTGGCGAAACGATGAAAGACGTCGAACCGGCTTTTCCTAATCAAATGGAAAACCAGGCCGGGCTTCACTCCGACCATCAGCCATTTATGCTCGAAGGGGTCCCGGTGGTGGGTATGAATGGCCACCTGTCCCGAGAAGTTCTCGACTGCTATCACGCCAACTGCGACCGCATCAACCTCGTCAACGCCAGCCAGTTAAAAAACACCGTTCGGTATTCGTCCATGCTACTCTACGCCCTGGCCGATGCCGATGACATTCCAGCGCATCGGCAAACGGATACGCAAACCCGCGATTATCTGGTGGCACAGGGCCTCCGTACACCCCTGCAAATTGCCAACGAGTGGCGGTGGAAAGAGTGAGTTAACTCGGATTTTTCAAAATTTAGCCACGACCGGGCGGTGCCCATCGCGATGATTTTGTTTCTTTGTACATACATCGTACCCTAACCCATCATGGCTAAAAATACCTTCCGGCAACCCGAGCGTATAGCCAAGCAGAAAAAACAACGGCGCAAGCTCAAACTGGCTTCCTGGCTCAATGAATTCATTGGGTTAGACCGTCTGTTTGGGGAAGATAACGCCTGGCCCATTCAGCACATTGACCGCATTCTGTGGGTTACGTTTCTGCTCATTCTTTACATTGGCCTGAATCACAACGCCGAACGGCTGGTTCGACGAACGTTGCGAGCCAAAGCCCAGGTCGATGAATTAAGATCGCAGTTTACGGTCCTGCAGGCCGATTTCAACAAGAGCGGCAAACAATCCGAAATTAGTAAACGTGTGGCGACACTCGGCCTGGCCGATAGCCAGACTCCACCCCATAAAATAGTGGTCAAGACCGATGAACATTAAGCAGGATATCATTCAACGGGCGAATCACGTCTTTTACATTGTCATTTTCCTAGCCGTTGGTGTCGTCATCCGGCTGGTTTCGGTACAGTATTTCAAGAAAGACCTGAAAGGGAAATTCTGGCGGGAACGCGTGGCTGCTACCCTGATTCAACGGGATACGGTGCGGGCTATGCGGGGAAACATTTACGCCAATGATGGCAGCCTGCTGGCCACCTCTTTACCAACCTACGTGGTCGGTCTGGACCCAACCATGGCAAAGACCGAGTACTTCAACAAAAAAGTGGACTCTTTAGGCCTGCTGCTGTCCCGGATTTACCGGGATCGCTCCGCGCGTGACTATACTGACCTTGTTCGGGATGCCCGCGCCCATAAACGCCGGTATGTGTTGCTCAACCGTCGGCGGGTCACGTTTCAGGAACGCCAGCAGATGCTTAAATGGCCGTTCTTCCGGTCTTCCAACAAAGTTGCCGCGCGGGGTGGCGTACTGCGTCCGTATTACGAACGCTACCATCCCTACGACCAGATGGCTGAACGTACTATCGGTAACCTTAATGCCAAAACCGGGCGGGGCCTGATTGGCCTGGAGGCTAGTTTTCAGCCCGCTCTGGCGGGTCGAAATGCCGTTGGTCTGGTGGAAGTATTATCGGGAGGGATTCGCAAACCCGTTGACGATGGTCCCGAAATGCGGCCCGAACCCGGCATGGATCTCTACACGACCATCGACGTTAATTACCAAGACATGGCCGAATCGGCGCTGCGGTCAACGCTGGAAAAATACAGTGCATCCAAGGGCTGTGTGATCGTCATGGAAGTGGCAACGGGCGAAATCCGGGCAATGGCCAACCTGACGAAAGTAAAAGGCAACAATGGTGAAGTTCGTTACGTTGAAAATTTCAACCATGCGCTGGCTGGCCGAACCGACCCCGGCTCTACGTTCAAACTGGCCACCATGATGGCGCTGATGGAAGAGAAAGCTATCTCGCTCAATCAGCTTGTTGAAACGGGTCAGCATGCGGTGCGGTACAACGGGCTGAAAATTGTGGATTCCAACGGAGGTGGTTCCGGCACAATCACGGCCCGTCAGGTATTCGAAAAATCATCGAACATCGGCACTCACTTGCTGATGCGTAGTTATTTCTACAAGCGCCCTGACCTCTATTGCCGTTACCTGCGTAAGTTTCACCTGACCCAGCCAACGGGTATTCACATGAAAGGAGAAGCCACGCCCATTGTGCGAAATCCCGATATGAAAGGCTGGAGCAAAGTATCGCTCACCTCGATGTGCTATGGCTATGAAATGCAGATTACACCCTTGCAGATGCTGGCCTTCTACAATGCCGTTGCCAATGGCGGGCGCTGGGTCCGGCCGGTCATTGTGAAGCAAATCAAACTGGCCGACGAGCTTATTGAGGATAACAAACCATACGTAGCCCCCGACCCGATCTGCTCAAAAGAAACGGCGCGCAAGGCGCAGGATTTATTGCGGGGCGTTGTCCAGAATGGAACGGCCAAACACATCAATAATCCGTTTTATGAGATCGCCGGAAAGACAGGAACCGCGCAGAAAGTCATTGACGGACAGTATCAGGTTGGCCGTTATTATACATCATTTATCGGTTATTTCCCGGCTAACAAGCCCAAATACAGCATGATCGCGGTGGTTGATAATCCGCAGCAGGGAGAAAATAAAGGTAGTTTATATGCAGGCGCCGTGTCAGCACCGGTCTTTAAAGCCGTAGCCGATCGGATTGTCGCTTATGATTATCAAATGCACGCGCCTATTCGTGCCAATACCTCGCAACCCCGCTCATCGACGGATCTGGTCGCGGGTTATGCCGATGACCTGCATACGATCAGTTCGGCCCTGAACCTACCGAACGAACCGTCGACTGAAGGCTGGGTTGAAACGGCTCTCAATGGACGTTGGAAAAGTCGGCCAACCCGTGCCGACCGGGTTCCCGATGTGCGGGGCCTACCCCTGCGCGATGCGCTGTTCTTGCTCGAAAACCGGGGCTTCCGGGTGTTGGTTGAAGGGCGGGGCAAAGTGAAAGACCAGTCGATCACACCGGGTCAGGAAACCGATAAAACAACAGGAAAAGTAATAACCCTGACGCTGGGCTAAACCCGAGCAGATAAAATTAGGTAGTCCTAAGCCTAATCTGTTTTTTTGCATCCGACAAACGAACCCGTTGTTCGTTCGACCCGCGAATGCAACTCAAAGATCTCTTTTATAAAATTCCGCTACTGGCGACCTCCGGCAGCATGAACACCGACGTAACGAGCCTGACGATGGACTCGCGTAAAGTCGGGCCGGGCAGTTTATTTATTGCCGTGCGTGGCACCCTCACCGACGGACATTCGTACATAGAAACCGCTATCCGACAGGGGGCCAGCGCGATTCTGTGCGAAGATTTTCCGACAGACATCAACCCGAATGTGGGGTATGTCCGGGTGCAGGATTCGGCCAGGACGATGGGCTTTGCGGCAGCCAACTTTTACGATCAGCCTTCCAGGAAAGTGAAACTGGTTGGCGTAACCGGCACAAATGGCAAAACATCCGTAGCCACACTGCTCTTCCGGCTGTTTCGTTCGCTGGGCTATCGCTGCGGGTTACTCTCGACGGTGCAAAACCAGATTGACGATGAGGTGATACCCGCTACCCACACAACGCCCGATGTCATTACGACGAATCAACTACTCACCCGAATGCTGGCGCACGGCTGTACGCACGTGTTTATGGAGGTCAGTTCGCATGCGGTCGTGCAGGAACGTATTGCCGGTTTGACCTTTGCCGGCGGTATTTTTACCAATATTACGCATGATCACCTCGATTTTCACGGCACGTTTGACAACTACATCCGGGCGAAAAAAGGATTCTTTGACCAGCTTCCGGCGTCCGCCTTTGCCCTGACCAACGTGGACGATAAGCGCGGGCTGGTGATGCTTCAGAATACGGCCGCCCGGAAAGAAACCTACTCGTTGCAAACCCTCGCCACGTTCAAGGGGAAAGTAATTGCCGACAGCCTGTTTGGGCTGAATATGTTCATCGACGACCGCGAGGTTTGGTTCAAGCTCATTGGCCGTTTCAATGCGTACAACCTTCTGAGCGTATACGGAACAGCTGTATTGCTGGGCGAAGACCCGACCGAAGTTCTGACATCCTTATCCGGCATTACGCCCCCATCGGGTCGGTTTGAGCAGGTGGTTTCCGATGATCAGATTGTGGGTATTGTGGATTATGCCCACACGCCCGATGCCCTGCTGAACGTGCTGGAAACCATTAATGAATTACGCGCTACCGACGAGCAGGATTACTTGCCCCAAGTTATCACCGTGGTCGGCTGCGGAGGCAACCGCGATGCGGCCAAACGCCCAATTATGGCCGACATCGCCTGCCGATTGAGCAACCGGGTCATTCTGACCTCCGACAACCCTCGCAACGAAGACCCAATGGCGATTCTGGAGCAGATGCAGGCCGGTGTATCGCCTGTTGACGTTAAGAAAACAATCACGATAGAAGACCGGCACGAGGCCATCCGCCGGGCCGTTTCCCTGTCCCGCCCGCATGACATTATTTTGATCGCGGGCAAAGGCCACGAGACCTATCAGGAGATAAAAGGCGTCAAATATGACTTCGACGACCGGGTCGTACTACGCGAGGCTTTCACAGAACGTCGAAATCAGTAACTTTGGTCGTACAAAGAGTGAAAGAGCGAATGAGTGAAAGAGCGTACGTAACCCGCTATTCCTTTCCTGCTCTTTCACTCTTTCACTCTTTCGCTCTTTCGCTCTTTAAAAATGCTCTATTACCTCTTCCAGTTTCTTGACGAACGCTACAACTTCCCCGGCGCGGGAGTTTTCCAATACATTTCATTCCGGGCGCTTGGCGCTGTTATTACCTCGCTGCTGATTGCGGCCATCTTCGGTCGGCGCATTATCGACACGCTGCGTAACCTCCAGATCGGTGAGTCGATCCGGGATTTGGGACTGGAGGGGCAGATGCAGAAACGTGGTACGCCCACCATGGGTGGCTTTATTATTCTGGCCTCCCTGTTGATTCCGGCATTGCTCTTTGCCAAACTGTCAAACGTCTATGTTATCCTGGCCCTCGTATCGACCGTCTGGACAGGTTTAATTGGCTTTCTGGATGACTATATCAAAGTTTTCAAGAAAAATAAAGAAGGACTGGAAGGCAAATTTAAGGTAGTTGGGCAAGTGGGTTTAGGACTGATTGTCGGGTTGACGTTGTACTTCAACGACTCCGTTAAAATTCGGGTCTATGCCCCCCGGCTGCTCAGCACCTCCAACGTACCCGACGTGTATACCGATATCAAGTCTACCCTGACAACGGTGCCGTTTATAAAAAATAACGAATTTGACTACCACTCGCTATTATTCGGACTTGTGCCGGATAGTTATACGTGGATCATTTACGTCATTATCTGCATATTCATTATTACGGCCGTATCGAACGGCGCGAACATTACGGACGGAATCGACGGACTGGCCGCTGGTACCTCTGTCATCATCGGTCTTACAATTGGGGTACTGGCTTACCTGTCGGGTAACAAAGTTTTTTCGCAGTATCTCAACATCATGTATATCCCGAATTCGGGCGAGCTGGTAATCTTCTGTGCGGCCTTTGTGGGAGCCTGCGTCGGGTTTTTATGGTATAACTCCTATCCGGCTCAGGTATTTATGGGCGACACGGGCAGTCTGATGTTGGGGGGCGTTATAGCGGTGTTGTTTCTGGCCATTCGAAAGGAGCTGATGATTCCCATTATCTGCGGCATTTTCCTGGTCGAGCTGGTCTCGGTGATTATGCAGGTCAGCTATTTTAAATACACGAAGCGCAAGTTTGGGGAAGGCAGGCGAATCTTCCTCATGTCGCCCCTGCACCACCATTTTCAGAAAAAAGGGTACCACGAAGCCAAGCTTGTCACGCGCTTCTGGATCGTCGGAATTATCCTGGCCGTACTGGCCTTAGCGACGCTGAAGCTGCGGTAGGCATGATTTCTTATTATCCCCTTGTATTTCAGTGCTATATCTCCTATATTTGCACTCCCGTTTCAGGACGGACCTGTTTTTTAAGCAGATAAGGTATTATAAATCAAACAATTAGTCTCCATAATAGTGAATACGCTCAGTTACAAAACCATCTCTGCCAACAAAGAAACGGCGCAGAAGGAGTGGGTTGTGGTTGACGCTCAGGGTGAAGTGCTCGGTCGGCTGGCCAGCAACATCGCACGCCTGATTCGCGGCAAACACAAAACCAACTTCACGCCACACGTTGACTGCGGAGACAACGTGATTGTCATCAATGCCGACAAGGTTCGCCTGACCGGTGCCAAGATGACCGACAAAGTCTATGTCCGCCACACAGGTTATCCTGGTGGTCAACGGTTCGCATCGCCCCGGTTGCTGCTTGAAAAACATCCCGAGCGTATCATCGAACACGCCGTAAAAGGTATGTTGCCGAAAAATCGGCTTGGTCGTCGGTTGTATACCAACTTGTACGTTTATGCCGGTGGTCAACACCCTCACGAGGCTCAGCAACCAACAGAAGTTAAATTCTAAGTCATAATGGATCGTATTAATACCATTGGCCGCCGTAAAACTGCCATCTCCCGCATCTACATGTCGGCGGGCAGCGGAGCCATCTCGGTGAACGGAAAAGATTACAAACAGTATTTTCCTACCGAAGTCCTGCAAATCATTCTGAACCAGCCGTTCGCAACGGTCAACGGTGTTGGTGGTTACGACGTAAAAGTGAACGTTCGTGGTGGTGGTGTGGCCGGTCAGGCCGAAGCTACGCGTATGGCTATTGCCCGTGCACTCGTCGAAATGAACGCTGAGTTCCGTCCGGCCCTCAAAAAAGAAGGCTTCCTGACGCGGGATTCGCGTATGGTAGAACGGAAGAAATACGGTCGTCGGAAAGCCCGTCGTCGGTTCCAGTTCTCGAAACGTTAATTTGGTTTCACGTATTCAGTTCACGGTTTTCTGTCAGATTCTCAACTTATTTGCTGATAACCGACCACTGAAAGCGATAAACCTTATACCGATTTTGTCCAGACTACCCTTAGATGATGCCGACGGGTGGTGCTGCGTATTTTTTAACAACATTCATTTTTCAAGTCGGAAATGGCACAAATTGAATATAAAGATCTCCTCGACGCTGGTGTGCACTTTGGCCACCTTACGCGTAAGTGGGACCCCCGGATGGCTCCGTATATCTTCATGGAGAAGAACGGCATCCATATTATTGACCTCAACAAAACAGTGGCAGCACTGGACGAAGCCGCGAATGCGATCAAAGGTATCGTTCGTTCAGGCCGGAAAGTGATGTTTGTAGCAACGAAGAAGCAGGCTCAGGAAATCGTTTCGGAAGAAGCGCGTCGCCTGAAAATGCCCTACGTGACAGATCGCTGGCAGGGCGGTATGTTAACGAACTTCGCTACAATCCGCAAGTCGCTGAAGAAAATGCAAACGCTGGACAAAATGCTGAAAGACGAGGAGACCGTCAAGAGCATTGCCAAGCGGGAGCGTTTGACACGTACGCGTGATAAAGAAAAACTGGAGCGCGTATTGGGCGGTATTGCCGACCTGACTCGTTTGCCAGCGGCTTTGTTTGTTGTTGACGTGAAGCGTGAACACATTGCGGTTGCTGAAGCCCACCGTCTGGGTATCCCCGTATTTGCTATGTGCGATACGAACTCGAACCCCGAAGAAGTTGACTTCGCGATCCCAGCCAATGATGATGCTTATAAGTCGATTTCGCTGATTACGCTTGCCATCGGTAAGGCCATTGAAGAAGGTCTGATGGAGCGGAAACAGGATAAAGACGATCAGCGCGTTCAGGAAGAGGAAGAAGCTAAACGTTCTGAAGATCTAGCCCAGGCTAAGGCCGAAGGCGAAACTCAGCCTGAAGCTACGGCTGCTGTTGCTGAAGACGACGAGCAGGACGCATAAAAAGGTTTATGGTATATAGTTTTCGGCGGTCCGTCGCTACGGTTGTTAACGCACTGGGAACTATATACTGAATACCGTAAACCCGAAATGGAATAGCCCGTAGCCAGCCGCTATGGGCTATTCCATTTCAGGATGTAATGCCTTGAGTACCAAACATTTTTTGGCAATTTAATTAGACAATCCCCTATTATTATGGCAATTACTGCTGCTGACGTAAATAAACTTCGGCAAGAAACCGGAGCCGGCATGATGGACTGTAAAAAAGCCCTCACCGAAGCCGATGGCGACTTTGAAAAAGCAAAAGAAATCCTGCGTAAGCAGGGTCAGAAAATAGCCGATAAACGGGCTGACAACACAACGGCTGAAGGCATTGTACTGGCACACGTTAGTCCTGATGGCAAAAGCGGTAAAGTAATCGCTCTGGCCTGCGAAACCGAGCCAGTCTCTAAGGTGGCCGATTTCCAGAATCTGGCAATGACCGTTATGAGCACCGCCGTTACCACAGACGCGACGGACAAAGCGACTTTGCTGGCTACACCACAAGCCGATGGTCGTTCTCTTCAGGATCACATCACCGATCTGATGGGTAAAATTGGCGAGAAAGTCGATGTTGCTTCTTTTGAAACAGTTACTGCTGATCAAGTTGTATCGTATATCCACTCAAACGGCAAGTTAGGCGTATTGGTAGGTATGACGAATACGAATGGTACAGACGTCACTGAAGTTGGCAAAGATATCGCTATGCAGATTGCGGCTATGAAGCCCGTTGCTTTAGATAAAGACGGCGTTGATGCAACAATCGTACAACGCGAAATTGAAATCGGCAAAGAACAGGCTCGCCAGGAAGGTAAGCCCGAAGCTATGCTCGAAAAAATCGCCTTGGGTAAGCTTAACAAGTTTTACAAAGACAACACCTTGTTGAACCAGGAGTTTGTTAAAGACAACTCACTGACGATTGCCCAATTGTTAGAAAAAACAAGCAAAGGATTAACCGTCACGGCTTTCAAGCGGGTATCGATTGGTTAATATTTCTTATCAATAGCATTGCAAAATACCCGGCTGAATAGCCGGGTATTTTGCGTTTATAGGGTTTCCATTTCTGAATGGAAAGGACACCGTTGAAAGTAAGCGTATTCGTACATCATAAAGTAATCAGATTAGCCATTGTTACACAGTAAAGGAAGCTCATACCCAAACAATGCACAATGCACTATAAATTTCCTTTTATTATACAATAGTATAAATTTTACCTATATTTAAATAGACATTTTTGACTATTTTTGTTTCTTAATAAGCTTGTTTTATATAACTTCATTGACCGGGCTTATCCAAATTGGCCGGATTTAAAAGTCTGCTACAAAATGTTGGACTGGTTCAACCAAAGGTTGTAACCCTTTTGAGGAAAATTTAACAGAAACGACATTTTTTACTATCAGACCTTAAGTTGCTGTTACTTTCAGCACCTTTTCATGTCTTATCAACCATTACTGTAAAGAATGGAGACAATTTCAGATGAGGAGTTAGTACGCTTATACGTAGAAACACAGCGGAACGCCTATTTTGAGCGATTATATGAACGATACTGCGATAGAGTTTATCGAAAATGCCTATCGTTTATAAAAGATCCGGTCCGCGCGGAAGACCTGACGCATGATATTTTCCTCAAACTAGTTGTTAAACTAAGTAGCTTTCGCGAGCAGGCTAAATTCTCGACCTGGCTCTATTCAATCACTTACAATTACTGTACGGATCAGTTACGGTCACAAAATCTGCGCCGGGAAGTGTACATGGACGACGGTTGGGAACGACTAGACGTTGGCAATGACGACGGCCTGGCCGAATTAGCCGAACTGGAGGCTAAACAACTTCAAAAAGCCCTCCACCAACTTCCTCCTGAAGAACAGACAATGTTACTTATGAAATACCAGGATGACATTAGCATCCGGGACATTGCTGATTTGAATGGATTGACAGAGAGTGCAGTTAAAATGCGGCTCAAACGATCTCGTGATAAACTCCGTAAACACTACCTCGAAGGGGCTGTATTCTGGCTACTGATAGCCATTAAACTAGCTCTTTCTATTCGCTGGCCTTTTCGCTAAACAACTCCCGATGGAAACTCCAAATCCTTTTAAAGAATTCGAATCAGATGCTGTTTGCCCACCTCATTTAAAAAATGAGATAGTTTCTGAAATCGATCTGATCAGAAACGCAATCACTCTTGTCGATGTCTACATCGGCGATTTGTTTGATCTGGCTGCCGTCCTCGCAGACCCACTTCTCATAATGCCAACTGAAAAAAAACCCTCTTTATGAAACAGCTTCCTAATCTAGCCGAAGTAATCCGTAACACATTCCAGAACCTAATCAATCAGTTCATTGAATTTGTACCCCGCATATTTGGAGCAGTGCTGATTTTGTTTATTGGCGTTGGTGTTGCCCGATTAGCGGCTTTTATCATTCAGCGGATTCTGGGCCGGGTAGGGTTCGATAAAATTGGGAACCGGTTGAACGAAATCAGTATCATTAAACAGCTCAAAACCGAAATCAAACTCAGCGAGATCATTGCCAAAATTCTCTATTACTACATTCTGCTGATGTTCATTACAGCTTCGACTGAAACGTTGGGCGTGGGGGTGATCACCGATATGGTATCGTCGCTGGTGAATTTCATTCCCAAGCTGGTCGTGGCGGCCATTATGTTACAAGTAGGCGTTTTACTGGCCGATGCCTTGCGGGAAGCAGTCCTTGGCTTGTGTAAATCGTTCAATATTAGTTCGGGGCGGCTGCTTAGTATGATTGTCTTTGTTTTTTTCCTGATTGTTACCATCATCAGTGCACTGGGTCAGGCAGGCATCAATACAGAACTACTGGAATCAAGTTTCAATCTCATTATTGGAGGAACAATATTCTCCTTTGCCATAGGCTATGGCTTTGCCTCACGGGATTTGATGGCCAATATTCTGTCCTCATTCTATACAAAAAATAAATACAAAGAAGGGCAGACCGTACAAATCGATCAGGTAAAGGGTGAAATTATCAAAATTGACTCGTTGTCATTGACACTTCGCACCGGCGACACCACCACCGTGATTCCTATACAAGTCTTACAAACGAAAAATGTAGAGCTATTCCAGGCTTCTGATTTATAGGCGATTACCCACAAAGTTTTTTCTTTTAACTATGAAGAATGTAGTATATCTGCTGATGGGCTGGCTTATACAAAGCCAGGTAACAGCACAGGATTCGACCAGAGTAACGACAAATTTTAAGGACACGGTAGCCGTCAAAATTGATACCTCTTATTGGCAGCGCTCATTCAGTGGAGGCCTTAATTTCAATCAGGCCTCCTTCAGCAATTGGTCGGGAGGGGGCGTCAATTCGGTAGCTATTGGGGGCGTTATCGCGGCCCGCGCCTTGTATGAAAAGGGGAAAACTTCCTGGGACAATACCGCCGATCTTCAACTAGGCTATGTTACCCAGTTGGGAAATACCCGCAAAGCAGCCGACCAGATTATTGTAATTTCTGTGCTGGGTCATCAAATAGCCCCCAAATGGGATTTATTCATTTCCGGCACGTTCAATACTTTTTTCACTGCCGGTTATCGGTACGACAAGCTTCCAGCCGATCAAACCAGTCTCAAAGTTTCCAACTTTTTCGCACCGGCGCAGTTGACCTTTGCCGCCGGTTTAGCCTATAAACCCACCGATTGGTTTGCCCTCCGCCTAAGTCCTTTGGCTCCCCGTTTTACGTTCCTGGCGGACCAAAGTGTACGTGTGCGGCAAGACGCTACAACGGGTAATTATGTGGCTGATCCTACTCAAAAAGTTTATGGTGTTGATCCGGGAAAAAGCAGCCGAACGGAATGGCTGGCATTTCAATTGCAGGCTGTTCTGAATAAAAATTTAAGCGAAAACGTCTCTTTAAACACTCGCTATCAGCTGTTTACCGAGTATTCACAGTTCAATAACATTAATCACCGGCTCGACCTTATTTTAACGGCTAAAGTGAGTCGGTATTTAAACACAACGCTTGGCTTTATCGCCCTGTACAATAAAGATTTTAGCGCTTCTTTACAAATTCAGCAAACAGTGGCAATTGGCCTTTCCTATAATTTAAGCTCTTTCCGTAAAAAGAAAGACAAGGCTGACCCTACTTCTGGTCGCTTTTAGCGTATATTAATTTTCTAAACTAAATTAATAGCCTTATGCTAAGCGAATTCCGTACATTCATCGCCCAGGGTAACGTATTAGATTTAGCCGTTGGTGTCATCATCGGCGCTGCTTTTGGCAAGATCACAACCTCTTTAGTTGAGGACATCATCAACCCCATACTAGGGCTGCTTCTTGGTGGTGTTGATTTTAGTCAATTAAAAGTTGTGCTAAAAGAGGCCGTTGGTACAACTCCCGAAGTTGCTATCCGATACGGCAATTTCCTGAATACACTTATACAGTTCCTGATCATTGCCTGGGTTGTTTTTCTGATTGTTAAACTTGCCAATCGCGCCCGTTTATCGAGCTCACTGGCTCCTAAGGCCTGACGCCTGCCAGGAAAAAATTTACCCCAGAAGCCCTGACCTATAGTCAGGGCTTCTCCATTTATGCGTTATTTTGCTGACTGTAAAGCTTTTTTATGTCAGGTCAAAAAATAGTCATTCTGGGTGGGGGCGAAAGTGGCGTCGGAGCGGCCCTGCTGGCGCAAGCCAAAGGTTTCGATGTCTTTCTCTCTGATAGAGGGGCACTTAAGCCCGAATATAGAGCCACCCTGCAGGCAGCCGGTATTCCCTTTGAAGAGGGTCAACATACTGAAGAACGCATTTTAGCGGCCACAGAAGTCGTCAAAAGTCCTGGTATTCCGGCAACGGTTCCACTCGTCCAAAAGCTCCGGGCCCAGGGAACGCCTGTGATTTCTGAAATCGAATTTGCGGCTCGATACACCCGGGCAACCCTCATCGGGATAACCGGCAGCAATGGCAAAACCACCACCACGCTGCTGGCTTACCATCTGCTTAAAACAGCCGGGCTGAATGTAGGGCTGGCCGGAAACATCGGCGACAGTTTTGCCGCTCAGGTTATAACGGACAACTTCGATTACTATGTATTGGAACTGAGCAGTTTCCAACTGGACGATATGTATCAGACCCATCTCGACGTCATGGTGCTGCTTAACATTACACCCGATCACCTCGACCGCTACAACTACAGCTTTCAGAATTACGTAGATTCCAAATTTCGGATTTTACAGAATGCCCGGCCGCAGGATACCTTCATTTATTTTGTGGAAAGCCAGCCCATTACGGACGAATTGGCAAAGCGACAGCCAGACGTACTGCACCTGCCCATTTCTCTAAAAGCCACCCCGTCGCCCGGTGGCTATGTCATTGATGGGCAATTGATTGCGAGAAACAAGACGGCTTCGTTTGCCATTTCGCAAAGTGATACGCCCTTACGCGGGCCACATAATGCCCTAAACATGCTGGCGGCTATACTGGTGGCCCAATCGGTGGGTATCCCGAACGACGCTCTTGAGGCAGGCCTGAAAACGTTCCAGAATGCAGCCCACCGACTCGAGCTAGCCGGTACGATCAACGGCGTTCAGTTCATCAATGATTCAAAAGCGACGAATGTGGATTCTGTTTTTTACGCGCTCTCCAGCATGGACGCGCCAACCATCTGGATTGCAGGGGGCCAGGATAAAGGAAACGATTACAGTCAGTTAGATGAACAGGTGCATAAAAAAGTAAAAGCACTGATTTGTTTAGGCGTAGACAATCATAAATTAGTAGAATATTTCGGTGGTATGGTTCCCTTGATTTACGAAACACAGGACATTACCGATGCTATAATGAAAGGACTCGAATGGGGAAATCCCGGCGATGTCGTGTTGTTATCACCCGCCTGCGCGAGCTTTGATTTATTCAAAAATTACGAAGATCGCGGGAATCAGTTTAAAGCAGCTGTAAGAAAGATGTATGATGCATGATATAGAGCCTATATTCTATACTACAGATTCGCATACATCATACCTCTTATATCATACATCAAAAAATCATGTTTCTTCGCGACTGGATTCGTACACATCTTAAAGGCGACCGCCAAATCTGGTGGATCGTGCTTTATCTGTCCATCATGAGTGTGCTGGTTGTTTACAGCGCAACGGGTACCAAAGCCTTTCGTGAGCTCGACGGTAATACCGAGATCTTTTTGCTCAAACATGGGTCCCTCCTGCTTATCGGGCTGGCCTGTACGTATTTCGCGCACAAGATCAATTACGTGTATTACGCCCGGCTCTCGAAATTTGGCTTGTGGCTCTCCATTCCTTTATTACTATGGGCATTCTTTAAAGGCTCAACCCTCAATGATGCCTCGCGTTGGGTAACAATTCCAATTATCAACCAAACGTTTCAACCCTCCGATTTGGCCAAACTGGCCCTTATTTCCAACCTGGCCGCAATGCTGGCCAAGCGGCAGCGTTTCATGAGCGACCCGATCGTGCTCTTCAACCTGATTCTCTGGATTGGTGTCATTTGCTCGCTCATTATCCTCTCGAACACGTCAACCGCCCTGTTGCTCGGCGCAACCTGCTTTTTGCTCATGTACATTGGCCGGGTGCCGGTGCGCTACCTGGGTTATATGATTGCGGTCTGTGTTGTGTTTGGTGGGATAGCCCTGGCGGCCGGGCAACGCTTCGGCACAGCCTCGAACCGGGTAAAGAATTTCATGAGTTCCGATACAATTTTTTATCAGGTCGAGCAATCGTATATCGCCCTGGCCAACGGTGGACTAACGGGTCAGGGACCGGGCAACAGCCACCAGCGGAATACCCTGCCCAACCCATTTTCTGATTTCATTTACGCAATCATTGTCGAAGAATATGGCCTGCTGCTGGGAGGCATTCCGGTTGTGCTGGCTTATATCTGGTTTTTGTGGCGAGGGATGAAAACCCTCCAAAAGGCAACCCGCCCCTTTGGAGGACTGTTATCGGCGGGTTTAACCTTTAGCATTGTTTTTCAGGCCTTTGCCAGCATTTGCGTAGCGATTGGCCTGGCCCCTGTAACAGGACAGCCACTCCCGCTACTAAGTATGGGTGGCACGTCGCTCATTTTCACGGGTTTGGCAATCGGTATTGTGCTGAGCGTGAGCCGCGACGAAGCCGACGAAAGTAAAATTTAACCTTCGTGGTGTACGGTTCACCGTTTTCTGTTTACGGACGTTGGCCCTACCGAATGGTCTTACCGTAAACAGAAAACCGTAAACCGTATTCCATAACCACTTACTGGATGAAAGTTATTATCAGCGGGGGCGGCACTGGCGGGCATATCTATCCAGCTATTGCGATTGCCAACGAACTCAAAACCATGGATGCAACAACAGAAATTTTGTTTGTTGGCGCTGAAGGGAAAATGGAAATGGAAAAAGTACCTCGCGCTGGCTATACTATCGTGGGCTTGCCCATTGTGGGTATCAAACGGGAACTGACGATGGCAAATCTGGCCTTTCCGTTTAAATTAGGGACCAGTTTACTTCGGGCCCGGCAAATCGTTCGCGACTTCCGCCCCGACGTAGCCGTGGGCGTGGGTGGCTACGCCAGTGGTCCCCTACTCCTGGCCGCATCTATGCATGGTACCCCAACGCTAATCCAGGAGCAAAATTCCTATGCAGGGCTGACCAACAAAGTCCTGGCCCGCTGGGCGAAACGAATTTGTGTTGCTTATCCGGGTATGGACGCGTTTTTTCCGGCCGAAAAGATCAAGGTTACAGGCAATCCCGTTCGCAGCGATATTCAGTTTTCCAGTGAAAAGGTAACGGCTGGCCAAACGCTCTTTAGCTTGGAAACTAACCGCCCCACATTGTTGATTATTGGGGGCAGCCAGGGAGCCCGCAGCATAAACGAGAGCATAGAAAGCGGGCTGCAACGCTTTGTTGACGCGGGTATTCAGGTAATCTGGCAAACGGGACCAGCCTTCATTGAACGGGCGAAAACAGCCATAGCTGCCACTGGCTCAGACCTGATCAAAGCTTATGATTTCATTTACGATATGGACAAAGCCTACGCTGTTGCCGATTCGGTGGTGTCGCGGGCGGGCGCGTTGTCGGTATCGGAGCTGTGTCTGGTTGGTCGCCCGGCCATTTTGGTACCGTTTCCGGCAGCCGCCGAAGATCATCAAACCAAAAATGCCATGAGTTTGGTCGATCATAACGCTGCCCTACTCGTGAACGACCGAACAGCTCGACAGGAACTGGTTACAGCGGCCCTTAATCTGCTGGCGAATCAGGCTCAACAGCAGCAATTAAGCCAGCAGATTAAGACATTTGCCCGACCAAACGCGGCTCGGGATATTGCCAATGAAGTAGTGAAATTAACAAAATGAGGCTATTTGGAGTAGTATATACGCAGGCGACGTATACGCATGCGCTTCTGCTCCTTCCTCCCAACAAGAATGACATTAGACCAATTTAAGTACATTTATTTTCTGGGAATCGGCGGAATCGGCATGAGTGCGCTCGCCCGCTGGTTTCAGGTGAATGGCTATGCTGTAGCCGGATATGACAAAACCCCCACGGCTCTTACCGAAGCCCTTCAGGCCGAAGGTATGGTTATCCATTTTACGGATGATGTTGAGCAGATCCCGACCGCGTTTCGAGAAAACCCAGCCGAAACGCTGGTCATTTATACGCCTGCCATTCCCAAAACGCATTCGGAGTACATATACCTGACGGAACAGGGGTTTATTCTCCAGAAACGCTCGCAGGTGCTGGGCTTACTGGCAGGCCAGATGACAACGATCGGGGTGGCCGGTACGCACGGAAAGACCACTACATCGTCGATGGTGGCGCATATTCTGCGCGATGCCGGAGTTAACTGTGCGGCTTTCCTGGGCGGTATTACAAATAATTATGGCACAAATTTTTTGCTTAATCAACCTGCCGATGACCTCCGGTCTGTGGTGTGTGTGGTTGAAGCCGATGAGTTTGACCGCTCGTTTTTAACCCTTTTTCCAACGTACGCCATTGTCACCTCCACCGATGCCGACCACCTCGACATTTATGGAGCCCACGACGCTGTGCTCGACTCATTCGGCAAGTTTGTTAGTCAGATCGAACCCGAGGGTGTGCTGTTCATGAAGCAAGGCTTGTCACTTGCCGATAAAACCAAAGCTTCTGTTCGGCCCTATTCACTGAAAGAGGGCGATTATTACAGTCAGAATTTACGGATCGAGCAAGCCACATTCATCTTCGACCTGGTTTATCCAGGCGGTGTTATTACCGATATTCGATTGACCGTTCCGGGCTTTCACAATGTCGAGAATGCGGTAGCTGCGGGAGCGGTTGCGCTTGAAGTTGGTGTATCGCCCGAGGCTATTCGCCTGGCTCTCAACAGCTACCGGGGCGTTCGTCGCCGGTTCGAATACATCCTAAAAACCGATTCTATCGTATTTATCGATGACTACGCTCACCACCCGGCTGAGGTGCAGGCATTTTTATCGTCGGTAAAGGCCCTTTATCCAGATCGAGAAGTAACGGCTATCTTTCAACCCCATTTATTTAGTCGCACCCGGGATTTTGCGGAAGGGTTCGCCGAAAGTCTGTCGCTGGCCGACCATGTTATTCTCCTGGATATTTATCCAGCGCGTGAATTACCCATAGAAGGTGTTACCTCAGACTTGATTTTTCGGGACGTACACTCGAAAACAAAGAAAAAATGCACCAAAGCGGAGTTACCCGACGTTTTGCGAAAAATGAAACCCACACTACTTGTAACCATTGGCGCGGGAGACATTGACCAAATGTTAATACTTTTAAAAGACACACTTGTAGACCAATAGATAAATATATCCCAAAAACAATCCAGCTTATTTACAGATGTTTTCTACCTTTAAATCATCCAAAAAGTGGTTACTCACGGCCGGAAGTGTTTTATGCCTGTTCGGGCTCATTGCGTTTACCGAAATTCGGCATGGCCAGAAGCACGTTCGTGACGTAATCGTGCAGTTGGATGAGGTGGATGGACATCGTTTTCTGACGCGTCGGGATGTGATGGGGTACCTAACCAATCAGGGAGCAGACCCGGTTATTGGCGAGAATTACGGAGAGGTTGATTTGCGTAAGCTGGAAACGAGGTTACAGCAACACGGCTTAGTAAAGAAATGTCAGGTATTTCGTGACTTAGCCGGTAGCCTGCTCGTCGTGATTGAACAACCTCACCCGCTGGCTCGGCTAATGCCTTCGGGCGATGGCGTTCGGTCTGCATCAGGACAGTATGTGAGTGAAGAAGGGCGTTTTTTTCCGGTTTCAATGAATTACTCGGCTCGTGTGCCGGTGTTGACGGGTCGTTATTTTGCCCAGAACCGTTCACTAGCCAATGAGCGAAACAGACCGCTGCTGAACTTACTGAAACGGATTCATGACGATCCGTTCTGGCGGGCACAGATTACCGAATTATCGGTCGATGAGCGGGGCGAAATAACAATGTGGCCTCAAGTGGGTAATCATACTATCGACTTTGGACCACCAACGGAAGTAGATGAGAAATTGAAGAAACTGAAATTAGTATATACAGACGTTTTACCGGCCAAAGGTTGGGACCGCTACAGCCGGGTAAGCGTTCAGTATCGAAATCAAATAGTGTGCGAATGATACCAACGGGCATGGACGAGAAAATAGTGGTGGGTCTGGACATTGGCAGCACCAAGGTATGTGCGGTTGCCGGTCGATTGATTCGAAACAATAAAGAACAGGAAACACTCGAAGTATTGGGTGTGGGCGAAACAAATTTGACCGACGGTGTAGCAAAAGGCTCTGTTGTCAACGTCAATAATACCGTAAATGCCATCAAACGGGCGGTCGCTGATGCATCGAACCAATCGAACCTAAACATTCATCTGGTCAATGTCAGTTTTAGCGGCTCGCACGTAACGTCGGTCAAGTCAAGCGGTAGCATTACCCGGTCGTCTTCGGGCGATGAAGTGCAGATCGAAGACATTGACCACTTGCTCAACGATATGTATCGTACCTCAATTCCGGCAGATAAGGAAATTATCCATGTCTTGCCAATGGATTTTGTGGTCGATAACGAAACCAGTGTCAACCAGCCTGTTGGCCGGAATGGCGTCAAACTAGGTGCTGATTTTCAACTCATTACAGCCCAGGCCAACGCAGCCCGCAACATTCGCAAGTGCATTCTGCGCAATAATCTGGCGCAGGATACCATGATGCTGTCGGCGCTGGCATCGGGCCTGGCGGTGTTGACTGACGAAGAGAAATACGCGGGCGTTGCCCTGGTGGACATTGGGGGCGGTACCACCGAAATGGCCATTTATTACCGAAATGTATTACGCCATGTGGCGGTATTTCCGTGGGCGGGTAACAGCCTGACGTCGGATATTCAGGCCGGGTGCAAAATTCTCCCCAATCAGGCCGAACTCCTCAAGAAAAAATTTGGCAGTGCTAACCCCGGCGAATATAACCTCAACGAAGTTGTTGCCGTACCGGGTCTCAGCAATCGCAAACCTAAAGATGTACTGCTCAAAAACGTGGCTGTCATTATCGAAGATCGGCTGCGTGAAATTGCCGCACTGGTTCAGGCCGAAATTATTCGGTCGGGCTACGATGGCAAGTTACTGGGCGGTATTGTATTGACCGGTGGCTCAGCTCTGATTCCAGGCGTCGAGCATATATTTGGCCGGGTGACGGGGGTTGAAGAAGTTCGCGTTGGTTATCCGGAGCATCTTGAACCCAATGGCCGTGCCGACTTAGTGGGTGACCCCGCTTATGCCACGGCTGTAGGCCTGGTTTGGGCAGGTTACAAAACGATTGATAACCGAATCTCGTTTATCAGTGATCCGAATCGGGCTTATAAAGAAGACGAGCAGCCTGTTGGTCCCGTTCGGCCCGTGTACCCAACCGGGGGTAGTACGCCAAAATCACAACCCAGCGTGAAGGCGCCTGAACCCGAGCCGAAGAAAAGCTGGTTTGATAAGCTTAAAGAAGCACTTCAACCAACGCGGGGCAACGAAACCGATACGTATTGATGATGGAACCAAACCGGCTTGAGCCGGCGCAAAGGCAAGCAGGCAGTTTTCACAACGAACAGACACCATATACCCACACGATGAATAGTCAGGGCTATAGATTCGAACTTCCAGACGACAACCCAATCATTATCAAGGTTGTTGGCGTGGGCGGCATGGGCGGCAATGCCGTCAAGCACATGCACAAATTAAAGATGCAGGATGTGAGTTTTGCTGTATGCAATACTGACCGCCAAGCCCTTATGAGTAATCCTGTGCCAACCAAGTTGCAACTAGGCGACGGGTTGGGCGCAGGTACCGAAGCAAAAGCCGGTGAAGATGCGGCTCGTGCCAGTATTGACGAAATCCGAAATTTACTGGCTCCTCCTACCAAAATGGTTTTCATTACGGCGGGTATGGGTGGTGGTACGGGTACGGGCGCAGCCCCTGTAGTCGCTGAGGTGGCACGCGAAATGGGCTTACTGACGGTGGCTGTTGTAACGGCCCCGTATTGGTACGAAGGAACGGACAAGAAAGAACAGGCCCGTGAGGGTATTGAAAAACTCAAGAATAGCTGCGATACAGTACTGGTTGTTCTGAACGACAAACTCGCCGAGTTATACAGCGAATTAACCTGGACAGAAGCTTACGCACATGCCGATGATGTGCTGGCAAACGCCGTGAAAAGTATTGCCGAGATCATCACCACACAGGGCGATATCAACGCTGACTTTGCCGACGTGAAGAAAGTCCTCGAACAGGCCGGGCAATCCGTAATGGGATCGGCTGAGGTTGGGGGCGAAGACCGTGCGCTGCGCGCTATCGAAGCGGCTCTGAATTCACCACTGCTCAACGACCATGATATCCGGGGAGCCAAACGTATTCTGCTCACGATCTCATCGAGTAAAGAGCATGCCATGCGTTTGAAAGAACAGATGGCCATCTCAGAGCACGTGGCCAAAAAGATTCAGAGCGAAGCCAAGATGTTTAAGTTCGGTGCAATTACGGACGATAACCTTGGCGAAAATCTGCGCGTAACCATCATTGCAGCAGGATTTGACGGCACGACGACCCTGATGGATCAGTTGAAGGATACAACCTTGCCAGAGGTTCCTGCCCAACCAGAAGCTATCGTCGTTGATTTACCGGAAGATAGCCAGGAGCAGGAAGATACCAAAGAAGAACTGGTACTGGTTGATAGCGATGGTGAAGAAATCGATCCTACTCTTTCTGGCTTGAGTATTAAGTCGGACGATAAGCAAACGCCAACCAGTTACAATGGCACAACGATCATTCGTCCAGAAACGCCCGGCATCATCCGCCCTTATCAGGATGAAGCCGATGTGCTGCTGCTCGACGATGAAGAACGGCCCAGCGATGCCGACATGATCAAGCGCATGGTAGAAGCCTTTACAAAAGGGCAGTATCTAGCCGCTGACCTCGACCGGCCTACTTTCGAGCGGAATAAGACCATGCTCTATTCCCTGCCGATGCTGTCTGAGCAGGAGTTCGTTCGTTCGAAATTGAATGATTGATCGGGTGTAAAAAATACATTTCCGTTAGCAGGCAGAAATTCACACGAATTTCTGCCTTTTCTTTTGTCCATATGAAATCGACGTTTACAGATGCCAGAAGTACGCTCGTAAGCCTGGCCCAACCGCAGCGAGCCATTGCCCTGGCCCGCTTCTTCAAAACCGGACCAGGGCAATACGCCGAAGGAGACCAGTTTCTGGGGCTTTCTATGCCGCAGCAACACACGGTTGTCAATCAGTACGCCAATCTTTCGTTAGCGGAAGTAGAAAAGCTGGTTCAGGACCCAATCCACGAATGCAGAATGGTCGGATTACTCATTTGGGTAAAGCAATCCAGTAAAGCCATTCCAAGTCAACAGGCCATCATCCGGGAACGATACCTGGTCAATCGACGCTTCATCAATAACTGGGATCTGGTAGATGTTACCTGTACCTACATCATTGGCCGATACGCGGTCAAGGGAGATCGATCGATTCTTTACGAACTGGCTAGCGAAGATAACTTATGGAGCCAGCGAATGGCAATCGTCTCAACATTAGCGCTAATTCGGGTTGAACAGTTTGGCGACACATTTGCCATTGCTGAACAATTGCTGCCGCATAAACACGACCTCATTCACAAAGCTGTTGGCTGGATGCTCCGGGAGGTGGGTAAACGTAATTCAGACGCCCTGGAGGAGTTTCTGCACGATCACGTCAGCAAGATGCCCCGTACGGCTCTTCGCTACGCCATTGAGCGGTTTGAGCCCGCAAAACGAGCTTACTATTTGAAGTTGTAAAGGTTTGTCGTTTACAGTTTTTGGTTTACGGTAGGCTGACGCGAACTACAAACATCTTACTCCGTGGCCTGCGCCCTCACAGGCCACTCGGGCGTCAGCAACTGTTTCTATTCGCAAAAATGGCCTGTGAGGACACAGGCCATGGAGTGCTTGGTTAAAAGGCTTGTGGTTTACGGTTGGCTCATGCCAGCAAATGCGTGCGTCAGCCTACCGTAAACCACAAACTATAAACTTTATAGCCGTAAACCGAAACTAGCGCATCATCTTGTTCATCTTGCCTGATGCCTGCATGGTATTCATCTTCTTCATCATCTTCCGCATCTCATCGAATTGCTTCAACAGGTTGTTTACCTGAGTGATGTTCGTACCACTACCGGCAGCAATGCGCTTCTTGCGACTTCCATCGATAATATCGGGGCGGCTGCGTTCTTTAGGCGTCATGGAGCTAATGATAGCCTCAATAGGCTTGAACGAGTCATTATCAATATCCAGGTCTTTGATCATCTTACCCATACCCGGAATCATGCCGAGTAGGTCCTTGACGTTACCCATCTTTTTGATCTGTTGCAACTGCGACAGAAAGTCGTCGAAGTCGAACTGATTCTTACGCATTTTGGCGTTGATGCGTTTGGCTTCGTCTTCGTCAAATGCCTGCTGAGCCCGTTCAACCAGCGAAATCACATCGCCCATGCCCAAAATCCGGCTGGCCATCCGATCAGGATAAAACACATCGAGGGCTTCCATCTTTTCGCCCGTACTGATAAATTTGATGGGCTTATTAACGACCGTCTTGATAGAAAGGGCAGCTCCACCCCGTGCGTCGCCGTCGAGTTTAGTCAGCACAACACCATCGAAATTAAGGCGCTCGTTAAAGGTTTTGGCGGTGTTGACGGCGTCCTGCCCGGTCATGGAATCCACGACGAATAGCGTTTCGGAGGGAGAAATGGCCCGTTTAAGCGCTTCAATCTCCTGCATCATGGCTTCATCGACGGCCAAACGTCCGGCGGTATCCACAATAACGATTTTCTTTCCGGTCTTCCGCGCCAACGCAATACCGTTTTGAGCAATCTCAACGGCATTTTTGTTTTCAGGCTCTGCGTACACCTCCACACCAACCTGCTCACCCAGCACTTTCAATTGGTCGATAGCGGCCGGGCGGTAGATGTCGGCGGCAATAAGCTGCACACCCCGGCCCTGCTTTTTCAGATACGACGCCAGCTTACCCGAAAAGGTTGTTTTACCCGACCCCTGCAAACCCGCAATCAGAATGATCGCCGGATCGCCTTTGATGTTAATGCCCTGTGCTTCGCCCCCCATCAGTTCGGTCAGTTCTTCCTGCACGATCTTGACGAACAACTGGCCGGGTTCCACCGATATGAGCACCTTCCGGTCAAGGGCCTTTTCACGAATGCGATCCGTAATTTCCTTCGCTACTTTATAGTTAACGTCGGCATCCGTCAGTGCACGACGTACTTCTTTGATCGTCGCGGCAACGTTAATTTCGGTAATACGGCCCTGCCCTTTTAGGGTCTTTATGGCCTTATTTAATTTATCCTGAAGGTTCTCAAACATAGTCTATCACAAACAATGACACAAAGATAACAGTTTCTGGCGGGCGTTTTTGCAGTGACATACTACTAAGATGAGCTTGTACGTTATTCTCGCACATTCGCTCTTCATCCATCGAAAGGGAATTGCGAAAAATTCCCCACCTGCGCCCCGATAAATAAGAACTTTTCTTTCTGGCAATATAATAATCGGTCAAGTTAGTAGCCTGGCAAAAAAAAGTTGGCACTGTGTTTGTATATGCCAACAGTAGACTAATTATTTTACAATTACTTAATACAAATATATGATGCAATAATACTATTACATATATTTGTGATGAAGGCATTGCCGTTTGCAGTCGTCACGGATGTAGATCATTAGTGATTATAAAACCAATTTCTTTATGAGAATTAATTTGAGAAGAACTGCCACGGGTTGTTTTGCCATTGCCTCGCTGCTAACCAGCCCGCTGATCTCATCAGAAATCAGCGCTATGCCAGCGCGAGATGCCTTCACGATTACATCATCAACAAAAGCCCCCCTTATAGATACCCAGGCCCGGCCGGTCAATCTGGAGAAAACACCTGTGCTGGTTAAAAACACGCCAGTAAAACCAGAACCAGCAGGAGCGACGTCAGCTGCAAAAGAAAAAAAAGTAGAAGATAAGAAGACCATTGGCCGTTGCTGGAAACGACTCATGAACATGGCGCGCGAAATACGGAACGCGCACACGAACACGAGTAAGTAATATTTTCTACCCTCACCTACGCGAATGCCCGGTGGTCGATTTAGACCGCCGGGTATTTGTGTTTATACTTCAGGCTGGTAGAAATCCGGTAGTTTGCGGTTTGTCATCTGTGGAGCTTCCTAATTGACAAATAACTTCGCGCTCTACAAACTAATTTGCTCGTTTAAACTCAGTAAAAATGCGTCTTTTGATCTTTCTCCTGCTTGGCAGTTTACTAACAACGACTACGACATTTGCCCAAAAAGATACACCGATCACCGTTGCTACCTACAACCTCCGCTACAACAACAAAGGCGACGGGATAAATGCCTGGCCGAATCGAAAGGAAAACGTGAAAGCGTTGATTCAGTTCCATGAGTTCGACCTGTTTGGAACCCAGGAAGCCCTGCGCGATCAGTTGACTGATGTGGCCGAATTGACCGAGTTTGCCTTTTTGGGCGCCGGGCGCGATGATGGGAAGGAAGCGGGCGAGCACTCGGCTATTTTCTACAAAAAGGACCGGTTCAAGGTTCTCCAGTCCGGCAACTTCTGGCTGAGCGAAACTCCCGATAAACCGGGTAAGGGATGGGATGCAACCTGCTGCAACCGGATATGCTCATGGGCCAAGTTTAATGACCTGAAAACGAAAAAAGACTTTTATTTCTTCAGCGTCCACTTCGATCATCAGGGTGTTGAAGCCCGGCGGCAATCGGGCAAGCTGATGGTTGAAAAGATTAAAGGAATCGCCAAAAACACGCCGGCAATTCTCGTGGGTGATTTTAACTCAACGCCCGACACGGAGCAGATCAAGACCATCCAGACCTTGCTCAATGATTCACACAGCGTAACAAAAATGCCGCCCTACGGCCCCGAAGGCACATTCAATAGCTTTAAATTCGATGCGCCCATGGATCAACGAATCGACTACATCTTTGTCAGTAAGCAATTCGATGTCCTGAAATACGGCGTCCTGACCGACGCCAAAGAGCAGCGCTACCCTTCCGACCACCAACCGGTCGTGGTGAAAGTGGTGCTGAAGTAATTACCCTAAAACCAGAATACTCAAACGGAGACTTTGCTCACAGTGAGCAAAGTCTCCGTTTGAGTATTCTGGTTTTAGGGTAGAGCACGTCCACGGACCGTGGACGTGCTCTACCTGTTTTATCCTAATCTGCCGGCTATGCCGTGCTGCTGTTCTGGTTTCTCCAACTACCGGGAGGAAGACGACGAAACTTTAGCCGCAGCTTTCTCCACTTCTTTTTTCACCGCTTGCCGCTGGTCGTCGCGAACCGTTGGGTACTTGATGCCCAATTGCTCCAGATACGTTTTGTACTTGCTTGGGTCGTAATAAAACTTTTCTAGCTTAGGCTTGAACTCGGTCATAATCTTTTTATTCAGATAAATAGCCGGTTGCTCCTTCGACGTAATCAACGATTCATACTTGATGTCTTTGGTCTGTTCATCTTTATAATACGCCCAGGCCTCTTTGATAATCTCCGGTTTCAGCAGCATATCCAGCAAGGTCATAGCCTCCGCTTTGGCACCCGCTACAATACCTTTGTGTGCAATGGGCGTCGCCATCGAGATCGCATTGGCCCAGTGGTGACCCGGCAAACCCGGAATGTTGCTGGGGTAGCGCAGAACAATGGTCGGCAGTGACCACGAAATATCAGCAATATCGTCCGAGCCGCCACCCATGGGCGTCATCGCCTGACCACCCATCATCACAACAGGGGCAGTCGACGTCGGCATACCCATCGAATCCAGCTTAACCGCCAGACCTTCTACTTTAGGCGCCTGTAATTCCAGTTGTGAAGCCCGCGCCAACAACTGATCATCGTCGGTCCAAGTAGGCAGGCCCACTTTCTTGATGTTGTCATACATAGCCGCAGCAATCGGGCGGTTCGTATGTACGGGCCAGGCCGAGCCCAGAATCTCATAGGTAAACTTGGTATCGGTCATCAGGGCAGCCCCCTCGGCCATCTTCACCCCCGTTTCAAAAAGCTTCTTAATCTTCGGGTAGGTACGCTCGCGGAAGTAGTACCAGACGGCAGCTTTGGATGGAACGACGTTGGGTTGATCGCCCCCGTCAGAAATGACGTAGTGCGAACGCTGGGTCAATTCAAGGTGTTCACGCCGGAAGTTCCAGCCAATGTTCATCAGTTCGACGGCATCCAGTGCCGAACGACCGCGCCAGGGAGCACCCGCTGCGTGGGCGGCCTGCCCTTCAAAGTTGAACCGTACGGAAACCAGGCCGTTATAACCATTATCGCCCCAGGAAACGCCCAGGTTATTGCCAACGTGCGTGAAAATACAGGCATCTACATCCTTGAAATACCCATCCCGAATGTAAAACGCTTTGGTACCAACGAGTTCTTCGGCAACGCCTGGCCAGAGCATGAGCGTACCAGGAATTTTCTCCCGTTCCATCAGTTTTTTCACGGCCAGCACCGCCACAATGTTAAGCGCCTGCCCGGAGTTGTGGCCTTCCCCATGACCAGGCGCTCCTTCTACAATCGGATCTTTGTAGGCGACACCGGGTTTCTGACTCGCTTTAGGAATGCAGTCGATATCGGAGCCAATCGCGATCAGAGGCTTCCCTGATCCCCAGGTCGCGATCCAGGCCGTCGGAATGCCAGCGACACCTTTCTTCACCGTAAATCCCTCTTTTTCGAGAAGCGTCGTCAGGTATTTAAACGATTCTTCCTCCTGAAAGCCCAGTTCGGCAAAGCTAAACAGCATATCGTTGATTTGCTGAGCCTGGTCTTTATTGGCCTCAACAGCCGCTACCGCTTCGGCTTTCAGTTTTTCTATTTTGTCTCCGCCTTTGGCTCCCTTTTTTGACTGACCGAAGAGTACGGCCGGGATCAAAAAGAAGACGAGTACTAATTTTGTACAGTTTTTCATAAGTAATACCAAATTTTGTTTAGGCTTTTCCAATACGAACCAATAAATGTACTGATAAATAGCTTAAATGACGTATTACCTATTATTAAAAATCACCTTAGTTCGAATAAGTAAACAAAAATCGATGCCTTCCATGATTCACGTAGAAACAGGCCAAGCTCCGGAAATAAGCCAGGCTTACCTGACTTGCTCTATTCGCTGAACACGTAGGCGAATCAGGCACAGACTTGTTTTTTTTCATTTTCTCCCTTGCCCCGCTTTCACTACTTTTGCACCGCGCAGGCGACCCTGCTAAGTTTTCGTATCGTTTTCAATCGTTTATAATCAAGTCAAATGGAAAAAATTAAAGTGGCAAATCCGGTTGTCGAACTGGATGGCGACGAAATGACCCGTATCATCTGGAAATTCATTAAAGACAAGCTGATCCTGCCCTACGTTGACGTTGACATTAAATACTATGATCTGGGTATTGAGTATCGCGATGAAACCAACGATCAGGTAACGATTGATGCAGCCAACGCTATCAAAGAATTCGGTGTCGGTATCAAATGCGCCACCATCACCCCCGACGAGGACCGCGTTAAAGAGTTCAATCTGAAGCAGATGTGGAAGTCGCCGAACGGCACGATCCGCAACATTCTGGATGGCACGGTTTTCCGGGAGCCTATCGTGATGAACAACGTGCCCCGTCTGGTAACCAACTGGAAAGCCCCGATCATTGTCGGTCGTCACGCATTCGGTGATCAGTACCGCGCCACCGATTTCCTGGTACCAGGCAAAGGGAAGCTGACCATGAAGTTCGAAGGCGAAGATGGTACGGTCTTAGAATATGACGTATTTAACTTCCCCGGCGCTGGTGTAGCCATGGGTATGTATAACCTCGATGAGTCGATCCGTGGTTTTGCCAAAGCCTGTTTCAACATGGCCCTGCAAAAAGGCTGGCCATTGTACCTCTCAACCAAAAACACCATCCTGAAAAAATACGATGGTCGTTTCAAGGATATTTTCCAGGAAATCTACGACGCTGAGTTCAAAGCCAAAGGGGTTCATTACGAACACCGTCTGATCGACGACATGGTTGCTTCAGCTCTGAAATGGGAAGGTAACTTTGTGTGGGCTTGTAAAAACTACGACGGTGACGTTCAATCGGATACTGTAGCGCAGGGCTTCGGTTCGCTGGGTCTGATG
The DNA here is from genome assembly GCF_000974425.1 of Spirosoma radiotolerans. Lineage (NCBI taxonomy): Bacteria > Pseudomonadati > Bacteroidota > Cytophagia > Cytophagales > Cytophagaceae > Spirosoma > Spirosoma radiotolerans. The sequence goes on from NZ_CP010429.1 coordinate 5,507,681, forward strand.
ACGTCAGTACTGGTTACCCCCGATGGCAAAACAATGGAAGCCGAAGCGGCTCACGGTACGGTTACACGCCACTACCGCGAGTATCAGAAAGGCAACAAAACCTCAACTAATCCCATTGCGTCAATCTACGCCTGGACGCGTGGTCTGGCTTTCCGTGGTCAGTTGGATGACAACCAAGCGCTCATCGATTTCGCGAATGCCCTCGAAGCGGTTTGCGTAGAAACCGTTGAAAGCGGCAAAATGACGAAAGATCTGGCCCTGTCGGCCTACCCGGCCGGTACGAAGTTAGTGGCGGGTGAGCATTACCTGAACACCGAAGACTTCCTCGAAGCGCTGGACGAAAATCTGAAAGTGAAATTAGCGTAACCGAGTTTTTATGATAGTGCCGCTCCATAGTGGGGCGGCATTTTTTTTATCTTTATCGCTCAAACCCTAATCGCTTTATGAAGTACATACTCACAATCGCCGTTCTTTCGTTGCTTACGATCGCGGCTTATGCCCATACACCAACCGGCGAACCACCCGTAAAAAAAATGAAAAGCAGTTCTGTTCAGCACATCGTGCTCTTTAAGTTCAAGCCTGAAACGACGGCTGAAAAAGTGAAAGAAATCGTGGCGGCTTTCGAGGCCCTGCCCTCGAAGATCAGCCAGATCAAAGGATTCAAGTGGGGAACAAACAACAGCCCCGAAAACCTGAATAAAGGGTTGACGCACGCGTTTATTCTGACCTTCGACAATGAGAAAGATCGGGATGCCTACCTGCCTCACCCAGCTCATAAAGCATTTGGTGGCATCGTTGGCCCCTGGCTGGCCGAAGTTACCGTCGTCGATTTCACGGATCAGGCTAAGTAAATTATAGACTACTCCCCGGCCTGTGTCCTCACAGACCGAGGAGTCAGCTAAGTAAGCGTTGTACCAGACAGCAAGGTGCTGTCTGGTACAAACAAAAAGCATCTACTATTCCTTAACCACTTTCCGGGTAGCCGTTCCGGTGGGTGTTTGAACTTGAAGAAAATACAGTCCTTTGGGTAAATGCCCGACATCCAGTGTAGCCGTGCGCTGATGCAAAGGCAGGAGCGGTTGAACGACCGTTGCGCCTGTGAGGTTCCGGAGCAATACCCGCTCAAAGGTTTCCGTACCGGGTAACTCAACAGTCAACGACGCATGAGCAGGGTTGGGATAGAACACCAGTGCATCTGACCAGAGCGGTTCAGTACCCGTAACAGTCAATACATTGAACGAACGCTCAACCGATGTGGCAGGATAAAATTGTGCGTTACCGGCCTGATAAGCCCGAATCGTTACGAGGCCCGTTCCGGTAAATTTGAGTGTTGATCCCGTTAGCGTAGCCGGACCGTTTTTTACCTCAAAACTGACCGGTAAACTGGAGGAACAACTTGCCTTGAGCGTCAGGTCACCTTGATTATTATAGCGGTCAGCAATCGCATCGAAGGTAATGGTCTGCGCTGTTTTCGTCGGCAGCGTTCGGGTAGCCTGTGTGTACCAGACTGGCCATTTTGCGTTGGTGTAGAGGACAGACACACCCCCTGAAGGCGTCAGTTTGTCGGCGCCCAGATTGATTCCCGATATGTCTTCAGTACTCGACTCCGTGCTGAACACCAGCTTATTATCCAGCCGGGAATAGCTGGGAAATCCTAATGTATTGTTTTTATAAACCGCCTTTAAGGTACCCGAACTCAGGTCCGTAGCCACGACGTAATACGTATCATCGTTTTCGTTAAAGTAATCGAACGCAATAATATCGGGCGAGTTTTTAGAGAATGACGGGTTACCAATGCTTTCGCCCTGTTCCAGGTCCGAAAATAGCTTTTCAATATCGCCTGCGGCAAAATCGCCCGTTTTATTATCCCAGACGTTAATGAAACCCACATCCCAATAATCAAGGGCATCGCCACTCGTATTCTGAAGCTCGTTATAAGCATCGTACACGATGTTCTCTCCGGCGAAATCCCACTCAAACGAATCGGCATAGCGCACATCGCCCGTTTGAACACCCTCGGTATAGGTTGGATTATATAGTTTAAATTCGGCCCACTTCTTTTTTGCGTAACTGTACACATACACCGACCCATCCTGGTCGGCCGTTAGGGCGGCCAGTTTCGTACCATCTTTCGAGATAGCGACATTGTCCCAAACGGTCTCGTCAGAAATTACCGTTTCGGTTGGCGTGCCGGTCAGGTTAACCGCCCGAATGCGCTTATCGGACGTCACATAATACGCGGTCTTTCCATCGTCGGTTACGCTCGGGCGATGCCGCATACCCAGCGTTGATTTCGGGTCAAATTTGGCGGGGCTAACACCCACCACTGTCGAGTACAGTTTTGAGTTGGTTGCATCGGCCAGCAACAGCAGATCCTGTCCCGCAGCCACCGGAACGTCGGGCTGTTTGCCGGGTGTCGACTGGGTACCTTCGGTAATGCCCACAGCATCGAACGCATTTTTAGCGGCTGTTACCTCCGTCCCCGTTGCTCCATACAGATCCCCGGCCGCTTTGATGATCGCCAGACGTAAATCCAGAAACTGCGAGGTGCGGACCAGGTACGTTGTCAAGGCGCGGTAATACACCTTTTCGGCCTTGTCTTTTCCAACAACGGTAGCGAATTTATAGAATGCAAAATTAGTAATCCCGCTATTGATGTGAACCCCGCCATTGTCTTCGGTCGTTGTTTCGTACTGCGACATGGTGGCGGGCTGATACCCGTTCGGATCTTTACTCTTGCCCCCCTGATTGGGATTCGACAGGTTACGCAGGGCACCCGATGGCAGTACGCTCGGGGTTGCAATGTCTTCGCCCAACGTCCAGTCGTCGCGGTCGATCATGGCCCCAAATACATCGGCAAACGATTCGTTGATGGCTCCTGACTGGCTTTTGTATTGTAAGTTAGCCGTGTTCTGAATCACCCCGTGGGTCATTTCGTGACCAGCTACGTCCAGTGCGCCCGCCAGCGGCTTCAACAATCGCCCGTTTCCGTAGGCCATAATCTGGCCATTCCAGTAAGCATTATCCAAGCCCTTGCCATCGTCGTCTACTACGTTGATGAGCGAGACCATGGTCGCTCCGTTGCCATTCAGGGCATTGCGCTTGAACGTATTCTGGTAATACTCGTAAGCAACGCCCGCATTATAATGCGCCGAAATAGCCGTCGGGCTCCAGTCGGTATTGTTACTCGACGTTAGCTGGTATAATTTAGGGTTATCGCCTTTGATATTCTTTGCATCAACGGTCCAGATGGCTCCGACCGGATCGCCCGGCATTTTCGAGGCTGTTGGGTTAAACATCGGGCGCGACACATCAATCATGTAATACGCATTGCTACTCTGCTGGTACGTCTCAAATGTGCGCGTTACGCCGTTCAGATCCCGGCCCGATGCCTTGATTGGCCCCACTACCGTACAGGTATGGTTGTACTTGTCGAGCACATCCCCCGTTTGGGCATCAATGACATACTCCCAGCGTTCGAGCATATTAGGCCGGATGGTGAGCTGGTAGGCCAGCTTACTCACCCCATATTCGGCAAAAACGCATAACATTCCCTCCGATGATTTCATCTTTAGAATATTATCCCCAAATGAGCGCACAGTGGACGTCTTACGCACGTCAGTCAGTGCCCTGTCGGCAGCATCGGCAAGTGCCAGCCGGGGCGTTGTCGTCAATTCTGTTGGTATGGGCTGATAACGTCCGTTTAATAGAGTCACTTCGCCATCGGTCAAATGGGCTACCAGTTCGGCCCCCAGTACCGGTACACCCCGATGCGTCTGGGTTAGGCGAACGTGCGTTTGTCCAAGATCATCCGTCTCAGTGCGGGCAACGCTAAACGCTGATTCCGGATTCTCCAGCCTAAGCAAGTCACGTACCTGCCCCATAAACTGGTACGTCATGGAAGCCGCGGCCGCCGCCGAAAGCCGTGCCCCGCTGTTTTTCGCTGCGTTTTTACTGATTTGTTTATTCGGCTTTCGCTCGATAAAGACAGGCAGTCCCGTTGTCGAGTCATTTACCACATGCAGCCGCAGCGATTGCATGGTCGGGTTCGTACCCAGCGACCTGGAGAGCGTTTGCCGGCCGGTTCGATCATTGGGCACCGGTATGACGACGGCGTTGAGTCGATTGGCGAGCCCTGTCGAAGAGGACGTCACTTTGCTTTTCCGCTTAAAGCCCGCGTCGGGTTGCTGAGCCAGCCCGTATGTGGTTGTTAGCAGGATTAAGGCCAGTAGATGTAGTTTCATAAGGTGAGTGTTCGTTTAATAGGTTGTTTACGGTACAAAGCAGGAAACTAGTTGAGTCTGGAAGGAGCCGGAATCATGGCCATGAACGAATTATAAAATTGCTTGTAATTGGCCGGAACTACCTTGCCCGTAGCACCCCAGGCAACCTTGTGTTCCTGTTTGCCCTTTTTCCACTCGATAAATGTGTAGACATTACCGGGATGGTCGAATTTGGCCGTTTTGAGTTTACACTTGCTTTCTGCCACGGAAAACACACGCTTGGTATTGGTCGCCGTCTGCTGGCCAATAAACGTGAAAGTAGTATCGCGGCTGCGTCGCCCAAAGAGTTTGCCGTTTTCCAGCAGGTAGTATGTCGTGGAAAAGCCGGTAACCCCTCCCCCGCTACCCACCAGGATTTGTCGGCCGGTATACGTGGTTGGGAGCGTAGCTGTGGTCGTTTCCCGGATAACAGGCATCTCATCGCCAGTGGCGCGAATAGGCTGTCCCTGGGCGAGCAGCAGGCTCGACGACAGAAAAACAGACAGTAAGTTTAGGAATAGTTGATTCATCAGAAGTAAAAGAATGTCTGGCAAAGTAAAAACTCGCGTTTGTCGGGACAATACTGCATTTGTATGAATTGAGCGAATGAAGCGATGAACCGGTAGATAGCGGGCCTTAGCCGCCCGTTAGGGAGCGGTGGGCTGTCCGTATGTATCGGGGAAGAAGTTGACCGAACGACGGAACGGCCCGTGATGAATACGGAGTCGGAATAATTTATCGAAGTCGCCCGATTCTATTTTAGTCATCGTCGGTTTCGCGCCAAGCCCTCTGGCAATTTCCAGAATCGTGTTGCTATGCCCAACAACCAGCACGGTTTTATGGCGGATTGCCACAACACGGTTTACAATGGCTTCGGTTGGTTTGGCCGGATAGTCTACTACCGGAACGCCAATACGTTGGGCTAAGGTCTGGGCCGTTTGGCGGGTTCGGTAATAGGGCGTTGAGAAAATAGAGTCGATTCCACGATTGGCCAGTTTTTCAGCGAGTGCGTCCGCCCGCGCATAGCCCGCTGGTGTAAGGTCGGTCGTATCCGTTTCGTTTTGTTTCTCGGCGTGGCGAACGATGTAGACGGTGGTTGTAGAACAGGCCGTTGATAGGACAATCAGGAAAATAAAAAGAACATAGACTTTTCGCAACATCGGGCCAGACCCCTGGGCACCTGGTTTGATTGACACATCATGCCAGGTTGAAACCTGGCAGGGCAACGAATTCGGAGTAAAAAGACGCATAGGCTGAGTGCAAACTGTAGACTACAAGTATACAAAAAAGCCTCCGGTGAATGCCGGAGGCTTTAGCTAGTGGTTCGGTCAATGACTACGAACACAGGTGGTTACAACTCTCGAACCCAGATATTGCGGAAACCAACCGGATTACCGTGATCCTGCAACAGAATTGGCCCGGCACCGTGTGGCTGAACTTTCGGGTAACCAATGTACTCCGTCGTACCACGAATCGCTGCGTGATTTTGTACCAGAATACCATTCAACAGCACCGTTACGTAAGCGTAATCGAGCATCATACCCGCTTTATTGAACCGTGGTGCCTGATAAATGACATCGTAGGATTGCCACTCGCCGGGCTTCCGGCTTGGGTTTACCAACGGAATCGCCTGCTTGTAAATCGAACCGACCATACCGTCCACATAGGTCGGGTTGTTGTAGTTGTCGAGGACTTGTAGTTCATACCGGCCTTGCAAAAAGACGCCACTATTTCCGCGGCCCTGGCTGTTGCCTTCTACCTTCTCGGGCGTTTTGAACTCGATGTGGAGTTGAAAATCATTGAACTCCTTTTTTGAGCGAGCCGAGAATCCTTTGGTGGAGTACATTACCCCATCGGTTACCGGCCATTTCAACGGCCCTTCGTTGGTCTTCTCCCAGTTGGCGGGCGCGTAGCCTTTGATGGCAACCCACTGATCTGTGTTTTTACCATCGAAAAGCACAATGGCATCGGATGGGGGCGTCGTGCCGCTTGTGCTGGCCGAAAAATTACCGGGCGTCACAACGGGCGGCACTGGCTCCCAAATCTCAGTAGACTGTGGTGTTTGTTTGGTTGGCTCAAGCTGGGCTAAAGCCTGATTCGTAAAGGCAAGGCTCAGGCAGACAGCCAGCGATACACTTAAGTTTTTCATGGAAAAAATCCGGGTTAAAGAATTCCGTATATAAAACGCCCAAAGATAGGTTAAATGTCAATTTGCGGTCTTTTACATGGAAAAAATGTAACTTTCAGTCCTCAAAACTCCATTTTTTATCTCATGATAACCCCCTTTAGTACGACCCGTTTTTTCTGGTCGATGGGCGTAGGCTGGGCGGTTGGCATTGGGTTGGCCGTTGCTCAACCTGCTCCAGCGCCTGGTATTAGCGTTCCACTCAACGACTTAAGTGCGTTTACCTCCCCCACCGACAACTGGCGTATTGTTGGTAACGTTCGGGCTGATCTGAACAAAGCCAACACCATCACAACCGAAAAAGGCTCCGGCATTTTAGTGAATGTCCCGTTGGCAAAAATGCCAGTCGATGCCAAAAACCCCTACAAATACGATCTGGTTACCACGCTTCAGCATGGCGATTTAGATCTGGAATTCGACTATATGATGGCGTCGAAGTCAAATTCAGGCGTGTATCTGCAAGGCCGTTACGAAATTCAACTACGCGATAGCTGGGATATTCGGACGCCAAACGTGCATGATAACGGAGCCGTTTATGAGCGCTGGGACGATAAACGTCCCGAAGGCCAGAAAGGCTATGAAGGCCACGCAGCCCGCCAGAATGCCAGCCGTGCGCCGGGCTTATGGCAGCACATGAAAATCTCGTTCCAGGCACCCCGCTTCAACACCAATGGGCCCGGCGGGGTACCGCAGAAAACCGAGAATGGGCGCGTAATCCGGATTGAGCTGAATGGAGTGCCTATTCAGGAAGATGTTGAACTCACTGGTCCTACCCGTGGCTCGGCATTTGCGGATGAAAAACCCCTGGGGCCGCTCCGCTTTCAGGGTGATCATGGCGCGGTAGCTTTCCGCAACATACGTTATGTAGCCTACGACAAGCCACGCCCCGAACTGCTCAACCTTAAATACGCGGTCTACAAGGGCAAATATGAGAAAGAACCCGATTATGATAAAACGGCACCAGAATCGGAAGGAGCGACCAAGGTCCTTTCGGCCTCGGTCAGCCGAATTCCGAACGAGTTTTTAATTCGGTACTCGGGTACACTGCGCGTGGCCGAGCCCGGCGAGTATCGCTTCAACCTCGGAGTGCCAGGGGGCGGAGGTATGCTTAAGATCAATAACCAGTCGGTGATTACACCAGGTGGCTGGAATGGTAGCGGTAAAGCGACCCTACCCAAAGGCGATCTGCCCTTCGAGCTCTTTTATGCCAAATTTGTGGATTGGGCGCAGCCCGCCCTTGGCCTGACTGTTGCCGGACCCGGTGTCCGTGAGTTTGTTATCAGCGAAGGAGCGGGTAGCAACGGCGAAGAGGTTGACCCGATTATTATTGATGCGCCCGGCAACACGGTTCTCCGCAGCTTTATGGATATGCCTGGCGAGAAAAACACGCAGGGCCGCACGCTCCGTGTGGTTCATGCGATTTCCGTCGGCAGCCCCGAGCAAGTACATTATACGTACGATCTGGACAAAGGGGCCCTGGTACAGGTTTGGCGAGGTTCATTTCTGGACGCAACCCCCATGTGGCATGATCGGGGTGACGGTTCGTCAAGGCCCATGGGCATGGTTCAACGGTTGGGTGCGCCAGTACTTTTCCTGAGCAAGCTGGCGTCGCCACAAGCGAACTGGGCGGCCGATACCACCGGCTCCAGCTACCGCCCAAAAGGATACGTGCTGGACGAGAGCGATCGACCCACGTTTCGGTACCAGAGCTTTGGCTCATCCATCGACGATAAAATCCGGGTGTTGCCCGAAGGAAAGGGTGTTCAGCGTGAAGTGACCATCACCAACCCCGCGGGCGATTTATACGCCCGGCTCATCAGCGGCTCAAGCATTACGCCCATGGATGGCGGCATGTACCTGATTGATGGGCAGGCGTATGTGCGTATAGACGATGCCTCTGGCGCCAAGCCAACTATTCGGGATGCCAATGGACGCCAGGAACTGATCGTTCCCGTGAAAGGAAAAGTGACCTACTCAATCTTGTTTTAAAGGCCCCAAACCCCAAAGGGGTAGTTTAAGCGATGAAAATTATACAAAAAATAATTCCCCTCATCTTCATAGCCGCCTTTACAACAACGGCTGCTTCGGCTCAGGAATCGCCGAAGGAAGAAGATTTTTTTAAGATTCTGAAAGTGTCGGCTCCCGAAGGTACGCTACTCGAAGTGGGTGGCATGACGGTGCTGCCCGACGGGAGCCTGGGGGTAGCCACTCGCCGGGGTGATGTCTGGATTGTTGAGAATCCAACCAGCCGGAAGCCATTCTTCCGCAAGTTTGCATCGGGTCTGCACGAGATTCTGGGACTTACTTACAAAGACGGCGCTTTCTACTGCGCTCAACGTGGGGAACTCACCAAAATGGTCGACTCGGACAAAAATGGGAAAGCCGATATTTTTGAAACCGTTTATGCCTGGCCGCTATCGGGTCATTACCACGAGTATAGCTTCGGTCCGAAGATTGCACCAGATGGCAGTTTCTTCGTAACGGGCAATGTAGCCTTCGGTGATGAAGAATGGTGGCGGGGCGAAAGCCGGGTCCCCTGGCGGGGCTGGACCATGAAGATCAGCGAGAACGGCACCATGCAGCCCTGGGCTACCGGTATGCGTTCTCCCTGCGGACTGGGCATTTTTGACGGCGAACTCTTCTATGCCGATAACCAGGGCGACTGGATGGGTTCCGGCGGCATCGTACACGTGAAGAAAGGGGCCTTCGTAGGTCACCCGGCGGGTTTGCGCTGGACGGGCATGCCCAACTCGCCGGTTAAACTCACTACCGAACAGTTTGACGCGAAGATCGACGAACGGCGTCGGCGGGATGAAAACGGACGGGCCATCAAACCTGAGAACGTCGTTAATGAGACCCCAAACGTGCTCTATGGTTTGAAAGAACTGTTTCCGAACGCCGAAATCCAGACGCCCGCCGTTTGGCTGCCCCATGGTATTCTGGGCATCTCAAACTCCGAAATCGTGCAAATTCCGGATGGAGCCTTCGGGCCTTTTGCGGGGCAACTGCTGGTTGGTGACCAGGGCATGAGCAAAATCTCGCGGGTATTTATGGAGAAAATAAATGGCGAGTATCAGGGTGGTGCCATCGAATTCCGCAACGGTTTCCGGTCGGGTGTCTTGCGGATGGCTTTCGCTAAAGATGGCTCGTTGTTCGTTGGTGAAACGAACCGGGGCTGGGGATCAGCCGGCGAAGCCAACGAAGGATTGCAGCGGGTAGCCTGGAATGGCGCTATCCCTTTCGAGATGCGTACCGTGAAAGCAATGCCCGATGGCTTCGAAGTAGAATTCACAAAACCCGTCGATCGGAAATCGGCCGAAGATTTAGCGTCTTACCGGGTCGAGAGTTTCCTGTATAAATACCACGCGGTATACGGCAGCCCGACGATCAACAAGGAAGCCTTGCCCCTCAAAGGCGTAAAAGTGTCGGCGGACGGCCTCAAAGCCCGAATCATTGTAGGCGACCTTCGTAAATACTACATTCACCAACTGACACTGGATGGCGTTCGGGGTGCCGAAGGCTCTTATTCGCTGGTTCACCCAATTGCTTATTACACGCTGAACAACATCCCCGAAGGCGAAAAACTGGCAATGAGCGAGGTAAGTACCCGAAATTCAGCGACTACGCCGGCCACACCAGCCGCTGCCGAAACAAGCAAAAAGGCAACGCCCGCCAAAGCCGGTGCCAAACCTGTTACGGGCGCTAAGCCTAAGCTAGTGGAAGGGCAGGCCGTAACAATGGCCAAAGCGCCAACCTACGATGAAGTAAAAGGCCTGCTTAACCGCCATACCTGTTCGGCCTGCCATCAGGCCAACAAACGGCAGGTAGGTCCGGCATTTGCCGATGTAGCCAAACGCAAATACACCAACGACCAGATTTTGAATTTGATCTACAGTCCAAAACCCAAAAACTGGCCTGACTATGCTACCGAGATGCCGCCCATGCCACAGGTTCCAAAAGCGGATGCGCTCAAGATAGCAGCCTGGATCAATTCGTTGGCAGCGTCCAACGGCAACACATCCGCTGGTGAACCGAAGCCTTAACTCCGCGCTTCACCTACCGATAAGTAACGGCCACCGTTGAAACATAGCCTGGCGTTAGGTTGAAGCGTGAAGTCCTTTATCAGTAAATTATGTTGCCTGTAAGCAAGAAAGCCATGGTCTTATCGACCATGGCTTTCTTGCTTATGCGATTTTGATTATCTATATCCATTCATTGTTGAACTAGTTGTGACAGCCTACTGTCACGCCCGGTTCCAGATTACCACAGCGCAAGGGCTATAGCATAGGCAAGTGGTTAAAAAATTAATCTCATCAGCCAGATAGCAAGCAGGATAAAGACGAGAATAACAATCGAAAATATGATTGTCCAGGGGCCAGGCACAAAGGGGTTTTTCTTCATACAAGTAATATGAGGCCATTACGGTTTGTTACAAAATACGTACTTCCCGAACGAAGTACGTATTTTGGAAAGTACAAACTTGTAAAAAGCAAAAAAGTAATCGGTACATGGGGAGAGGATCTCCTAACCTGTCTGATAGGCGTCAGCAATGTAAACAAGTTTTAACCTTCACTACTAACGCTTGCAAAATGGCATTGCGAGCAAGAATTGTATCACTTAAGCGGAGAGCTCTCCTGATTTCCCTACATGGTTATTAGCCAGCAAAACACCTGTATACAATAAGTCTACTTTTTGACTATACTAACAAATATATAATTTTTGCTCCCATGTAACCTTAAAGACCAGAAAATAATTTAATAGCCTGTTTTCGAACAACCTCCTCGTTTTTCACACCGAAGCCCAAAATCCAGAGGTAATCTATTCAGTGGCTATAATGAGGAATATTCATACTAGCACCTTAAAAAATACAAGTGCTTATTTTCTCATTTTCCATAAGAATAAACTTAAGTAAAATATATAGTCCCAAACTAGCCAAGGTTTGAAACTTAGAAATACTAAACTAATTCATATCATACACTTACAGCTTTCAACATTATAAAAAGCTCTTTACCTTCATAATGTTATTTCAATAACGCACTTATCAATTATTTGCCTAGTAGCACTCTGTGAGTCGTTCGTTTAGTAATTATCAATACGGACAACCTCAATAAAGTATAGCGTAAAATATACGGTTTCATACAAGTAGACGCTATAATGTCCAGTACTAAGGTTTTGGTTTAGGATGTATAGTCTTTCCCTATCACCTCAGCTAAAATTACAAGCTAAGAAGTCCAGGCCATTTAAGCATTTCCAGGGCGTCTACAAAGACTTACGGGATTCAGTTACTACGTGTTTGCCTACATATTAGTTTTATTTTTCGGCAAAGACTATACATAACAAGCGATTTTATTTTAACTATCGCTCAGGAATTTATGTGCTTGAACAGACCATGCCCATAAATTTTACCTACACATTAACGAACTATGTTTTCCTGATCAGCAATGAATACCAATAGTTTATTGGTACTAACAATAGTTTAAAATAACCTTTCAGATTATGTCAGCGAATACGTATACATACACACAACATCAGTTAGTCGAATCAGATGGCCTAAATATTAGAGCGTTGCTATCAAAGTATAGTAAATTATGGCCCTGGTTCATACTATCTACAGTATTAATGCTTGCTATTGGCCACATTTATATATCAAACAAGCAACCAATATATAAAATACAAGCTAGTTTACTGGTTCAGGATCAGCAAAAAGGGAGCGAACAATCCAGTTCATTAAAAGAATTAGGTGTATTTGCGCATAAACAAGTTGTCGAAAACGAAATTGAAATTTTACGCTCGTTCACCCTCATGAACCGGGTCGCAGATAAACTTCATCTAGATGTACGTTACTTCCAGAATACCACCTTTGGTAAGCGAGAAATTTATACTGATTCACCAATCGAATTAATTGTTGAGTCAGGCAAGCCCGAGCTGTATAAAAAACCGCTGGAAGTAAGTATGCTAAGCAATAAAGCAGTAAAAATAAATGAACAGGTTTATCCCGTAAATCACGCGATAGAAACACCTTACGGGCGCCTTAAAATCGTAACCAAAAAACAAACTTTTGACAGCGAAAATCCCTATTCTATCCAGGTCACTAAACGAGCTACATCTGTAAAAAATTACCTGACTAATCTCCATGCAATTCCGACAGGAAAAGGCTCAACAGTAATCTTGCTTTCCCTTGAAGATGCCGTACCAGCCAAAGGCGAAGCTATATTAAATCAATTAATAAGAGAATATAATGAAGCTGCTATAATGGATAAAAACAAAGTGGCGGCCAGCACTTTAAAATTTATAGAAGATAGGCTTAATATCGTTTCGGGTGAATTGGCTTCGGCCGAAAGAAATGTAGAGCAATATAAATCACACCAGGGTATTACTGACCTGAGTGTACAAGCGCAAACATTTCTGCAAACAGTACAACAAAATGACGCCTTGATGAACCAGGTACAAATTCAGCTTGCCACGCTAAATGATCTGCAAAAATACATAGAAGGCAAAGGCGATACCAGAGGAAATACACCAGCCGTCGTTGGTTTAAGTGATCCCGTTCTTTTGAGCCTCATTAATAATTTAACCCAGCTTGAGCAGCAAAGGGATCACCTTTTGCATACTACGTCAGAATTAAATCCGCTGCTGGAAACGGTCGATAGCCAGATTAAAATAACCAAAAATAATATGGCTAGTACAATCCTGACTATGAAGAATATGCTGCTGAGTACGCAACGTCAGTACGTCGAAAAAAACGGCTCAGTTGAGGGCGCTATTCGGACAATTCCGCAGAAAGAACGAGTGCTCATGGACATTACCCGGCAACAAGCCATAAAAAATAGCTTGTATACGTATTTGCTCCAGAAACGAGAAGAAACAGCTGTTGCTTTTGCCTCAACAATGGCTGATACGCGCACGATTGATACGGCCTTAAGTGAAGATGAACCTGTACGGCCTAATAAGTCAATTATTTACGCCTTATTCAGCCTATTAGGACTTGTTATACCAATTGCTGTGGTGGCCAGTAATGACGCGTTAAATAACCGGGTAACACGACGGATTGATGTTGAAGAAGTTACACAGGTTCCAATTCTTGGTGAGCTGGTAAAAAAACGGCAAAAAGGCTCATTAGTGATTACCCCCAAAGGCCAATCCGTTATTGCAGAACAGATTAGAACCCTGCGCGCCTGCCTGCCCTCTCTCCGGAATGAAGCCACAGAAAGCCAGGCGCTGCTCTTTACATCAAGCATTAGTGGAGAAGGGAAGTCGTTTGTATCGATCAATCTAGGGATGAGTCTGGCTTATGTGAATAAACCGACCGTTATCCTGGATATGGATTTAAGAGCGCCTAAACTTCATAAAGTTTTTTGTCTCAATAACTCAATAGGCATTAGCGATTATTTACAGGGAGAGGCTACGCTTGATGATGTGTTGACACCTGTACCTGGCAGCACCAATTATTATGTCATTACAAGTGGAAATATACCCATCAACCCGTCCGAATTATTAAGTAGCCCGCGGCTTACTCAATTAATTACAGAGCTCCGCGACCGATTTGATTATATAATTATTGATACCCCACCTGTTGGTCTCGTTTCTGATGCCCGAATAATTGCACCCTTGGTTGATACCACGTTCTTTATGGTTCGTCATAACGTAACGCCGAAGAACCACCTGCGAATGATTGATAAGCTGCATATGGATAATCGGTTTCCTCGGTTAAATATTATCCTGAACGCTGTTGACGGCAGTGACGCTTATCAATACAGTAATACCCAAAACGAAGACTACGTGTACGGAAAGCCAGGCCGAAAAAAATGGATACTGTCCTGATAACGTAGTAAACGCTAATTAGCTTGAAGTGGCCTCCTCTTTATCCATCAATAAAACATATTAATTATGTTAACTTCTATTAACGTCAAAACCTTTCAGCCAGAAGTAGAACATGATACGTTGTTTATTGAACAAAAACATATCAGTGTCTATAAACGCTTATTCGATCTATCGTTAGCCATTCTAATGACGGTATCAATTCTGATATGGCTAATTCCACTCGTTGGCCTGCTCATTAAGCTGGAATCACGAGGGCCTATACTTTTTATTCAATTACGAACAGGGCGTAATGGCCGACCTTTTTTTTGTTTTAAATTCAGAACGATGACTTACGAGCACAACGCTGTTTTTAGGCAAGCCACAAAAGATGATGAGCGCGTAACACGCATAGGAAAATTCCTGAGAAGAACGAATATAGATGAGATGCCTCAGTTCTTAAACGTGTTACTCGGTAATATGAGTGTTGTTGGGCCCAGGCCGCATGCCGTCGAGCATGATGCGAACTACTGGGGCGTTCTAAAAGGATATCATAATCGCTATGCGGCATTACCCGGAATTACTGGTTTAGCGCAGGTTCGTGGTTCACGTGGCATTACGGATAAATTTGTAAAAATCCACCACCGATTACAGTATGATCTTTTTTATATTAGAAAACACACATTGCTGTTCGATATAAAAATTTGTTGGTGGACTGTAACAGAAATGCTTAAGGGCGATAAAAACGCCTGGTAATTGCTGATTCGATAAACATGTCAGTTAGTTGTTTACTTATCGAAAAAAATTTCAGAAGCAAGTTGCGCCTAATTTAATTCAATTAGTTCATTTATGTCTACAGCATCACGGGTACTATCTGGCAGTGCAGCATCCTGGGCACAAATTGGAGTCACCATGGTATCGCAGATAGCATTGGTCCCAATTTATTTGTCTCATTGGAGCGTTATTACCTATGGTATCTGGCTGTCTACTTATGCACTGATCAGTATTTTATCGATAGTGGATTTTGGTCATCAGGAATTTTTAGGGTACGAATTTTTGCGCATCGGCAAAGAAAATAATCATGAATTAAGTAATTATTTATGGTCGGGTATATTCATTAACATACTCATCAATCTGGCGGAAGTTTTACTGATCGTTATTTTAATTAATACGAATTCATTAGATTTTCTGATCAGCAAAGCAAAGAATACAGATACTACGCTTATTCATGACGCCGGACTCGTTTTATTATTCCAAAGTTTTACCTGGCCAGTTTTCGGTATAGCTGGAATATTTTTTCGAGCGCTGGCTCCTTACGGACATTCTCCACGCATGTTCTGGTGGAATTTCCTTACCGCAATTGTAAATTCTGCCGCGCCGATTACGGCTGTAATCTTTGGGGCTGATTTATTGACAACGGGATTAATAACAGCCTGCGCAATAACCATTTTCAATATTCCGATCTATATAGATTTGTTCTTTTTAGCCCGAAAGGAAAAGATCAAATTCAGCAAGCCATCCTGGGCATTAGGCTCGTATAACTTCGTCCGTTCATTAGCCATATTTGGGAAAGTGTTGCTTGAAAATGTTCGGCAACAGGGCGTACGGCTTTTTCTGGCGCCTTTATCCGGCGCTACCGGACTGGTCGCTTTCTCAACCATGCGTACGGGGGCCAATGTTGCCTTGCAGGGATTGCGGACTATAACGAATCCGCTGATGCCCGAACTGGTACGTTTTTTACACCAGCGCGATCAGGACCGGGTCGATGCCTCGTTTGGCATCATATGGATCATGGTCGTTGCGCTCATTGCACCTGCCATCGTTGTTTTGCAGGCCGTTGTTGAGCCACTGTATACAATCTGGACTCGTGGGCAGGTTCCTTTCGACTCCTTATTGTTCGCCATCCTTTCGCTGGCTATTCTGGTTTATGCCGTAGCGCAACCGGCCATGGCAGTTGTGATCGGCAATAATATGCTGGGGCCTCAGGTCGTGCTTCCGGCCCTGGCAGCCTTTATTGTGATTGCCGGACTCTTCATTCTGGTACCGAGCAATGGCATACTTGGCGCAGGCGTTGCCTTACTGCTGGCCGAGATAGCCGCTGCCATTGGGTATAAAACGGTGGCCAAGCGCTGGCTGGAAACGAATGACTTACGGTGGCCCAGGCAGCCATTCAGTATAGCGGTTATGTCGATTTGGATCGCTGCCTTTGCCATGGGAGCCATGACGCAACTGCCCCACATGAAGTGGATGATCCTCCTGGTGGCTATCGCTCTGTTTTCCTGGAATTTCTGGCGGTATTGGCAAATCCTACCCGCGTTTGCAACAAAACGTATCCGAAAACTCCTGATGAATTTACCAGGTGCACGAAAAATGCAACCCGTCGATCAATTGTCTGACTAAAGCCTGCCTATCTCTACTCTCACTTCTTTCAATCGCCTGTTTGAGCTATCCAGGACATTAATCGTTAAGCAGCATGACCCCTAAGATACCAGATGCATATGAGCGGCCAATGGCTTACCCGGAACAGGAGCAGTTTGCCCCAGAAGCAACTGAGAAGTTTGTTTTTATTGTGGTGAGGTGGTCCTGGATTACGCTGATTATAGCTTCTGTACTGCAATGTATTCTTTTCCAAGTTACTGCCAACTGGGTTGCCGTTATATGCGTACTCATTGCCTGGGCCGTTACGACAAAAGTCTTTTTACGTTCAAGCGTTTTACTGAACTACCCGCTTTCTACGATTTTAGTCCTGGGTTTTGCCTCAACCCAATTCTACTTTCCCTTATTATTCACCCTAATTGAAAGCAAGCCAATTATCTTTAATCTGGAGCGTCCCTATGACGTATTTCTCCACTCAATGGCTTCGCTATTCGTCATTGTATTGGCGCATATTTTTTATCAACTCGTCTTTAAAAAAACAATTAATCGAACCCATTCCGTCCTTAATAAAGTCGGCTTTTTTAATCCACCAACTAGCCTTCAATTATGGCTGATGGGCTTGATGGGCGTTGCCGCTACATTTTATAGTTACATATACACGCCCGTTGGCTGGTCTCCAACGGGAGCCGCATCCGACAAGTTCATTCAGGCATTGATTCCGTTCTCATATGCGCCTTACTTTATTCCGGTTGGAAAGCTCTATGGCAGCAAGGAAACAATCACAAAAAGAACGACGATTTATTTACTTGTATTTACCATCTTCCTTTTTATTGTCAGCATTGCCCGTAACAACCGGACTGGGTTTATAGTCGGTTTCACATCCATCAGTTTCGCTTATGGGTTAGGGCTACTGATTGATTATTTCAAGCCCCGTTTTTTTACATTAAAAAACGTATTTATTGGCGCGATAAGTTTATGGATTATTACCGGCCCTGTTGCCGATGTTAGTACGGCTATGGTTATGGTTCGGGACGACCGCCATAACATTACGTATACAGAACTTCTGGAGCGAACGTTTATCAATTTTTTTGACAAGGAAGGAATCCGATTATTTCGATTGATGGGCACCGATATCGCAGAGAATCGATTCTGGGACGAGTATTATATGGACAATATTTTCCTGGCCCGGTTTTCCAACCTCAAATACAATGACTTAAGTCTTATAATGGCATCGAAGGTCAGCAACCCCGATTCGGATATGCTGAATTACACCATCGATCACTTCTTTGCCATACTCCCACTGCCTTTTTTACAAACGCTCGGCATTAATGTTGACAAAGGATTTGTTAGTTCTGGTTCATTCGGAGATTATTTCCATTATAAAGTAACGGGAAATCCCTGGGCCATTGGGGGCTTTCGAACCGGGCATCTTTCTGGCGTAAGCATGTCGGCATTTGGCTGGTGGTATTTAGCTATTTTAGGCATAGGCATTATTCCGGTTTTTTTACTTTATGATAAGTTTTCAATAAGAAAACTGACCCGATTCTCTACCAAAAAATCAACGCCAATAACCTTTAGCTTATGCGGTTTGCTGGTTTTAACAGACATCTTTCGATTTCTGACTATTGAAAGTGTAGAAGGCATAGGTACGTTTTTATTACGCGGCTGGATACAGATAATACTACTGTATATTCTGTTTTATCATTCAACCCGTTTATTGGATAAGCTCATTAAGGGAATAAGTGGTCAAACGATTAAGAAATTACGAAATGTGCAGTCAGAAAAATACATGCTGCCAGTTTATCATAAGGTCATTAAGCTCCGGGACAATTAGTAAAAATTCTTGATACTATTAATTTTTCGTCGATACTATACAACCTATATTATGAAAGCAATTGGCAATAAAGTTCTTATTTATAGACTTGGCAGTTTGGGCGATACAGTGATGGCTCTTCCATGTTTTCATAAGGTAAAAGAGTCTTTTCCAGATGCTGACCTAACCTTGCTAACCAATCGTCCGGTTGCCACAAAAGCGGCTCCACTGGAAACCGTATTAGGGAAAGATTATTTTTTTAACAGGGTGATGAATTATCCGGTTGGCACCAGAAATCCATTCGTTTTTGCCGATCTAATCTGGAAAATACGATCCCTGAAAATAGATACTGTGGTTAGTCTGATGTCGGCCAGATCGCAACTAGCGATCAAACGTGACCGGTTTTTCTTCAAAACGGCCGGGATTAGCCAGTTCATCGGTTTTGCAGACGAAAATTCCGGTACGTCTCCTGACAGTTCCAGAGAACCCGAATGGGAGGCTGTTCGATTAGCCCGACAGGTAAATACGCTGGGGGTAGTTCCGCTTGATGACAACCACTATTGGGACCTCCGACTTACTGCTGTTGAGCTTCAACTAGCCCAACAGGCGCTGTCTACTATTTCATCCCGAACCCCAATCATAGCCGTCAGTATTGGCACAAAAAACCAGGCCAATGATTGGGAGCCCCACAACTGGACTAAGCTCTTCAACCAGCTTCAGGCTTCCTTACCGGGCTGGCGACTGGTGTTGATCGGGGCCGCTGAAGAAGCCGAACGGTCGGCTAAACTTCTGGAAGCCTGGGGAGGTAACGGACTAAACCTTTGCGGAAAACTGACGCCCAGAGTTTCAGCCGCTGTTCTGAAACGGGCCAGCGTCTTTGTTGGCCACGACAGTGGCCCAATGCATCTGGCGGCCTGCGTTGGAACGCCTTGTGTCGGCATTTTTTCGGCGAGGAATCTGCCCGGTCGCTGGTTTCCACGAGGGTCCAGAAACCAAATTATTTATCACCGAACGGAGTGCGCCGGTTGCGGCCTTGAGGTTTGTGTTGAGCAGCAGAAGAAATGCATCCTTTCGATCACCGTCAGTGAAGTGCAGGAGGCTATACTGAAAACCATTTCGATCCGAAAGCAGACTGGCTTTTTAGCCTGAATACAGTGTCATGGTAAAGTATCAGTGAACCCTAATGGCTTCGAAATCAACCATTTATCCATGAAAATTCTCCATGTTATTGCTGGCATGAATCCGAACCTAGGCGGTGTAAGCCAAGCTGTCCGAACCATGTGTACCGAGCTTTCGAAACAAGGGATATACAATGAAGTAACTGGTCTTGATAGTCCCGGAGAACCTTTTCTGCTAAATGAACCGGCGCTCATTCACATGTTGGGTCCGGCCAAAACGCCCTGGTCTTATGGGGCTAAGTTCAGGCCCTGGCTGGTGGATAATCTTCATCGATTCGATATTGTTCTACTTCATGGACTATGGCTTTACCATGGCTATGCCTTGCGGAAAGCCATTCAGGCCTGCCGGAGCCAGTCAGGGAATGAAGCACGGCCACGATTTTTCATCATGCCTCATGGTATGCTGGACCCCTATTTTCAACAGGCCCCGGGCAGAAAAATGAAGGCACTCCGCAATTGGCTTTACTGGCAACTAATTGAAAGTAAAGTAATTAATGAGGCCGATGGCTTATTGTTCACTTGCGAAGAGGAGAAGCAACTCGCTCGGGAGCCTTTTCACCCCTACAAACCAAAATCGGAGATTGTGGTTGGCCTGGGGGTTGAGGAGCCGCCGGTATACACGCCGGCCATGCGGGAAGCCTTTCTGGAGAAATGCCCGGAGCTGAGCGATACGCCTTACATCCTGTTTCTGAGCCGTATCAATCAAAAAAAAGGGGTCGATCTGCTGGTGAAAGCCTACCAGCAGATCGTCAATCATTACGCAACTGCCGAAGTAGGCATTTCTCAGCATGAAGCCCTGCCTGATGAAGAGGTACGTATACCCAGACTTCTCATTGCGGGTCCTGGGCTGGATACGCTCTATGGGCAGGCTGTCCAGCAGTTGGCGCAGGCAGACCAGGCACAGGAATCAGCAATTTCTTTTGTCAACATGCTCAGTGGCGATGCCAAATGGGGCGCCTTTTATGGGTGCGAGGCTTTTGTGCTATCGAGTCATCAGGAAAATTTTGGTATTGCCGTTGTCGAAGCGCTGGCTTGTGGAAAACCTGTCCTGATCTCGAATCAGGTAAATATCTGGCGGGAAATTGACCAGTCATGTAGTGGTTTTGTTGCACCCGACACTATTGATGGCGTGTACCAGGTAATACAGCAGTGGCTGAATTTATCAATGGCTGAGAAGCAACAAATGAGCAAGAATGCCCTGGAAACATTTCAAAAAACATTTTCAATAGTGCTTACGACTCAACATCTAATTGATGTATTCAGCACTTGATAAGACAGCCTTTCATATCTTTTTATGGCGAATTGCCATTATCCAGGAAACGTTTTTCTATCCCTATTTTATCAGGTAAATACGTCGAAAAAGGCAGGTGTTTTTAAAATAGTCATTGCAACGAAGTCATAACGTTCGCTTATTTTCCGAGATCATGAGCAGCTAACCCATTTTGAATTTCTGGTAAGCTCACTATTGAAACTTGATACAGGCTCGTATTTATTAATCCTGTGTTGAACCTTGTTATGAAAAGAAATAAACTCGACAGTTTGATACTCCTAAGAGCTATAGCCGTAATTGCTGTATGCTTTTGTCATTTTGGGTATCCGCTATACGCCGAAAACGCGTATAACGATTTATTTGTCTTTTTCTACGACTATGGAAAATACGGTGTACAAATTTTCTTTGTCGTTTCGGGCTTTGTCATACCCTTAAGTTTGTACATGGGCCGGTATTCAATTGAGTATTATTTCCGTTTTCTCCTGAAACGGCTTCTTCGCTTGCATCCACCTTACCTCGCAGCCCTCGCCCTTACGTTACTAATAAGTTTTTTCTCTTATAAAATACGCGGCATAAACTATCCCGAAACAGTCGAATCAATCATAGCCAGTTTGTTTTATTTTCATTTTCCAGACGACAATCCAGTATTCTGGACATTAGCTGTCGAAGCAGAATATTACCTTTTCATCGGTTTACTTTATACTATAATTGTAAAGTTACCCAGGACATACATCCTTGTATTCACGCCAATCCTGATACTAATTGGTCAATCACAATTAATAGACTATATTCTGTTCTTCTCGTACATCGTTTATTTTTTAATAGGCATTATCGGGTTTATGATTTACACAAACCAAGGCTCGAAAATACTCAATACCATTGCGTTAATTTCCCTACTTCCGTTGACATATGTAGTATACGGAGCTACAGAAGCGTTGGTTGCATCGGTTACAATTGGCTTTATTTTAGGGTATCAGGGATCCATAGGTAAGTTGCCAAATTTTATAGGGGAAATATCATATTCATTTTACCTGATTCATTTTCCGCTTGGCATCAAGTTTATTAATTTACTTAATCCTTATTTTTCTCCAGTCAACAAATGGATACTTTTCCTTCTAACCATTTTAGTGACGACTTTATTAGCGTGGATATTCTACAGGACGTTCGAAAAACCTTTCGCTAAACTCTCCACAAAAATAAAATACACATTCTCTACGTCAAGCCATCCCGTTCTTGAGCCGGAGACTTAATATCCCTGCACTTTATTCTTCAAACCATCCATAAACGGTTTCTATTTGTCGGCACTTGTTGATTGCGATGCACTTTTACCGAATGGATGAGCGCAAGGTAAAGAATTCAGCTTCGCGAGTCATGGCCTTGTAAAAGACTGGAACTATAAAATAAGCCAGGTCGATGCGGCTCATCGTTCCTGGGGCCGATAAAGAATACCAACTACATACGTCAATGCTATCAAGCCATACTTATTCGAATCCAGACCCTTATCTGCGGCCTTCATTTTCGGTCCGAAATAAGCTACGTCGACTGTTGTGGAGCGTTACCTGGCGCTTACTCTGCCAGTGGACGCCCAACCCAATGCACGCCTGGCGCATCTGGATGCTACGGCAGTTCGGGGCCAAAATCGGCCGGACAAATTTCATTTATCCCTCCTGTAAAATATGGGCACCCTGGCTATTGGAGACAGAGGATGTTGTTACGATTGGCTCCGGGGTCGAGATCTACAATCCCGGCGGAATTTACCTGGGCCACCATTCTATCATTTCCCAGGACGCTTACCTGTGTGGCGCAACGCATAATTATAACAGTGCCGAATTCACCTATTTGAAAAGTAAAATTACCATTGGCCCCTACGCATGGGTTTGCGCCAGAGCGATTGTCTTACCTGGGGTTCATTGCCGGGAAGGCAGCGTCCTTGGGGCAGCTGCGCTCACATCAAGAAGCCTTGAGCCGTGGACAGTCTACGGTGGCAACCCCGCCAAACCCCTGAAAGAGCGTCATAATTTTACGGTTAAGGAAGAAGTTTACTGATATGATTGCAGAAATTTTACCTCAAAAAGAGTACGATGTGTGTGTGGTAGGCAGCGGCCCTGCGGGCATTACACTCGCTCTTGAGTACAGCCGTCTGAACCGAGAACGGCAAGTGCTGCTCATTGAATACGGCTACAAAGGACAAGCTCCCGTGAATAGTCTCGACGATACAATCGAGATCAAAAATGCCATAAATCATCACAGCCCTTATGAATGCACGAACAAAGGGCTGGGCGGTTCATCGGCCACCTGGGGCGGGCGGTGCGTTATGTACGACGAGATTGACTTCATTGATCGCCCAATTGTGGCAGACGGTTGCACCTGGGGGCCTGATTTGTATCGGGAAATGACGAAGTATATTCCCCGCGCAGCCACCTATTTCGAATGCGGCAATCCCGTTTTTGATCTCCACGAATCATCCAACTATGGGAACGCCAGAATCGCCGAAAACTTTCGGGAAGGAATCGTGACAGACTCTGTCGTTGAGCGCTGGAGCATGCCCACCCGGTTTGGCGACCGCTATGCCAATGATATTGCTGCACAGGCAAACCTTACGCTGATTCAGGGATACGAAGCCCGTGACTTTGCTGCACCAGACCAGAGGGGTAACGTATCGTCGATGTTTATCCGGCATGTCAAAGACAAAAAAATCTACGAAATCAAAGCCAAAGCGTTTGTACTTGCCGCCGGAACGCAGGAGAGTACGCGCATCTTACTCCGAAATACGCAGCTCTTCAAGAATCTGGGCACTATTCCAAGCGCTTTAGGTAAGTATTACCAAGGACATATTTCGGGAAAAATTGCCTCCATCCAGTTTACCGGAAACCCGTCAAAAACAGACTTTGGGTTCTTGCGAGACAGTGATGGGACGTATGTGAGACGGCGTTTTCAGTTTTCCTCTAAATTTCTTGCCGAACAAAATCTGCTGAATACAGCTATCTGGCTCGATAATCCGCTTTACTTTAACCCAAAGCACCGTAGTGGGGCCATGTCGTTCATGTACCTCGCCATGATCATGCCCATTTTAGGCAAAAAGCTGGCGCCCCCCGCGATTGCCCACTCGATCACCAAAGGAAAGGTAACGGGTGTGCCTCAACACGTTTGGAATATTGTTCGTGGTTTTCCTAACTCATTGACAACCCCGGCGTCTATTTTCTACAAACGGTATTTTTTGAACCGGAAACTACCGGGCGTTTTCCTCTTCAGTCCGCAGAATCGCTATGCACTTCATTTTCACGCCGAACAGGTGCCTGACGCCAACAATCGCATGGAGCTTGGCCCTGATGGCGAAGGCCTGGTCGTTCATTATGATCTGACAGAAGCTGACATTCAGTCGGTGATCAAATTACACCGCGTACTCGATACATGGCTGCGGGACTGTGGCTGTGGCGAGTTGATTTACTGGTACACCGAGGACGAGTTGCCTGCCGCCATCCGCAGTATGTCCCGCGATGGTATTCACCAATCGGGTACGACCCGGATCGCCGATTCTCCTGCCAAAGGAGTAGTCGACCAGAACCTAAAGGTGTGGGGCACGCAAAACGTCTTTGTGTGCAGCAGTTCTGTTTTTCCAACCTCCGGGCAGGCCAACCCAACCTTCTTTTTGGGCGCTTTTGCCATACGCCTGGCCGAATACTTAAGCGACGTATATGAAAACAGTGGAATTAGTCAGCGGAATTAAGTCTTCTGCTTTAGGCTTTGGTTGTGCGCCAATACTAGGCTCGGTTGATAAAGTAAAGGCGCAACGAGCGCTCGACTGTGCTCTCGATTGTGGCATTACCCACCTCGACCTAGCCCGTTCTTATGGGTACGGAGAAGCTGAAGAATTTGTTGGAAAGCGCATCAAAGGCCGTCGGGACCGGGTAGTTCTGGCCAGTAAATTTGGGGTTCAGGCAAACTGGAAAGCCGCCTTGTTCAGACCAGTCAAACCACTGGTCCGCGTGATGCTGGATACCTGGCGCAGGCAGTCTTCGCCAGAAAAAATAACATTGACATCGAATAAGCCAACTAGCGTAGCTGATCGTTTCCATGACCGAATTCCACTGCGGGCCATGCAGATGCGCCAAAGTCTGGAAAAGAGTTTGCGGGCGCTAAACACGGATTATCTGGATTATTTTTTCATTCATGAGCCCCAGGAGGATCTTATCTACTTTGATGAATTAGCGCTCACGGCCGAGCAATTGAAGAGGGAAGGAAAAATCCGGGCCTGGGGGCTAGCTTATTTTAGGTCACAGGAGCCTATCCACAAAGCCTATCTCTCGAATTTCGATGTTCTGCAATTCGACAATTCTCCGGGTTCACCAGGATACGATCATGTGGTAGCAGAGCGGGGTTCACGAGCTAATATTTTATTCTCACCACTCAGCGGAGGCACAAAAACCATGACGCCATCCGAAAAGCTCAACAAGCTTTTTGAAGACTTTCCCAATAGTGTAGTCCTTTGCTCGATGTTTAATCAGCAACATTTAAAAAATAATATTGAGTCAATACGTTCATTCAATAATAGTATACTATAAATGTACTACTCAGTTAGCCGAATCGATAAACATAAAACAACTATATGTAAAGCCAGCTATAAGTAACCGACTTTACATATACTTTTAACTGGAAATAAGTTTATTTTCAAAGAAAAAATACTGGCTAATCAATCATAGCAGGCCTGTAATTTAAGAGAAACAAGTAGACTATATCAACAAAAAATAGTATACCATTTTCTACATATCTGCTTATAATCAGGCAACGGCTAAAAATGCTTTATTTTAGTAAACAATCAGCAAAATAAAGTACGTCATTAATAACGCATTGGCAAAAATTTTACTTAGCGGAAATAAAAACTGATTATCAATCAGTTAAGCTAAATTTCATCTTAATTTATAGAAAGAATGGCTCTTTTTCGGGTAAATCAGAATAGCGGTTATCAAAGTAATAAACAGTAGACTAAATAATGACTATCAACTTTTTTAAGAAGCTTACTATTTACGTTTTTCAATTATTGGTAATATTTATTTGGACCTTAGTCATCAAGTTGCCTGAAAAGACAGTCATCTTCCTTAATAAAGTATATTGATTTTTCATATCGATTAACCACCTGAAAATCAGAAGTTTTACTTGTTTATTCTGTATCAAATGAGTAGTCTTGTAGTATGACTTTTTATCCATTTTATTTCTCTTCTGAATGAACCTACCCGGTTACCGTTGAGGAAGTACCCGTAATTTACGCCGATCATGAAACACTCTTCTAATTCAGTATTCACAAAAGTGGAAATCATAAAAATACCAGGCGAACCTGTTCGTCAATATAGGCTACCAAAAAACAGGCTGCATCTTAATGGTTCGCTTAGCAGCTAGCCAAGTATGAACGCACAAGTTCCGAGGTTTTTGATCGGTGAAGTCTAATCTGAATAAAAAAAGTGCTATCCAGGAATTACATCTTAATTGATCTATCCTCAGCGCTTATTTTCTAGTCTATTTGTCAGACCAATCAGTTATCATTTTCAAGGTAGAGTAGGCATCATGTACATTAAATTTTTCGATTAAACAATCACCATTTACATAAGGCTTCTACCACACGTCATCTTAACTATGAGGCTCATTAATTACTAAGTAAGAAGCCATTTTATGCAGATGCTATAACCGATCAGGAAGTGCATTTATCGACAAGCAGCGTTCATCTAAAAGTAAACTAGTTCGATACATTATGATATCAGTTCTCATACTTACCAAAGACGAAGAACAGGATTTACCCAAATGCCTGAAGTCCGTGTCATGGTGCGATGATATTCATGTATTCGATTCATTTAGCAATGATCGAACGGTTGAAATAGCTCAGAAAGCGGGGGCAATCGTTACACAGCGAAAATTCGATAGTTATGCGGCCCAACGTAACGCTGCGTTACGAGATTTACCGTACAAATATCCATGGTTGTTTATTCTGGATGCAGACGAGCAAATTCCCGGTCAGTTGCTTTCTGTAATGCAGGAACATATCCAAAAAGCAACGGATACAACCAACGGTTTTCGGCTTAGGCGAAGAGATTACATTGGCAAAAAATGGCTCAAATATTCTCAAATGACGCCTTTTTATATTCGCCTGGTCCGTTTGGGGAAAGCCCATTATCATCGGGAAATTAATGAAGTTCTGGAGGTTGACGGAACGGTAGAAGAAATCGACGGCTATTTCAACCATTACCCGTTTTCGAAAGGGTTTCGGCACTGGCTCAACAAACACAACCAGTACTCATCCATGGAGGCTAAGCGCTGGGTTGAAGAGCATAAGGGGAATATCAAATTCTCGGTAAAAAAGGCCTTACTCAACCGTGATTTCAGCGACCAGCGCTACCACCAGAAAGGCCTTTTCTACAAGTTACCCGGTCGGCCGCTGATCAAGTGGTTTTACATGGTTTTCTGGCGTCTCTCTTTTCTCGACGGCCAGGCTGGCTTAACCAACGCAACCCTTCAGGCGATTTACGAGTATTTTATTGTACTGAAAACGAAGGAGTTATTAAGAGAACAGGAGCATCTGAATAGCTAGCTCCCGACACTATACAACCTGAAAGAATCTTCCTCTTTTTAAAGCATTTACAGGCTAATGAACATTTTAATTTACGACATTAATTATGCGCCGGAACTTACAGGAGTCGGCAGATATACGGGTGAGATGGGTGCCTGGCTGGCCCAACAGGGCCATTCGGTACGCGTGATCACTGGCATGCCCTATTACCCGGAATGGAAAGTGCACAAGCAGTATAGAGGAAAGCTATGGTTTACCGAAACTATTGAGGGGGCAACTGTTAATCGCTGCCCGTTCTACGTTCCTGCCAAGGTGACATCGCTGACCCGAATTCTCCATGAATTCTCCTTTGTGGCCAGCAGCCTGATTTACTGGTTGGGTATTTTTTTCGCTAAGCGTTACGATGTTGTCATCTGTATATCGCCACCGTTCCACATCGGCATATTACCCGTTATTTATACGAGGCTTCGTAAAGTACCGCTCTGGTGTCATATACAGGACTTGCAAATCGATATGGCCAAAGAGCTGAAGATGTTCAAAAACAAGAACTTCCTGAAACTGCTGTTTCTGATAGAAGAATTTATTCTGAAGCGATGCACCGTTGTGTCCACCATCAGCGAGGGAATGGTGCGTAAAGTAGCCCAAAAAAATGTGATTCAATCGACCTGCTTGTTATTCCCGAACTGGGTAGATGAATTCTCCATCAAACCCTTACCGCGTGAGGAATCGCTGCGGAAAGAGCTAGGCCTGAGTGAGCACGATCAAGTGGTTATGTATTCCGGTAGCCTGGGTGAAAAACAGGGTCTGGAATTGATCATTGATGCCGCCAATCATTTCGCGGTCAAAAGCAACGTCAAATTTTTGATTTTTGGTGCCGGGGGAGCCAAATCATCATTGGAATCTCTAGTGAAAGAGAGAAACCTGACAAACGTATGGTTCCATCCGTTACAGCCTTATGAAAAGTTATCAGCCCTTTTGGCCACGGCTGATATTCATCTGGTTCTGCAAAAAAAATCAGCCTCTGACTTAGTGCTTCCGTCAAAGTTAACGGGTATTCTGGCGGCTGGCGGGTGCGCGTTAGTCTCTGCCACACCCGGCACCACGCTGTACGATATTATCAACCGCCATCAGATCGGTATGCTGATCGAGCCGGAATCGAGCGAAGCGTTGATTAAGGGGATAAACAAAGCGCTGAGCCTCGACTTATCCGAAATAAAGGCGAGGGCACGGTTATTTGCCAGAAATAACCTTGAAAAACAGGCTATTCTTCAGCAGTTCGAACGAGAGCTATTGGCTTTACAAAACGTGCCCAGCCCAATCGAGGAAAGCGTTTTACCCATATGATAGTAGCTCAACCAAGCTTTCTTAAATCATACATAAACCTACTACCTTAACTAAGCAGTCCATACCATTAACCTATAGGTGGCTCCCATTAACGGCCATCGCAATACCGATCCTTTGTCACAACTACTCTAGTCTGAAACATTACGTCCTTTTTTTATTCATAACAGGCCTTAGGCAATACCGGATTGAAACCGGGTGCAAATGACCTACCTGATGCATTGCACCGGCTTTCAACCCGGTGTTGCCTAAGGCCTGTGCAAATCCGCTTTCGAGTGTTATAAATTCTGTAGGCGATGAGAGACATATACCACACCGATTTCCTTAGTAAAAATGCATTAACTGAGCCTGGTCCTCAAGAGGTAGCTAACTACCCAAACGAGCAGACGATCACCGCTTTATTTTCTGAACAGGTTAGTAAGCACCCGCAGTGTGTTGCCGTACAATTTGACGGCCAGCAACTGACCTATCGCCAGCTAGACGAGCGGTCCTCCCAATTGGCCAATTACCTCCGGAAGCGTGGCGTGACGGAAGAAACGCTTGTGCCGATTTGCCTTAACCGCTCCCTGGAAATGATTATTGGCCTGCTGGCTATTCTGAAGGCAGGGGGTGCCTATGTACCCATCGAGCCAGATTATCCGCGGGAACGGTTACAGTATATTCTTTCGGATACCGGGGCAACTGTCATCGTTACTAATGTTCAATCGGTCCAGGCGTTGGCAGACTTTACGCAACCACTAATCTACATTGACCGGGATTGGGAAGCCATTGCACAAGAATCAACGCAAGCTCCAGATACGGCGTTGGCTCCTCACAATCTGGCTTATGTCATCTATACGTCGGGCTCGACCGGGCAACCCAAAGGAGTTTTGATTGAGCATCGGTCAATAGCGAATGAAATCAGTAGCTACTCCTCGCTGTTTGGCTTCGATAGTTCGGATAAGCAGTTGGTGTTGGCCAATTTCACATTCGATGCCTCCGTCGAGCAAATTTTCGTGCCGCTGATTAGTGGCGCTTGTGTTGTTTTGATTTCGATGAGTGATCAGCTCGATCCGCACACATTAGCCAAAACAATTGACGAAGCGGGCATTACGCACTTCCAAACCACGCCAACCTTTTTAAGAACGATAAAACCGCAACCCTACACGCGCCTGAAACGCGTTTGTTCGGGTGGCGAAGCTTGCCCGATTGAACTGGCCGAACAGTGGAGTCCATACGTTCGCTTTTTCAATAAATATGGCCCCACCGAAACCGCCGTTAACGTAAGCTATCATTCGTACAGTCAGGAAAAAAAATACGAAACGCATCTCCCGATTGGAAAGCCCCTACCGAATACACAATTCTATGTTTTAGATGCCGATAATACGGCCGTGCCAGTTGGCGGAACGGGCGAACTGCATGTTAGTGGCATTCAGGTAGCCCGAGGCTATTTGAATCAGGCTGCATTAACAGCCAGCAAGTTTGTGCATTCGGCAGTTGGCTTGGCCGGTTCACGCCTGTATAGAACGGGCGATTTGGTGCGGCTTCTGCCCGATGGTGAACTAGTCTACGTAGGCCGAACCGACGATCAGGTAAAAGTCAGAGGGTATCGAATCGAAGTAGGCGAAATCGAACAGGTGCTCAACCATCATCCGTCGATTCGTCAGTCTGTGGTCGTGACGAAAGAGGATTCGATGGGTGCCAACCAGTTGGTAGCCTATGTGATACCGGAAAAAGAATTCGACAAAGAAATCATTACGCTTTATCTAAAAAATAAGTTGCCCGACTACATGGCACCTGCCTATGTTGTTGAAATAGATCGTTTTCCAATGAACAACAGCGGCAAAACAGATCGGAAAGCGCTGGCTACGTTGGCCATCAAAAGGCCCGAATTAGCTACCCTGTACCGAGCTCCTGAAACTAGTCTGGAAAAACAGATCGCTGATCTGTGGAAATCATTACTCCACCTGGACGAAGTGGGTACGGACGACAATTTCTTCGCTCTGGGCGGAAATTCTTTATTGGCCGTAAACTTCGTTGCTGCGCTACAAGAGCGATTCGATTATCGATTACCAATTGCCAGGCTGTATCAATACAGAACGATCAAAAACATAGCCCAATTTCTGGAGCGGAAAGACGACAGGCAGGTAAAAACAAAGCCAGAAAAGCCGTCAGCTAGCCAGCGAACCGATGAAGTCGCGGTAATTGGTATGGCTGGGCGCTTCCCTGGCGCGAATACGGTTGATGAGCTCTGGACACTTTTAAAAGAAGGGAAAGAGGCCATCCGCTTCTTTTCCGATCAGGAACTGGACCCGAGTATACCTGATCACGTAAAAGCTGACCCAATGTATGTAAAAGCCCGGGGTATCATCGACAACGTCGACAAATTTGATCCTGCCTTTTTTGGCATTAACCCAAAAATGGCGGAGTTAATGGACCCGCAGCAGCGTATCTTTTTGGAAATAGCCTGGGAGGCCCTGGAAAGTGCGGGCTATGTACCAGAAAAACAGGAGGGTCAGATTGGCGTTTTTGCCGGGTGCCGGTTCAATTCCTATTACCTGAATAATCTTGCTTCGAATCCGGATCTAGTTGATAAGGCGGGCTTTTTCAACGTCATGACCTTCAATGACAAGGACTATATTTCGTCAAGGACAGCCTATGCCTTGAATTTAAAAGGGCCTGCGGTTACCGTGCAATCGGCCTGCTCCACCTCACTGCTGGCCATTGCGCAGGCCGTAGAGAGTATCCGTAAAGGGCAGTGTGCGATGGCACTGGCCGGTGGAGCTACCGTTACAGCACCCGTCAACAGTGGGCATTTGTACGAAGAGGGGTCCATTCTGAGTAGCGACGGGCATTGCCGACCGTTTGATGCAAACGCCAGGGGAACCGTATTCAGCGATGGCGCGGGGGTTGTTCTGCTGAAAAGCCGACAGCAGGCCGAAAAAGATGGGGACACGATATATGCCATTATCAGGGGCGTTGGTGTAACTAACGACGGTGGCGACAAGGGCAGTTTTTCCGCTCCGAGTTCCGATGGGCAGGCGGGTGCCATCAACATGGCGATGCAGGACGCCGGGGTGGACCCGTCTTCTATTTCGTATGTTGAAGCTCATGGTACAGCTACGCCCCTGGGCGACCCAATAGAAATAGAGGGGCTACGCAAAGCGTTTGGCACACAGGTCGAACAGCCCTTTTGTGCGCTGGGCTCCATCAAAAGCAACATTGGCCATCTGGTAAGCGCTGCCGGTGTTGCGGGATTTATAAAAACGGTTTTGAGTTTGTACCACCAGCAGCTTCCACCCTCTTTATTTTATGAAACGCCCAACCCAGCTATTGACTTCAGCAACAGTCCTTTTTATGTCAACGCATCCTTAAAAGACTGGCAGTCAACCACGGTGCGCCGGGCGGGCGTTAGCTCATTTGGTGTGGGCGGCACAAACGTCCATGTTGTCCTGGAAGAAGTTGAGACAAAGGCGCCCCTGTCCACGAACGACAATAACCGGCCCTACCAGCTTATTACCTGGTCGGCAAAATCTGCTGACAGCCGTGACACCTATGTTCAAAGTCTGGCTACCTATTGTCGGCAGGCCCGTCAGGTCAATTTAGCCGATGTCGCCTTTACCCTGCAAACAGCCCGGTCAGCCTTTGCCCATCGCCGGTTTGTCGTGGCGACTTCGGCGGATGACTGTTTGGAAAAGCTCAATGCGCCATCGTCGGTTAACGTCCAAACGGTAAAACAGACTCCGGGACCAATCGTATTCATGTTTCCTGGCCAAGGCTCCCAATACCCAAACATGGGTCGTGAATTATACGAAGATGAACCCGTATATCGCAACGCCATTGATGAATGTGCCGAACTGCTCGATGCCTATCTGGAAACAGACATACGGCAGGTTCTTTACTTCGATAAAGGCAACAAGAGTGCTGAAGAACGCCTGCAAAACACCCGCTATACCCAACCCGCTTTATTTAGTACAGAATATGCCCTGGCCAAATTATGGATGAGTTGGGGCATTGAACCCGCTATCCTGTGTGGCCATAGTATCGGCGAATTCTTGGCGGCTCATCTGGCCGGTGTTTTCACCCTGGCTGATGCCCTCAAACTGATCAGTATACGGGGGCGTCTGGTGAGCGAGCTCCCCCGCGGCAGCATGTTGTCTGTGCGTATGGAAGCCGAGAAGATTGGCGCGCTCATGCCTGAGCCTTTGTCCATTGCAGCCATCAACAGCCAAAAGCTTTGCGTCGTGGCGGGTCATGATGAAGACATCGCTGATTTTGCCAGCGTTCTTGACAACATGGAGATTTCCAACCGGGTTCTATCGACCAGCCATGCGTTCCATTCCGTCATGATGGAGCCCGTCATTGCTGACTTTGAAAAAGTACTCGCGGAGGTTTCCCTGAACACGCCGACCAAACCAATCGTATCGACGGTTACGGGCACCTGGCTATCGAATAGCGAAGCCACCGACCCCCATTACTGGGCCACGCACCTACGCCTGACGGTCCGCTTTGCGGATGCGCTTGACTCGGTTCTAACGCAAAATCAGCCTATCCTTCTGGAGGTTGGGCCCGGCAATGCAACAGCCTCATTTGCCCGCCAGCAAGCCGGTTCCAAAGCGGCAACCATCCTGACCAGCCTGGAGCGTAAGGAGTCGAAAACCGAATACGAGTCCGTGCTAAATGCCCTCGGTCAACTCTGGCTGAATGGGCTCGAACCCGATTGGCGAGCCTTCTACGCCCACCAGAACAGAAAACGGGTGACGCTGCCCACCTACGCCTTCGATAAGAAACGATACTGGATTGATCCAGCCGTTAAAGTTTCGCCAATGAACCACGTTCGGGATACACCGACGGCGCAGGGACTACCGGACCAATTTCCTGCTGAACAACCTGTCTATTCTATCAAGATGAGAAAAGATATACTAGTCGATAAGGTCAAAGAAATACTGGAAGAAGCCTCGGGTATCGAGATGAAAAATGTGACGACTGATATGCATTTTCTGGAAATTGGTCTTGATTCACTGCTGCTCACCCAACTAGCCTTAGTCCTTAAAAAGCAATTCAATGTACCGATCACCTTCCGTCAGTTGAATGAGGAATATGCTACCCTCGATTCATTGGTCAACTACCTCGACGGCAACTTACCCGCCGGAGCCTATGAGCCGCCGGTTAGTCCGCCACCCGTTACCCAACACGGTTCGCCCACGGCTCAGGTCATGGCGCCCGCTCAACCGGATGGCGGTTCAGTCCTGGATTTAATGGCCCAGCAACTTCAGATTCTGTCGAAGCAGGTGGCACTGCTGCAGGCCGGAACCCAGAAAACGACCGCCATACCAGAAGGTGTAGCCAGCTTGAAAACAACCCGTGAGCCGGTTTTAATGACAAAGGCTGAGTTGACACCCGAAGAAGAAATTGAGCTAAAAAAACCATTTGGTGCCAGTGCCCGCATTGAGCGCCAGCTTACAGAACTAAGCCCCAAACAACAGGCTTTTCTGCGGCAGCTAACGGACCGGTATAACCAAAAAACAAAGGGGAGCAAAGCCTATACGCAGGAACATCGCCCATACATGGCCGACCCACGGGTGGTATCGGGCTTCAAGCCAGCCACGAAAGAACTTGTTTACCCCATTGTCATCAACAAATCCAGAGGCAGCCGCTTGTGGGATCTGGATGGCAATGAGTACATCGATATGCTCAATGGCTTCGGCTCGATTATGTTCGGATACCAGCCCGACTTTATCCGGCATGCCCTGTACAACCAGATTGATAGCGGCTACGAGATTGGTCCGCAGCATGAACTGGCGGGTGAAGTAAGCCGGTTACTCTGCGATTTTACGGGTTTTGACCGAGTGGCGCTCTGCAATACGGGCTCAGAGGCCGTACTGGGGGCCATGCGCATTGCGCGCACGGTTACTAACCGCTCACTGATTGTTGCGTTTTCCGGCTCGTATCATGGCATTGTCGACGAGGTCATCGTCCGGGGTTCCCAGCGGTTAAAATCGTTTCCGGCCTCACCGGGCATCATGCCGGAAGCCGTTCAGAACATGCTCATTCTGGAGTATGGCACCGATAAAAGCCTGAATATCATCCGGAAGCGGGCGCACGAATTAGCTGCTGTCCTGGTAGAGCCGGTGCAGAGTCGCCGACCCGAATTTGTCCCTGTCGACTTCCTTCACGAACTGCGGCAGCTTACGGCAGCTTCCGGAACAGCGTTGATTTTTGACGAAGTGATTACCGGCTTTCGAATGCACCCCGGCGGCACACAGGCACTGTTCGGCATCAAAGCCGATCTGGCAACCTACGGCAAAGTCATTGGGGGTGGCCTGCCCATTGGCGTCATTGCCGGTAACAAAGGGTTCATGGATGCGCTGGACGGCGGCTCCTGGCAATACGGCGACGCATCCATTCCCGAACAGGGCGTAACCTATTTTGCGGGCACCTTTGTTCGGCACCCGCTGGCGCTGGCTGCGGCCAAAGCGTCTTTACTGCACCTAAAGGCCGCCGGGCCAGGCTTACAAAAAGCCCTGACCGATAAAGCGCATTGTGTGGCAACCGCCCTGAATACGGAGCTTGAGCGGCATCAGATTCCGCTGTTTGTGGCCCAGTTCGGCTCCTTGTGGCGGATTAAAGTTCAGGAGGAAATACCCTATAGCGAATTACTCTTTACGCTGCTGCGGCAAAAAGGATTTCACATCTGGGATGGGTTCCCCTGCTTTATTACCGAAGCCCATACCGACGCAGAAATTGACCAGTTCATCGACCTGTTTCGCGAGAGTCTCGCCGAACTGATGGAGGCTGATTTTTTCCAGAAAACACGGTCTCAACCCATTTCGCCCATAACGTCTCAGGTGCCTGTCGTGGCTTCCTCCTATGTGTTTAGCAAGCCCCCGGTACCCGATGCAAAACTGGGTAGAGACCGGGCCGGTAACCCAGCGTGGTTTATTGCAGATCCGGCTCACCCGAGCCATTACATACAAGTTTATTCACACTGATATGACTGAAAACTTTACTATCCCAGATGTTAACACGAGTGCATTTAATCCATTTGCCGGGCCGGAAATTGTGCGCGTTGCACCCGCCACCGAGCCACAACTGGAAATATGGATAGCCTGTTTGCTCGGGGGCGAGAACGCGACCCGGTCCTACAACCTTTCCAACTCGCTGCGGCTCGAAGGTACGTTCAACAGGCTTGCCATGGAGCAGGCCATACAGGCGCTGGTGCAGCGGCACGATGCCCTACGGTCGGTATTCAGCGCCAACGGCGAACACATCTTTATCCTGAGGGACGTCAAAACGCCCATCGCCTATCAGGATATTTCAGCGGCCGCTACGGATAAACAGGCGCAGTTGATTGCCCACTATGTAACGCTGGATGCCCAGCGGGTCGTCAACCTGGCCGAGGGGCCTCTGTTCAACGTCGGGTTGTTCAAACTGGCCGAGCAGGTCCACCATCTGGTCTTAACGTCTCACCATATTGTTCGTGATGGCTGGTCGATGGGCATTATGCTACAGGATTTGGGCGCACTCTACACGAGCTACGCGCAGGGCCTTACCCCTAACCTGCCCGCAGCCCCGTCGTTTGCTCAATACGCAGAAGAACAACTTGATTTCACTAAAACGGACGCTTATCGGGCAATCGAAAAATTCTGGATCGATACCTACAAAGACAGGATTCCTTCGTTGGATCTGCCAACCGATTATCCACGGCCTGCGGTCCATACATTCGAGAGCAAACGAATTGATTATCCGATGGATGGTGAGTTAGTGATGGCCGTCAAAAAGATGGGTCTGAAAGCCGGGTGCAGCTTTGTCACAACCTTACTGGCCGCTTTCGAAGTGCTGCTGCACCGTTTATCGGGTCAGGAAGACATCGTCGTCGGTTTACCCACCGCCGGGCAGTCCGCTACGGGTAACAAACGATTGGTTGGCCATTGTGTAAACCTGTTACCCATCCGTAGCCATCTCGATCCGAATCTGAGGTTTTCCGACTTCCTGAAGAACTGCAAAAGTATTGTTCTGGATGCCCACGAACACCAGCGGTTGACGTTTAGTCATTTGTTGAGAAAGCTGAATGTGGCCCGTGATCTGTCAAGAACGCCGTTTGTTTCTGCCGTCTTCAACGTAGATCTGGGCATGAACGACGGGGTGAACTTCCACGGCCTGAGCCACCACCTCATCAGCCACCCGAAAGAATACGAAAATTTCGAATTGTTTTTTAATGCCAGCGGGTCTGAAAGCACCCTGACCCTGGAGTGGGCCTACAATACGAACCTGTATAAAGCGGAAACAATTGATCGGATGATGACCGATTTTAACAATCTGTTGAAAACCGTTGTCGATACACCGTCCATATTAATTAGTGATATTGCCTTTGTCTCTGAGCGTAAGCTACTCCATACTCTGTCGCAATGGACGCCCGAGAAGACGGTGTATCCACGTCAAACCCCGGTTCATCAGTTGATTGCCCAGACAGCCGCTACCTATCCTGCCAAAACTGCGCTGTCGTTCAACAACCGCGAATTCAGCTACCAGTCCCTCAATGAAGCCGCCAACCAGTTGGCGCACCTGCTGATCCAGAAAGGCATTCAGGCGGGGCAGGTTATCGGTATTGCGCTGGACCGCTCGCCGGAAATGCTCATTACGTTACTGGCCGTTCTGAAAACCGGCGCGGCTTATTTACCCCTCGATCCTGAGTATCCTACGGATCGGCTGACGTTTATGCTGACGGATTCGGCAGCCGCCATGCTGATCACCACGGAGAAATATCAGGAACGGTTGAGCGCGCCGATCACTCAAGTGCTTATCGAGCAGGCCCTGGCGGAATTAAAGGCGTATCCGGTTGACGAACCTGACCGCTCTGTTTCTGGCGATGAGCTGGCCTATGTGCTCTACACGTCCGGATCGACCGGAAAACCGAAAGGTGTTTTAATCGAACACCGTAACCTGGTTAATTTTTTGTGGAGTATGCTGGTAGCACCCGGCATCACAAGTGACGATGTTTTGCTGGCAATCACCACCATCTCATTTGACATAGCCGGACTGGAATTATACCTGCCCCTGGTGGCTGGCGCCACGGTCGTGATGGCCGACACGGCCACCGCCCGGGATGGCCGTGCGTTGCTGGCGCTGGCCGACACGAAGCGGGTAAGCATCATGCAGGCCACGCCGTCTACCTGGCGAATGATGCTGGATGCGGGCTGGAATACGTTACTTCCGCTAAAAGCGCTTTGCGGAGGAGAAGCGTTGCCGCAGGATCTGGCGGAAAAGCTTACCGACAGATGCCATGAGTTATGGAATTTGTATGGCCCCACGGAAACAACGATCTGGTCGACGGTTAAAAAGATCAACAGAAACGAGTTGGTTACAATTGGGCAGCCCATCAACAATACACAGGTATATATCCTCGATAAATTCCTCAGACCCGTAGCGACAGACACAGTAGGCGAATTGTTTATTGCCGGTGATGGCGTCGCCCGAGGCTATCTGAATAGGCCCGACCTGACGACCGAACGGTTTGTGAAACTGTCGTTCGATAAACAGCCCGAACACGTACTCTACCGTACGGGAGACCTGGGCAGATTGTTAAAAAACGGGGAAATTCAATACCTGGGCCGGGTCGATCAACAGGTAAAAATTAGGGGGCACCGCATCGAACTGGGTGAAATAGACACTGCTCTGCTGACTATCAGCGACATAAAAGAAGCCGTTGTGGTCGCGCAGGAAGATCGGCCGGGCGAGCAACGATTGATCGCTTATGTGGTTCCAGCATCCATCGCGTCCAGCGACTCGGTAAGCTGGCAGGAGCGCTGGGACGCCATCTATAACACCGGCATGAGCGTTGCGGAACAGTTCAGCAGCCAGAAAGATGTTAAAGCTGAACTAAAGGACTGGGCAGGGCAGTCGCTCAAACGAATAAAGAGCTTACAGCCAAAACGTATACTGGAGGTAGGTTGTGGCGATGGGCAATTGCTTCTTGAACTGGCCCCCGACGTCATCCAGTACACCGCCACCGATTATTCGCAGGCTGCGATTGATAAGCTACAGACCCTGGTGGCTACAGATCCTGCCCGGTGGCATGCTGTAACGTCATCGGTAGCACCAGCCGATGATTTTAGTATGATTCCGGATGCCTCACTGGACCTGGTGCTTATTCATAGCGTGGCGCAGTACTTTCCCGATACCGACTACCTGCAACGCGTCATTGAGCGGGCAGCTAAAGCGGTGGTTCCGGGCGGCTGCATTTTCATTGGCGATATGCAGGGGAAAAATACGCTGAGAATGCACCATACTTCCGATCAGTTTCAGCGGTCGTCCGACGAAACTACCGTGGCTGATTTCAAAAAAGTGACGGAGAGACGCGTCCTGATTGATGATGAATTGCTGGCCGACCCTGCTTATTTTTATTTGCTACAAAATGACATACCGTCGATCTCCGCAGTCGATGTTCAACTTCGGGAAGGCAAGTTTCTCAACGAAACGACCAAATACCACTATGATGTTTGGCTGTATGTCGGTAATCCTCCGGAAGTCGTTAGCCCCACAACAGTTATCGATTGGCATCCCGATTTCTCCCTGACGCATCTTGAACAGACTCTTACAGAAAAACCACAGGCCATCTTTCAGGTAAGAAACATCGTCAATAATCGTACAGCGCAGGATTATGGCCTTCTCCTGTTGATCGACGGTTTAGCGGATGATTGCTTACTCAGGGAGGCCCGGCAAAAAATGAGCCCTATCCAAACCGGCCTAGACCCGGCTATACTCTGGTCGTTAGGCGAGAAACATAATTTCTCCGCTCACGTAAGATGGTCTACCGACGGCACGGATAACTTAATGGATGTTGTTTACATTCCCTGTAAGCCCACAAAACAGATACCCAGTCCGCCAGCAATCGATAAAGCGGCTAACGCATCGTTGAAGGATTTCTGCCGAAACCCCTTTGCGCCCACCCTGGCCGTAGCCCAGCGTCAGGCGTGGCAACAGCAGCTTAGACGAACGCTCCCGGCTTATATGGTTCCTGGCGAATTTGTGATGCTAACCAGCCTGCCGCTCACACTCAATGGCAAAATAGACCGCAAGGCGTTGCCGCCGGTGGGTCGGCACGAAGCAGAAAGCCATGCTACGCTAACGGCCCCACGAACAGACATCGAGAAACAAGTGGCCGAAATTTGGATGGAAAGCTTGCGGCTTGACAAAATCAGTGTACTCGACAATTTTTTTGAGCTGGGCGGGCACTCGTTGATTGCGGTTCAGATCATGACTCGTTTGGAAAAAGAGACCGGTAAACACCTGCCCCTGTCCATGTTGTTTGAATACCCAACGGTAGAGAAGCTATCCCTGGCGTTACAAATGGATGGAAAGTTTATCGTCTGGGATTCCCTTGTCCCGATAAAACCCCAAGGCACCAAAACACCACTTTACATCATTCATGGCGCCGGGTTACACGTGATGTTATTCAATACGCTGGCGAAAAACATGGATGCTGACCAACCCATTTACGGCTTACAAGCGAAAGGGATAAATGGCATTGACGAACCGTTGAGCAGTATCGAGGCCATGGCGACCTATTACATCGACGCCATTAAAGTACAGAATCCAACGGGACCTTATTCATTAGCGGGCTACTCATTTGGTGGAATTATAGCGTATGAAATGTGCCGCCAATTGAAACAGGATGGCAAAGAGGTTAAGGTGCTGGCCATGTTTGATACCCACGCGGATCAATCAAATTACCTTGGCCCCTGGGTAAGTAAGGTTTGGAAAACAGTGCAGTCGACTATAAAGAAATACCTGTACACTTTTATTCTATTAAAGAATGATATTTCGGGAACAATCAGTTACAAAAAAGGCTCCATAAAACGTAGAGTTAATAAGATCTATGGAAAGCTAAAATATACAGAAGACTACCATAAAATGTTTTACGGAAATCAGTATAAAGTATACAGAAGCAACCAGCAGGCCACACGTAATTACCGGTTAACGCCACAGAATATAGGTATAGATTTATTTCGGGCAGAGAAACGGATGTATTATATACAAGATTTTGAATTCTTAGGCTGGAAACCATTTGCTCTGAAGGGCGTTACTGTCCACAAAGTACCGGGTGATCATGCCAGTCTATTTAATCCACCTAATGATAAAGAGTTCGCTAGAATCCTCCAGAATCTGTTAGATAGTAAAGAATAATAATATGTACACATCAATTCTTATTCAACTACTAAGCTTATATTGTCAGCTGGAATAAGTAGTACTATATAAACATTCATTAAAAAACGTGGTACTTTATTTGGCTAATTAATTAGCCAAATAAAGTACCACGTTTTTTAATGAAAAAATTAAATCCACATAAAGCCAATAGTTTTATTTGAAGACGCTTACAATCGGGGTATATCCATTTGATGATTAAAAAGTATCCAGCACTATACAAAATCAACTAGATGCTAACTGTGCCTTAGTCAGTACACTTTTCTATTTACTAAACTTTATCTTTAAAAATTTATACAGATACAGGTAATAAGGTTACTATAGTAGATTGTATATCCACCATTGTTACCAAAAATGATCAGTCATTAATAAAAACAAGTAGTTTTGCTAGAAGAGTCGGCTGGATTAGAGATGAACTCTTCAGTCGACCACTTAGATAGTTCTCCTTTACAAAAGACACTCGTAAGCTATTAAATTAAACTTGAAAAATTTATCAATTACAGTGTATCCATGAGTGCTACTATATAGACAAACGTAAATAGACGCACTTGTAAATTTTGTATTTGCGAACAATAGTCTAAGTTACATTTCCAATAAACATCATTTGTCTAGTATGCTTCGAAAAAAATATTTCAAATTTTTTTCACTCTTAATAAAGACCAAATCAACTTTAATTTTTACAAAAAATAACCAGAGCAAACGAAATCAAATTAATAAAAGAATCAGACAATTACCAGGCTATTTATCTACTTATGCCGAAACAGTGAACACAAAAAGTAGTTAGCAGATTTGCTTTTAATTTATTTATAAATAACCAATTATTCATTGTAGATATACGTGAAAATGGAAAAGACGAGTAGCGTATTAGGGCAAGCCTACCTGATTTTTTTACCGACATTATTTCACCCGGAAAAAAGTTTATTTATTAAACGGTAGTTTTACTATGTTTGTATAAATTCTTCAACTAACTATCATATATATGTAGACAAAGTGCTACGAGTAACCCACAAATTATTACTAATTCCTGGCTGAATTAGTTAGTCAATCGTTGTCTTTAATGGATAGAGGTTATCAGCCTACTGTGGCTTTGCAGTTGGTCCTCGAATATCCATGCCTTATGGCCAGTTCATCAATTAATCAGCCCACATTCACTGAACGTATATACTTCTGTAGTATAAAATCTGCTCAGATTTTATAGGTGGTATCACTGTGTCTGCAGGGCAGTCAATACGTTTAAACATTATTTCATGACTCATCGTAATTTGCTTCGGTTTCTGTTTCTGTTTCTGACCTGCTCACGCCCCGCCAGCGCTCAACAACCCGTCATCTTCAACACCAGCCCATCCATCCAACCCGGCGAAGCACTCAGCCTGCAGGGAAACTTCTCCAGCTCGGCCAAAGCCTTCATGACCGTCGGCGCTTCCACCACCACCACCACCCTGCCCATCCTGGTCCAGACCACCGGACAGGCTACCGTCCAGATTCCAGCCAACACCCCCATCGACCGATACCAGATCTGGCTGCAGGACCAGGGAGCGAACTCCCCCCGTGTCACCATCAACCAGGCCTGGCCCATGCACACCGACTCCCCCGACATCACCCCCGGAGGAACCCTGCGCATCTTCGGCCGTAACCTGCTCCTCAAGCGGGGAACTCCCCTGGTCCAGCTCACCGAAGGAGCCAACACCCTGCAGGCCTCCGTCATCCCCAACCAGAGCGACGCCTTCTGCCTCACCATCCAGCTGCCCGCCACCATCCAGCCCGCACGCATCTACACCCTCAAGGTATCCAATGGACTCGGCGGAGCCGACGCCTTCACCCCACTCGAACAGCCCCTGACAGCCATCCCGGCCGCCACCGACTACTTCCAGCTGGGCCTGCCCTGGGCCAGCAAGCTGACCTTCTATGGCAACGTCTACAACGTCAAGACCGATCCCCGGCTCGCCCGCAAAGCCATCGGCGATGGGCAGGCCAACGACCAGCCCGCCATCCAGGCCGCCATCGACCGGGCCAGCGCCGATGGGGGCGGCATCGTCTACCTGCCAGCGGGCACCTACAAGCTGACCTCCCCCTACTTCGAGTACATCCACATGCGGGACCGGGTGGTCCTGCAGGGCCAGGGCAAGGACCGAACCCTGCTCAAGTTCGGCTACCAGCTCGAGGCCCCCCACATGGGCCTCTACTGGCCACCCATCACCACCCAGGCCGGGCTGGCGGACCTGGCCCTGATCAACGTCGACAACTCGGGCAGTGAGCAGGTGGGCAACATGCGGGGGCAGGCCAGGGAGGCCTTCCTGCTGCGGGTGCGCTTCGCCCTCAACCAGGGCGACTGGCTGTGGTGGGCCAACTCGGAGAAGATCCTCATCGCGGGCTCGGACTTCACCCAGGGCGTCGATAGCCGCACCAACTACCACGGCCCGCTGATGCTCAATGGCTGCGTCAACTTCGTGGTCCGCGACAACACGTTCACCTATGCGGTCGATGGGCTCAACTTCAACTTCGCCCACGATGGCATCTTCCAGAACAACCAGGTCTACCGGGATGGCTCGGCGCGTTACCCCACCAGCACGGTCAACCACGTGCTGGTGGTCAACTTCACTTACAACCTGGCGGTGCTCGACAACGTCTTCAAGGTCATCAACGGCCCGGCCCAGAACCGCAACGATGGGGAGACCATCATCAGTGAGGGGGGGGGCGGTGACCGCATCGATGAGGAGACGGGGACGGTCAGTTGGGCGGGGGGTGTGAACCTGCGGGACGAGAGCAAGAACTGGGGCCCCGCCCGGCTCAGGCCGGTGGTGGCCATTGTGAGTGGGAGGGGCATGGGGCAGTGGCGGTGGATCACCAGCCGGAGTGGCAACACGCTGAGTCTGGACCGGGCCTGGGATGTGGCGCCCGAAGGGGGGAGCCGGTACACGATCTTCAACTGGGGCTCGCGCAACTGGCTGGTGTCGGGCAACTACATGGAGGGCAACCGGCGGGGCATCACTCTGTATCACAATGCGACCACCCAGGTGGCTCTGGTGATGAACACGCTGGTCAACAGCGGCTCGATTGACCTGACGCCTATGCAGCTCAATGACGGCAGTCAGAAGTTCATTCCCATGTACACCAACCAGATCGTTGGTAA
Source organism: Spirosoma radiotolerans (assembly GCF_000974425.1). Lineage (NCBI taxonomy): Bacteria > Pseudomonadati > Bacteroidota > Cytophagia > Cytophagales > Cytophagaceae > Spirosoma > Spirosoma radiotolerans. The sequence continues at coordinate 5,551,772 of NZ_CP010429.1, forward strand.
TCTGGTTGCCAATACAAATGGCTCGAACGGGGTGTTCATTGGGGTGCATACCGTGCAACATGCGCAGGAGCGTACGTTTGGCACCTCGGTAATTGGCTTGGAAGTACGTGGAAATAATGTCGTTGCCGGACATCCCAACACACCTGCCATTGTGGACGACACCTTCCCCGAAGGCTACCTGAATTATCTCGAATACCACCCTATTACGTTCTACAACGATGAACGTATACCGGCCATATTGGGCAGCATTTTTCAGAATAACTCGGCGACCAACTGCGATAATGCCCTCTACCTGAATTCGGGTTCTTACAATACGTATATCTGTAATCTGAGCCAGGACAATACCCCTAACTTACTAAAGGACACCCAATTAGATCGGGTTACGCATGCCGCCGTTGCCACGACTTCCTGCACACCCCTTCCGCAACGATCGGGTCGGCTGGCGGAGGCCGAAGAACTTATCATAAAAGCTTATCCAAACCCGGCTACGTCTGAATTGCATGTAAGCCTGTCCAGTGCGGGTGCCCGCCTGCTTATTTATTCAGAAATGGGGGTAATTCTTATGGATAGCCGTACCGATACGGCGGAGGCCAAACTGGACATACATCGTTTTGCGCCCGGCGTGTATACTTTACTCGTTATACCCGACAAAGGGCCACAATCCAAGCAGCACTTTATTAAACAGGATGGCTGAGACAACTTCATTTTCCATCAAATTCATGCGTCCATTTTAAGCTGTATAAGATGAGTACGTGATGTAATTAATAAGCGCTGATTACAGTAGAAAATCGTGTAAGGGCAATGGCATTCCTGTTATTGGAATGCCATTGCCCTTATGTGTTTTGGCGAATTACGTCCGACCATAATAACAACGGATGAAGCGGTTCATATCGTCACCTAAATAGCTGACATACAGACTTAAACAAAAACTACCGTATAGTATTTTTATGCGTTATCTGTCGCAAAGCATTAGCTAAGAAATGTATATTTACCTTATACCCAAGCCCCTGATTGGGCAAAAAATAACCCACCCGGATACACGTATTCGTTTTATGTATTTTGAAAACTAGGACCATCTGGTGGTTTATTAAAATCTTTATTTGAGATACATGTACTCGATAAGAAGGGGTAGTGGATGGTTCGTCTCAGGGCATTGATAAATCATTGATCTGAACTTTTTATTAGTCGACATCGGAGGCTTACTCTCCTACCAAACCTGTTTCTTTATGACTCATCGTAATTTGCTTCGGTTTCTGTTTCTGTTTCTGACCTGCTCACGCCCCGCCAGCGCTCAACAACCCGTCATCTTCAACACCAGCCCATCCATCCAACCCGGCGAAGCACTCAGCCTGCAGGGAAACTTCTCCAGCTCGGCCAAAGCCTTCATGACCGTCGGCGCTTCCACCACCACCACCACCCTGCCCATCCTGGTCCAGACCACCGGACAGGCTACCGTCCAGATTCCAGCCAACACCCCCATCGACCGATACCAGATCTGGCTGCAGGACCAGGGAGCGAACTCCCCCCGTGTCACCATCAACCAGGCCTGGCCCATGCACACCGACTCCCCCGACATCACCCCCGGAGGAACCCTGCGCATCTTCGGCCGTAACCTGCTCCTCAAGCGGGGAACTCCCCTGGTCCAGCTCACCGAAGGAGCCAACACCCTGCAGGCCTCCGTCATCCCCAACCAGAGCGACGCCTTCTGCCTCACCATCCAACTGCCCGCCACCATCCAGCCCGCACGCATCTACACCCTCAAGGTCTCCAATGGACTCGGTGGAGCCGACGCCTTCACCCCACTCGAACAGCCCCTGACAGCCATCCCGGCCGCCACCGACTACTTCCAGCTGGGCCTGCCCTGGGCCAGCAAGCTGACCTTCTATGGCAACGTCTACAACGTCAAGACCGATCCCCGGCTCGCCCGCAAAGCCATCGGCGATGGGCAGGCCAACGACCAGCCCGCCATCCAGGCCGCCATCGACCGGGCCAGCGCCGATGGGGGCGGCATCGTCTACCTGCCAGCGGGCACCTACAAGCTGACCTCCCCCTACTTCGAGTACATCCACATGCGGGACCGGGTGGTCCTGCAGGGCCAGGGCAAGGACCGAACCCTGCTCAAGTTCGGCTACCAGCTCGAGGCCCCCCACATGGGCCTCTACTGGCCACCCATCACCACCCAGGCCGGGCTGGCGGACCTGGCCCTGATCAACGTCGACAACTCGGGCAGTGAGCAGGTGGGCAACATGCGGGGGCAGGCCAGGGAGGCCTTCCTGCTGCGGGTGCGCTTCGCCCTCAACCAGGGCGACTGGCTGTGGTGGGCCAACTCGGAGAAGATCCTCATCGCGGGCTCGGACTTCACCCAGGGCGTCGATAGCCGCACCAACTACCACGGCCCGCTGATGCTCAATGGCTGCGTCAACTTCGTGGTCCGCGACAACACGTTCACCTATGCGGTCGATGGACTCAACTTCAACTTCGCCCACGATGGCATCTTCCAGAACAACCAGGTCTACCGGGATGGCTCGGCGCGTTACCCCACCAGCACGGTCAACCACGTGCTGGTGGTCAACTTCACTTACAACCTGGCGGTGCTCGACAACGTCTTCAAGGTCATCAACGGCCCGGCCCAGAACCGCAACGATGGGGAGACCATCATCAGTGAGGGGGGGGGCGGTGACCGCATCGATGAGGAGACGGGGACGGTCAGTTGGGCGGGGGGTGTAAACCTGCGGGACGAGAGCAAGAACTGGGGCCCCGCCCGGCTCAGGCCGGTGGTGGCCATTGTGAGTGGGAGGGGCATGGGGCAGTGGCGATGGATCACCAGCCGGAGTGGCAACACGCTGAGTCTGGACCGGGCCTGGGATGTGGCGCCCGAAGGGGGGAGCCGGTACACGATCTTCAACTGGGGCTCGCGCAACTGGCTGGTGTCGGGCAACTACATGGAGGGCAACCGGCGAGGCATCACTCTGTATCACAATGCGACCACCCAGGTGGCTCTGGTGATGAACACGCTGGTCAACAGCGGCTCGATCGACTTGACTCCTATCCAGGTCGACGACGGCAGTCAGAAGTTTATTCCCATGTACACCAATCAGATCATGGCCAATTCCGTCTCGAATACGGATGGCTCGAACGGGGTGTTCATTGGGGTGCATACCGTGCAAGCTATACAGGAGCGTACGTTTGGCACCTCGGTGATCGGGCTGGAGGTCCGCAACAATAACTTACTCACGGCCCATCCCAACATTCCGGCTATTGTGGATGCGCCCTTCCCCGAAGGTTACCTAAACTACTTGCAGTTTCAGCCACTCCATAAACCGTATGTTGAAGATAATATACCGGCCATATTGGGCAGCGTTTTTCAGAATAACACGGCCGCCAATTGTGATAATGCGCTATATGTAAATTCCGGCTCTCACAACACACTTGTGTGTGGCATGAGTTTAGAGAATACAACCAATTTGCTCAAAGATGACCGCCTTGATGGGACTAGTCTGACGTCTATTGGAACGACGATATGCGTAGCCAGCCCGATCGGTACACCACGCTCAGATGTACGGATTTACCCGAATCCGGCGACCAGTGAATTACACGTACAGTTGTCTACTGCGGGTGCCAAGTTTAAGGTGTATTCGACGGCGGGCGTGCTGCTTGTCGATACCCGCTCCTCAACGAATGTCATTGATCTGGATGTACAGAGTCTACCAACCGGAAGGTACGTTCTGCTGGTTGAGCCCGACGAAGGCGGTATGATCAGTCATAACTTTATTAAGCAGAGACTCTGATTTTAATTAACCAACCTATTTTGATTTAACGTGTATTCGGCATAGCCTGCACTTGGTAGGCAGTTACGCACCGTAGCTGTTTAAATTTTTACTTTTAGCTATTTTTTATCATTTCGACCTTAGTATGAATGACAAAAAATAGCTAGTTCGGGCACGTTTAAAATGGTTAAAGCCCTACCAGAACGACAAAGCTAACCCCAAAATCACGTTAACATAACAACCAACCTGGTTCTCAATCTGGCCTATACGGGTAAACTTATCGCCAGGTAAAGAGTGGTTTATCCGGCAATGGCAACCTTGATCTTACCCTTTTTACTGAATGGAAATTCAGGCTGATTCTCAATAGGTTAACAAGTTATTATCTGGATTATCTGTTATAATTGATCACACTTATTAAAAATATTAAATAGCTACGCTATAATTTTAATCTGGTAGACTAAATTACTACACTTATCTTTTTTAAGAATCCTATATATATACAGAATTGTACTATTGTCAATAGTATACAGGGCCATTCCGACTACCTCCTCACAACTACCCGCCATCTGGCAAAACAAGTTTATTTGTTTCAAACAAAGGTAACTATCTGTAAATCAGAAGCCTTAGTTGCTTTCTATAATCTAATTGAGTAGTCTTGCCATAAGACTTTTTATCCTCTGTATACACTTCGCTAAAAGTGTCGGAAGTGGATACTCAGGAAGCTATATTGACTCTACTACTCTCTTATGAAACATCTTCTTTCTACTCCCGCGCCTGCCCGGCCACCTCTCCTTATCACCCTTGGGTCAACTCGTAAGTTCACCCCTCAGAATCCTGCCCCGGAAAACGGGGAGCTTCTCAGGATCGCTCTCTTAGGCTATTCAACAACGCACTGAAACCCCAAACAGGTTTGCCCTATCTGGTGCGCTGAAGCAATCCGGCAGAGCTAACTCAGACTAAGGTTTCGATCAATACGGTCTGCTGAACCAGGAAAACCAACAAATTATAAACTAAAGGCAAAAGCTTTTTTACTAGCGTCTTAGCCCGGACTATCCGTAAAAAAATACGCTTTATATCATGTCCGCTGCGTCCGATGCCCACCAGAAATGTATATGGTGATTCTTTACGTTTATCCTTAACTATTAAATAACGAACGACTTAACACGCTCCCATTCATGGCTACCACTACTAATCCAAAACGTCGGAAGGCAACCCGGACACCGATCCTGGTTGTTGAGAGCAACGCCGATCACTGGCTCATCATCCGCTCGGCGCTGGCTCAGTGCTTTCCTGAAGTAGAACCGATCTGGATGAATCATGGCTCCCAAACCTTGTCTTACCTGGACAAGTGTTTGTCTGACAGCAATCGGTTACCCCGGCTGATTTTGCTGGAACCCTATCTCCCAAGCCAGGAAGATGGTTGGGCGCTGTTAAAGTCGATCAAAGCGCATCCACAGTATCAACACATTCCGGTTATCACCCTGAGCCATTCCCAGGATTACAAAGACATTGTCAAGTCGTATAGCTTCAGTGTAGCCGCTTACATCACCAAGCCTACGGTTTACCATAAATGGCTTTCGTGCTTTTATACTTTACGGCGCTATTGGTGGGAGTTGGCCATTTTACCCGCTCCCGCCCTGCTGCCTGATTAATGCCTTTAAACTTTTCATTTCGCCTATTCGGGCGACAGGCCAATGAGTATACAGCCATCCGTTAACGGGTCATGTATACTCATTGGCCTGTAAAAATGGCTTCCTAGCGCTCTCTGGCCGGTAGACGATCCAGTAAATCGCGCTGATAACGGTCTGAAAACGGCTCCAATTCTCGGTACAAGCGTATTGTCGGATTGGCTACGTTGAGCGGGCGAATCACCCGCCGACGAGAAACAAAGCTGCTGATGGCCGAACTTAACAAAAGTCCCGCGACGGCCCCTCCGGCTGCGGCAAACGTGACCGTTACCCCGTGTAAGACTGGGCTTCGGTAGGGTGTTTCCGTTGCGACATAGCCGACCCCTAAACCCCCCAGTATAGCCCCCGTAATTTGTACTTCTTTTTTACTCTCCCGTCGAAGTACTACCCGCCGAATCGACTGTAAGGGGATGCGGTTCGTCCAGTAATTGTCATATACGTACAAGTTGGCACTGTCTATATCCCGAAAAGGCCCCCGAAATCGGCTCCCATCTTTTGTCGTCACCCTTACCTGATAGCTGTCTTTACCTGAGTGCTGGGCTCGCAATGGATTTATGGACAACGCTATGGGCAGGACTAACCACCCATAGTAGCGCCAAAACCGGTGCAGACGCTTACCGCCTGGCCTACAAGTGATATTTACACAAATCATGGCAAGGGGCGTATCACGGGCAATCCTGCGTTTATCAATAGCTTAACCTACGTTTTTCTGCTATGTTTGAGCACTACAACCAGCAAACGAACTATTTATTATGAGACATTCCATTCTGACCGCGCTGCTCATTACCCCTTCGCTGCTCTGGGCGCAAGGCGGTTCATTTACCCTGAACGGGAAATTACCAGCTTATAAAGCGCCTGCTAAAGCGTATCTACGCTATATGGAACGAGGTACGGCTAAAATGGACTCAACCAAAATCCAGAACGGCTTATTCTCGTTCAAAGGAACGATTGAGAACCCAGCCCAGGCCACCCTGTTCGTCGACAAACTAGGAACTGGTTTTAGCCGTACCCGCCCCACGGCCACCAGCAGTCTCTATCTGGAGCCAGGTACCATCACCGTAACCAGTTCCGATTCGCTCGATAATGCCATCGCCAGTGGCACTCCGCTGAATACTGATTATCAGAAGCTGAACGCGATGATGAAGCCCGCTACCGACAAAATGGCCCAACTTATGAGAGAATACCGGGCCTTAACGCCGGAGCAACGCAAGTCGAAGGAACTTGAAGAAGCCCTGGACAAGCGTTACGAAGCCATTGAAGCCGATCAAAAGAAGATCCGGGCGCAGTTCATTAAGGAGAATCCATCCAGCTTAGTTAGCCTGGACGCCTTACAGCGGTACTCGTATACGCCAGACTACGCCGAGGTAGGCCCCTTGTTTGATGGCTTGTCCGATAAAATAAAGACCAGCAAAGGCGGTCAGGAATACGCAAAACTGCTGGCAACGATTAAAGCGACTTCGATTGGGTCAATGGCTCCCGAGTTTACCCAGGCAGACACATCGGGTAAGAGCGTAGCCTTAAGCAGTTTCCACGGAAAATATGTACTGGTTGACTTCTGGGCGAGCTGGTGCGGTCCCTGCCGGGCCGAAAACCCGAATGTGGTAAAGAACTTCCACCAATATAAAGACAAGAACTTCACCGTTTTAGGTGTTTCGCTGGATCGGCCGAACGCCCGGGAAGCCTGGTTGAAAGCCATTCATAAAGATGGGCTGGACTGGACGCAGGTTTCGGATCTGAAATTCTGGGATAATGAAGTCGCCAGGCAGTATGGCATCCGGTCCATTCCCCAGAACTTTCTAATTGGTCCCGATGGTAAAATCGTGGCCAAAAATGTTCGGGGCGAGGAGCTGGGCAAAAAATTAGAAGAAATCCTGGCGACTAAACCCTGATAATCAACCGCATGACGTCACCTATCGAACCGACTATAAAGCCGGCTATTCAGGAAAAATTTGAGCACCTCTGGCATTTGGTTGGCAATACACCTATGCTGGAATTATTCTATACCGACCGGGGCCAGCCGCGCTCGCTCTACGTCAAGTGCGAACACTACAACCTGACTGGCAGCATGAAAGACCGCATGGCGCTGCATGTGCTGCACCAGGCCTATCGGGAAGGGAACATCCGGCCGGGCGACCGCATCGTCGAAGCAACCAGCGGTAGTTCGGGCATTGCGTTTTCGGCGGTGGGGCGTGCGTTGGGGCATCCCGTCACGATCATTATGCCAGCAGGCATCAGCCAGGAGCGTATCGATATCATTCGGAGCCTGGGTGCCGACATTGTGCTTTTTACCAAAGAAGAAGGCGGTTTTATGGGGGCCATCCGACGGTCAGAGGAACTGGCCGCCAGCGATCCGCAGGTGTTTCTGCCTCGTCAGTTCGCCAACAAATACAACGCCGACGCCCACCGCCTGACTACGGGCAAGGAAATCTGGCTGCAACTCCAGAGCGTGGACATTACTCCCGATGCGTTTGTGGCAGGTGTCGGAACGGGCGGAACGGTTATGGGTGTGGGGCGTTACCTCAAATCCCGCAAACCCGACATTCGCATTCACCCGCTCGAGCCCGCTGAGTCGCCAACACTCTCGGTAGGGCATAAAACCGGAACGCACCGGATTCAGGGCTTTTTCGACGAATTCATTCCGGATATTCTAAAACTAGATGAACTGGATCACATTGTCCAGGCCAATGACGGCGATTCGATATTAGTGGCCCAAAAACTGGCCCTCCAACTGGGCGTAGCGGTGGGTATTTCATCGGGTGCCAACCTGATCGGGGCCATCAACCTTCAGCGCGAACTGGGCCCTGAAGCCCGTGTCGTGACGATTCTTTGCGACAGTAACAAGAAATACCTCAGCACAGATTTGGTTCGGGAAGAGCCCATAAAACCGGGCTATGTTGCCCCCGATATTGACTTTACCGACTACCGGCCCATCAGCCGACTGTTGGTGGGCCGACCGGGTGTTTTCTGATTGCGGTCCACGGTTTCAGGCATGTAAACGGGCGCAGGCCGGGTAAAAGAACGAAGGGAAAGGGCTTTAGTTATCCTCCGGGGGCTGTGTCCTCACAGCCTCCAGAAAACGGGGAACATTCATAGTAAAAGAGCTGAATCAGGCAACAACTGTTTTCTATGAGTATTTGGATGAGCGACTATACGGCGGGTCTGACCGCAAACCGGTTATTAATGGCGAAAACCAGACCCTGCAAATGGGCTAAAAACCAGATCAGGGGCCATTTCCATGTCATGGAACTAGCCATCGGATTAAGCCGCTCAAACCTAACCACCTGACTACAAATCGTCTACAAAACCGAAACCTTTAACGCAACTCAATAATGAAAAAGGAACAGCCAATTAATCGCCGGGATTTTGTCGGGAAAGCGGCCACAGCCGTGGCCGGATTTATGATCGTTCCCCGCTTTGTTCTGGGCGGCAAACGACCCGATGGCACAGCCTACACCGCCCCCAGCGATGTCATTTCACTGGGTTTTATTGGCACAGGCAAGCAGGGAAGAGGGCTGACAACATCATTCCTGAACACAAACGAAACCCGGATTGTGGCCATCAGTGAGGTTTACAAAGCAAAAGCCCAACTGACTTTAGATCGGATTAAAGACCATTACGCCAAGAATACCCAGCTTGGCACCTTCTCCGATATTCCCGTTTATGCGGACTTCAGGGAGATCTTGGCGCGCAAGGATGTCGACGCCGTTGTGATTGCCGCTCCCGACCATTGGCACGCTGCCATGGCCGTTCGGGCCGCCGAAGCCGGGAAAGACATCTACTGCGAAAAGCCGCTGGCACTGACTGTTAAAGAAGGCCGCGCCATGGTCAATGCTACCCGGAAATACAACCGTGTTTTTCAGACGGGTAGCATGCAACGCTCCTGGCCCGAGTTTCGGCAGACAGCTGAGTTGATCCGAAACGGCTACATTGGCGACGTCAAAAGCATTAAGGTCAATGTAGGGCCACCACCGGTTCCCTACAATCTGCCGGCCGAACCCGTTCCTGAAGGACTGGACTGGCCATCCTGGCTTGGCCCAAACGCACCCGTGCCGTTCAACGCTGAGCTGGCTCCTCCCCTTTCGAAGGACGTCTTTCCGAATTGGCGAAACTATCGGGAATTCGGCGGGGGCATGGTGACGGATTGGGGCGCGCACATGTTCGATATTGTGCAGTGGGCGTTGGATATGGACAACAGTGGTCCGGTAGAAGTCATTGCCCCGGATGGCAAAGAGCATCCATTTCTGACCTATCGCTATGATAATGGCATTACGATGACTCACCAGCCCTGGGAGTGGAACAACGCGATTCTGTTTACCGGAACGGAGGGCGAACTTCGGGTACAGCGCAGAAAGCTGGAAACAACCCCCGCTTCGCTGGCAACGAAAGTTATTGGCGAAACCGAAAAACACGTGTACGCCAGCGAAAACCATTACAAGGATTTTTTGAACGCCATGCGCAAACGGAGCAAGCCCATTTGCGACGTAGAAGTGGGCCACCGGACGGCATCGGTCTGCAACATTGGCAACATCGCCTATCAGCTCAAACGCTCACTCGCCTGGAACCCCAAAAAGGAATCCTTTAAGGATGACCCCGAAGCCAATGCCTTGCTCGGCCGACCCATGAATAAGGAATGGGGCATTAAATTGTAAATGATGGTGCTGTGCAGTCAGGTTCTTAAACCTGACTGCACCAACCGGATAAAAACGGATACGATCGCGATCAACCGCCCAGTCTGGTTATCTGGAATGCATTAGGATGTCCAATAGACGAACCCGTAGCTTTGTTTAAAATTTAGTATTATTATTGGAAAAAATTCCCCTGTAGTATTCGTGTGAAGAAGGCAATATCGATTGGTTTGTTTGGTTTGCTCCTGCACCATATCCTGGCGTATGTACTGGTGTGCGTAGGTACGTGGTGGCAGGCCGAACACGACCTCTCTCAACGGCTCCAGGTATACCGCTCTGTCGATAGCATCGTAGAATTTCAGATTCCACTTAAAGACAAGCCTGATGCCAATTCGATCACCCGCACGACGTCGGATGGCTTCACGTATCGAGGACAGTATTATTCAGTCGTCAGCATGAGTATTCAGGGCGATACCTTGTTCATTGCTAGCCTTCAAACGAACAACGATTCGTTCTGGCAGGGTGATTTGCTGTCGTTCATGCAAGAGCACGTATCCGGGGCGGGTAAGTCCCCTGATAAAACCAACACATTGCTGAAACTTTTACTAAAAGAATACTCGCCTACCCCAAGAATTACCTTTTATTTCTCTTCGCCCCGTTGGCATAACGACATTCGGATTCCCGAAAAACCGTTTCTGTGCCATCAGTTAGCCTTGCGAATTTCTTCTCCACCGCCCGAAGTCTGAAGCGAACTTCCTGTTCGTTCTGTTTCAAATCAGTCGCTTTAGCGTCTGAACATATTGTCGCACCCGTGAACACAGAACTATAGCTATTGCGAGAATCGTAATAGCCAAACGGGCTTGCCGTACTTACCCGGCAACGAACAAGATTATCCCGTCGCTACCACTCCCCTATTTCTGTTCAGGTGAACGATATCTGTAATCGTTCGCACTGTTTTCTATGCCCCGATCAGGCGCACAGAAACAGCATGTGTACGCCATTAACTGATAACAAACACGTTGGTCGTAAACCGCTATCAGATGTAGCAGGCTGTGACCAACCTCAACTTTGGATTAAATCATGCCTCATATTCCTTTACCGGACCATTTGCCGGGTATTACGGGCTTGCTCGAATACCGGCTCGATACAGCTATGCCGATTCGGGAACTGACCCAGTTGCTACTACGGGGCGAATCGACACTCACACAGGGTGAACGCGAGTTGATTGCGGCTCTCGTCTCGTCGCGCAATTGCACCAACTTTTGCAATGCCGCCCATACGAAAGCGGCCGACCTGCTTCTGGGCGACGATAAAACAGCGGCTGCGGTAAAAGCCGACATTGAAACTGCGCCTGTCAGTGACAAGATGAAAGCACTGCTCCAGATTGCCGCCCTGACGCAGCAATCCGGTCGTGCTGTCACGCCGGAGGCCATCGGCCGTGCTCAGGCCGCTGGTGCCACCGACCGTGAAATTCACGATACAGTCCTGCTTGCCGCCCTGTTTTGTCTGTATAACAAATACGTTGATGGCATGGCGACTGTAACGCCCACCGATCCGGCCTATTACGACACGCTGGGCGACCGCATTGTGAACCGGGGATATAACCGTCCACCGGGAGGCTATCCGGCTCAGTAACAGGCACAAAAAATTTATACTCAAACCGCTACGTAGCTCTCCCAGCTTCTCCATTGCCCACAGTAGGCTTTGGGAAGGAGAGGGACTGCGTACACTTTACCAAGCATTTCAACTCATGAACATAAAGAAGCACGCCTTGCTTTACGCATGGCTCTGGCTCATTAGTACCGTCACAATGGCGCAATCGGTAAAGGTAACCGGCCTGGTCATGGACCCCGTTACGCGCAAACCACTGCCTGGTGCCAGCATTATCATCAAAGGGCAAAACAAAGGCACGGTAACAGACCATACAGGCTCATTCAGCATCCCGACCAATCGAACAGGACCGCTTACGCTCCAGATTTCGATGGTTGGTTATGAACCACAAACGGTTTCGGTAACAAGCGCCAACGCTCCGCTCACGATTCACCTGAATTCGGCCACCAGTGAGTTGGATGAAGTGGTCGTAGGCGCTTCCCGCGTTGAAGAGCGTCTGGTTCGGGCTCCGGTTACGATCGAGAAAATGGACGCCCGCAGCATTCGCGAAACACCATCCGCTACATTCTACGAGGGTATCAATAACCTGAAGGGCGTTGATATGGTGACGAGTGGCCTTACGTATCGGCAAATCAACACACGGGGCTTTGCCAGTACAGGCAACAGCCGGTTTCTGCAACTTATCGACGGCGTGGACAATCAGCCCGCCGGGTTCGGCTTTTCAGTAGGTAATATGTTTGGGTTGAGTGATCTGGATGCCGAAAGTGTAGAGCTGGTGCCCGGTGCGGCCTCGGCCTTATACGGCCCGGCGGCTTTCAACGGAGCCCTGCTGATGACGAGTAAAGACCCGTTTACGTACCAGGGATTGAGTGTCCAGGCCAAAGTGGGTGTGAATCACCTCAATGACCCCAACCGGAACGCCGGACCGACAGGCGCAGCCATTTACAATGACCATGCCATCCGTTACGCCAAAGCGTTTGGCAATCGGTTTGCCTTTAAAGTGAATGCGTCCTACATGCGGGGGCTCGACTGGTTTGCCACCGATTATACCGACGTAAACCAATCGACCCCTTCTGAGCAACGTGGCGCGCAGAACCCGGCCCGGAATGGCCTCAATATTTACGGCGATGAGGTGGTCAGAACCTTGCCGGGCGCGGGGCAGGTGTCGCGGACGGGCTATCTGGAAAAAGACCTGACCGACTATAACGTGTATAGCCTGAAACTAAACGGAGCGCTCCACTACCGAATTACGCCTAAACTCGAAGCCATTTATGCGGTCAATTACGCCAAAGGAACCGCCAATTACACGGGCTCTAATCGCTTTTCGGTCAATGGATTCTCGCTCACGCAGCACCGGCTGGAAATACGCGGAAAGCAATTTTTTGTCCGCTGGTACAGCAATGCCGAAGACTCGCACGATTCGTACAACACCCGGTCGCTGGGACAGCAAATCAACCGGACATGGGTCCGCGACCTGAACGGCAACGTCGTAACGCCCGACAAAGCCGATGATACGTGGTTCGCCCGGTACACGGCGGCCTATAGCGGCACCATCCCGACTGTAACCGGTACCGATCAAACGGCGGCCCGTACCTTCGCCGATCAGGGTCGATTGCTGCCTGGCACGCCCGAATACGAAGCGCAGAAAAACCGCTTGACGGCCATTCAGGGTTCGGCGGGTGCAGGTATTCTAAGCCAGACTAGCATGTGGCATGCCGACGGTCAGTATAACTTGACGTCGGCGCTCAACAACGTAGCGGATGTGCTCGTTGGCGGTAATTTCCGTCAGTATAGTTTGTTCACCAACGGTACCCTTTTCGACGATAAAGGGGGGCGGATTATCTACCACGAATTCGGTGCCTTTGCCCAGATCAGTAAAGCATTGCTGGCCGACAAACTCAAACTAACGGTATCGGGCCGGTACGATAAAAACCAGAACTTCGCGGGATATTTCACGCCCCGTGCCTCGGCAGTATATTCGGCAACGGACCGGCACCATTTCCGGGCCAGTTATCAGACGGGTTTCCGCAACCCCACTCCTTCTGATCAATTTATTAAACTCTCGGTAGGGCCAACCGTTACGATTTTGGGTGGTGCGCCCAGCAACAGCGCGGGTATGAATGTGTACGAAAATTCGTATACAGCTACAAGTGCCAACCTGTTTGGAGCTGGTTTCGGAGCCGATGTAAACAAGGTGGGGCCGCAACAGGCGCTCTTGAACAACAAGGATAAACTGCAGAAATCGAACGTACCGTACATAGCGCCCGAACGGGTCAATAGTTTCGAAATAGGGTACCGTGGTCTGCTCAATAGCCGCTTGTCGGTCGATGCCAATTATTACTACGGCGTTTATACCAACTTCATTCTCAACACGGTTGTGTTACGTCCTGATAGTCCGGTACTGGGGTCAGATGGCAAGCCCAATGCGGCAGCCGCCCAGGAAATTCTGAATGGTAAGGCGCAGTTGTTCCAGCTTTATACGAACGCCCCCGACAAGGTATCGGCACAGGGGGCCACGCTCGGCCTGACGTATCGGACAGCGGGCGGCTACCAGATTGGAGCCAACGGTACGTGGTCATCGTTCAACATACGGAACGCAGATCCTAACAACGTAGCGGCTTTCAATACGCCCCGTTTCAAAACCAACGTAACGCTCGGCCACCGCAATATTGCACCGAATATCGGTTTCAATGTTGCGTGGCACTGGCAGGAAAGTTTCGACTGGGTGAGTTCGTTCAACGCGCTCATTCCCGGACGCGTACCGGCTTACCACTTGCTCGACGCGCAGGTCAACTACCGGGTACCATCGTTGAAAACAGTTCTGAAACTTGGCGCGACAAACCTGACGAATCAGTATGTCGTGCAGGCCTATGGGTCTCCGGCGGTAGGCGGACTTTACTATGTATCAATCGTATTTGACCAGGGACTTAAATAAACAGTGAACGAGTGAAAGAGCGCCTGGCAAATGGTCTTCGCTCTTTCGCTCATTCACTCTTTCGCTATATGGAAACAATCGTAGCTAAACCCGAAACACTACAGGCCAACTGGTTCGCCTTTGGTCTATGTTCACTATCGTATTTGCTGGGTGGCACGGCCTCAACACTCATGGCTACGTTTCTACCGGTTGCCATCCCGGAGTTGCTGGGCCAATCGGCTTCTGCAACCCAGTTGGGCGATGTCGGGGCTTACATCAATGCGGCTTTTTTGTACGGCTGGATGGCGGGCGGGCTTTTGTTTGGCTTGATCGGTGATCGGCTAGGCCGGGCGCGGGCCGTAGCGTTCGTTACGTTCCTTTACGGCGCGGCCATGTTATGTACCGTTTTTGCGCCTAACTGGCCAGTGCTACTGTTCTGCCGATTTCTGACAGGTGCGGGTGTAGGTGGCGTGTTGTTGCTTACCACCGTTTATTTGTCGGAAATCTGGCCCGAGAAAAGTCGGGCGGTGGTACTGGGCATTCTGGCCGTCATGTTTCCGGTAGGTATTGTGGCGACAGGCGGGTTGAATGCCGGACTGGTTCCATGGCGGCAGGCCTTTTGGCTGGGTCTGATTCCCGTTCTGGTCGCCCTTCTGATGCTCGTTCGCTTACCTGAATCAGCCCACTGGGCACGTCTGCGCCAGCAACCGAACCCTGAAAAAAGCTGGACACGGACCGACCGGACCAATCTGCTAACGGGCGTCCTGGTTTTTGGAGCGGTGCTGATCGGGCTGTGGGGTACGTTCTCCTGGATTCCGACCTGGGTACAATCGCTCCTGCCAGCGGGCCAGACGGGTGGGCGGGAACGGGGGCTGACCATGATGCTGCTCGGTATGGGGGGCATTGTCGGTGGTCTGCTGTCGGGCGCGCTGATTGGGCGGCTCGGTTCACGAACAACGCTGCTGTTAACCTTCGCCGGATGCGCAGGCGGTTGTGCGCTGCTGTTTCTATCGAACCGTCAGTTTTCGCCGGTTATTTATGCCGAAACCGCCTTCGTCGCCTTGTTTTTTGGCATCAGCCAGGGCGCTTTGTCGAGTATTATCCCCGCTTTATTCTCGGTTCGGATTCGCGCTACAGCGGCTGGTATCAGCTTCAACATCGGTCGTTTCTTTACGGCAACGGCCGTGTTCTTCGTCGGTATGATGGTCGCCGGGCTGGGCGGATTCGGGAATGCATTACTGGTATTTTCCCTGGCGTTTCTGGTCGCCTGGCTTGCTGTTTTTATCCGGTATAAACCCGGTTCTCCTTCACTTTAGCCCGGTTCTACGTCATTAAACCAAACATTTTTCAGCTAAACAATTATTCACAAATGGCTCATATTCAACTTAATAATGATGCGCCGGGTATTCGCAGTCTGGTTATGTACCGGCCCGATACAGGTAAACCTCTCTATGAACTCGCTCAGGCGCTGCTTCGTGCGGGTTCGCCTGACAGTACGCTTTCTGATGCGGAACGCGAACTGATTGCCGCGTTTGTATCGAATCAGAACTGCACCGATTTTTGCATGAACAGCCATGCGGCCGCTTCACGCTATCTTTTTGGCGAACAGGCCCATCTCGTCGACCAGACGCTGCAAAACCCAGAAACGGCACCTATCTCGACCAAGCTTCGTGCCCTGCTCACTATTGCCGCACGTGTAACCGCCGATGCCCGCACGGTCACAGACGATGTGGTCACGGCTGCCCGCACACATGGCGCTACCGATGGCGATATTCATGATACGGTCCTGATTGCCGCTTCGTTTTCAATGTATAACCGCTACGTCGATGGGCTGGCTACGCTCACTCCCAACGACCCGGCCGCCTACGAAGCTATGGGGGAACGCATGGGAACGCTGGGGTACGTCTTACCCAAACCAAACTAAACCAAACTGAATACCATGCCTCATATCGATTTTCTCCCCGGACTGCCGGGTATTCGCGGACCTATGGCGTTTAGCCCCGAGACGGCCCGCCCCCTCAACGACCTCGTTAACGTTCTGCTTCGCGCGAACGCAACCCATCCTGAATCAACACTTAGTGAAGGGGAACGGGAACTGATTGCCACGTACGTATCGGCCCGTAACGATTGTTTTTTCTGCCAGACCATTCATGGCGCGGTAGCCAGTCATCACCTGGGCGACGCAGACTGGTCGCTGGTGCAATCGGTGAAACAGGACTATGCCCAGGCGGCCATTTCGGCTAAGTTAAAAGCATTGCTGGCCATTGCCGGAAGCGTACAACAGGGCGGCAAACAGGTAACTTCTGAGCAGATTGAAAACGCCCGAACCGAAGGCGCTACCGACCGCGATATTCACGATACGGTGTTGATTGCGGCCGCGTTCTGCATGTTTAACCGCTACGTCGATGGTTTGGATACATGGGCTCCTGAAAGTCCGGACTTATACCGTTATCGGGCTCAGAAAGTAGCCGAGTATGGGTACACCCACGAGGATCATTACATGCCACCAAGCTGACCCTCCAGCCCTCATCAATAGAATGGATTGCCGATAGGCACCGTTGTTGCTCCGTGATGTCGGTTACTTATAACCGACTTGGGAGGTTTCTCAAAACCTCCCAAGTCAGGTTCTTAAACCTGACTTCACCGAACTAACAGATTGTACCCGAAAGTTTAAAAAGCCGCCCCTATTCAGTCAGGGGCGGCTTTTTAAACTTTCGGGTACAATCTGTTAGTTGATTGCAACAAGGCGAGTGGGCGCTTCTGGCTGTTTGGTCGATAGCGTTACCTGGTGTTTTGTCGTTTCAACACCGTTTGTAATTTCGACGACATACACGCCATCGGGCAGTTCACTCATATTCAGGCGGCTACGATAGATTTTTTCATTTTTGCCAAGATGCTGGCTGTAGTAAATCTTACCGTCAGTCCCTTTGAGCATAACATCAACCGGGCCTCCTTTTTCTTTATCGAGGCCAATGTTAAGCTTACCGTCGACCGATGTATAGATACCTGCCTTATAGGCAGCTACCGTTGCTGGACGAGATCCGGGTTTACCTTCGGCAAAGGAAGCAACTGAGGAAAGAACACCTAGTGAAAGGGCAACTACGAATGTTTTAACGAGCGTTTTCATGTTTGTATAGTTTTATCTTTTGGAGTAAATGCTGGTCGGGTCATTCCCGATTGGTGAAACAAAGATATGGGCCACAGACAGTACTATGCATTGCAAACTACTGGAACGGTTCTTAGACAGGATGAATGGATGAAAGCTTGGCCGACTGAGCAAACGGCGCGGATAGCTTTAGTTAAACTTCCGTTAAAAGTGAGCCAGTTATGGCTCGTCGGTGTTAAATAGGGACTGTAAAGCCATTATCTATTCTAAATGGACCTTATGGAAACGACCGAGACCGCCCTTCAGCTAGTGCCATTTCGTGGCAAATGGGACGACGAAGACGTAAAGCATTTGCTGAAGCGTACAACGTTTGGGGCCAGGCCCCAGGATGTTGCTCATCTGCGTACGCTCTCCATCCGCAAAGCCCTCAACGAACTGCTGACGGACGAACCGGCTCCTCCCCCACCCGTCAACAACTACAACGACGAGAAATATACCGACGACGAGATTCAGCCCGGCGAAACCTGGACAACATCCATCAATTACGACGGCATGAACAACGGTCGGCGCCGAAACTCGTTCAAAGCCTGGTGGCTGGGCTTAATGCTGAACCAGAATCGGAGCCTGCGCGAGAAAATGGTGGTTTTCTGGCATAACCATTTCGTTACCGAGACCAACATGGTTGACAATGCGCTGATGTGTTACCGCCATAATGCGCTGCTGCGGCAACATGCGCTGGGAAATTTTAAGGAACTGGTGAAAGCCGTTACCAAAGACCCGGCCATGCTCAAATACCTGAACGGTACGGCCAGCAACAAAAAAGCCCCCGACGAAAACTACGGCCGCGAATTGCAGGAATTATTTACCGTAGGCAAAGGCCCCGGCTCGCACTACACCGAAGTCGATGTAAAAGAAGCGGCCAAAGTGCTGACGGGCTTCCGGAATGATACCATCACGTATGTGAGCCTCTTCGATCCGGGTCGGCATGACAGCAGCGACAAAACCTTTTCAGACTTCTACGGGAATACCATCATAAAAGGACGGCGCGGACCAGAAGGCGAACAGGAATTAGATGATCTGCTCACGATGATTTTTGCCCAGGACGAGGTGGCGCGGTTCATCTGCCGAAAACTCTACCGTTTTTTTGTCTACCACCAGATCGACGCCGACACCGAAGTTAGCGTCATTACGCCCTTGGCGGCTGTTTTCCGGGCCAATAAATACGAGATCAAACCGGTGTTGCGCGAGCTATTCGGAAGCCGCCATTTTTTTGAAGCCAATAATCGCGGGGCAATCATCAAAAGTCCGCTGGATTATACCGTAGGCCTTTGTCGGGAGTTTGGCATCGCGTTTCCCGATGCCACAAACTACGCGGATCAATATGGGCTTTGGCTGGCGGTTCAAAATCAAGCCTCGGCCATGCAGCAAAACATCGGTGATCCGCCAAACGTGGCCGGTTGGCCAGCTTATTATCAGGAACCCATGTTCGACAAGATCTGGGTCAACTCTGATACGTTACCCAAGCGCAACGTGTTTTCGGATGGCATGACAACCGGCAGCATTGGCCGTAATGGCAAAAAGCTACTCATTGATGTTATTGCCTTCACCCAAACGCTGCCCAATCCCGCCGACCCGGTCGCCCTGATCGATGATGCCGTTCGGCGATTGTATATGCTGGAACTGCCGGATAAAGACAAAGAGTACATTAAAACCAGCATTTTGCTCTCGGGTCTACAGGATATGAAGTCGGACCATTACTGGACGCAGTCCTGGCAAAACATAACCGCCAAGCCCGACGACACGGTCAACAAAACCAACGTGACCCGAAAACTGAAGAGTTTGTATAAGTACCTCATGAACTTACCTCAGTATCAACTCACTTAATGGCGAAAGAGTGAATGAGTACAAGAGCGAATTTCGCTGATAGCAGTTTTCACTCTTTCGCTCATTCATTCTTTCGCTCTTTTTCTTATGCAACGTCGAGACTTCCTGAAAAATACGGCTATTGCCGGGGTTGTGCTACCCCAATTTTTAAGCGGATTTTCCGTAAAAGCCATGGCGCAAACGTCGTTGATACCAGCCAGCGGCCATGATCTGACAAATGACCGGGTGCTGGTTCTGATCCAGTTGAACGGCGGGAACGACGGCCTGAATACCGTTATTCCAATCGATCAATACGGTGCCTATCAGGCCGCGCGATCCAACATTGCGCTACCGCAGAACAAAATCCTGAAACTAACCGGTGCCGACGCAACGGGGCTGCACCCGGCTTTGGCGGGCATTCAGCAGTTGATCAATGAGGGCAAGGCAGGCATTGTGCAGGCGGTAAGTTACCCGAAGCCAAATTTCTCGCATTTCCGGGCCACCGACATCTGGATGACGGGTTCTGACGCCGATAAGATACTGCCGACGGGCTGGGCAGGGCGTTACCTGAACGACATATTTCCAGGATTTCCCGATAAATACCCTAATGAAACCATGCCTGATCCGCTGGCCATTCAGGTCGGGTCGGTGGTGGCGTCGGCTTTTCAGGGACCGTCGTTTACCATGGGGCTGGCGATTAGTAACCCAGGCAATTTTTACAACCTGATCGAAGATAAGACCGATACTACCAGCAACACGCGCTGGGGCGAACAGCTGGCTTACCTCGAAAAAGTATCCCGGAAAACCGACCAGTATGCGGGCGTCATCAGGAAAGCTGCCCTGAGCGTTACGAAGCAATCCGACAAGTATCCGGCAGCGGGCAAAAACGCTCTGGCCGATCAGCTAAAAATTGTTGCCCGGCTCGTGGCGGGTGGCCTTCGGACAAAAGTATACCTGGTGAGTACCGGCAGTTTCGACACGCACGCCAGGCAGGCCGAACCCGACGACACCACAACGGGCGTCCATGCTCAATTGCTGGGTCGGGTGGCAGAGGCCGTTAGCGCGTTTATGGACGATCTGAAGGGGCTTAATGTAGCCGATCGGGTGATGGGCATGACTTTCTCCGAGTTTGGTCGACGGATAAAATCCAACGCCAGCGGTGGTACAGATCATGGCGCAGCCGCCCCGGTTTTCTACTTTGGAAATGCCGTTAAAGCGGGCATTATCGGCACCAATCCGCAGCTACCCGCCAATGCTACCGTAAACGACAACATTGCCATGCAGCACGACTTCCGGTCGGTCTACGCTACCGTTCTACAGCAGTGGCTCAATTTGCCGCCCGACGATGTGCAGAAGGTATTAATGGGACAGTTTCCGTTATTGCCGATGGTATAGTGCGGACAAGATGTCCGCCTTACACGATCAGCGCGTCAGCAGGCCAGCATCCAGTACAAACTGCGAACCGGTCACATACCGGGACTTATCCGACACCAGAAACAGCACCATCGCCGAAACGTCTTCCGGTTCTACCCAGGGTACAGGCAGCAAGTTTCCCGCCGAGCGTTCGGCGATTTCCTGCGTGGTAGTGCCTTCCAGTTCAGCCAGTCCATCGTTCATCGGCGTATTAACGCCCGTCGGGTGAATCGAGTTGACCCGGATATTATGCGGAGCCAGTTCAATGGCCCATGACTTCGTCAGGCCGACCAGCCCCCACTTCGACGCGGCATAATGGCTCAGTCGGTTCATGCCGCGAAGCCCGGCAATGGATGAATTGTTGATGATCACGCCCGATTTCTGCTCCATCATGACTGGAATTATGCGCCGGGCTACCAGCCAAGCACCCTTCAAATTAATGTCGATCATGGCATCCCACTCGTCTTCGGGCAATTCATGAACGAGTCCATAGGCACAGATACCGGCATTATTGAACAGTATATCGATACGGCCAAAACGCGTCATAGCCGCATCGACGGCCTGTTTGATATCGGCATCGCGCCGGACATCGCCCTGGGCTGCCACACAGGACACTCCAAGGGCTTCCACCTCACGGATCAACGAGTCGAGCTCACTTTCGGAGCCGAGCGCATAACCGGGATAGGCCAGCGGTTTGGCCAGATCGAAGGCTACGATGTGAGCACCTTCCCGGGCTAACGCCAGAGCCACCGCCCGCCCCTGCCCATGAGCAGCTCCGGTAATAAACGCGACTTCACCTTGTAATTCGGCCATTGGCTAGGGTTGAGTTTTGTTGGTTAAAGGCAGATACGGGTACAGATACTCATCAATGTTGACGTCGAGCACGTTGTTGAACACATTGGTCGCAATCATCTGGCCCGCAAATGCCACCAGCACCACAATCTGCTGATCCGTGTAACGCTCCGCAATGGGGGCATACAGTTCATCCGAAACCTCACCTTTATGCTGCGCAATGGCACTGCCGAAATCAATAAGTGCCTGTTCGGAATCCGTTAGGTGAAGATCTTCGGGACGTTCGCCATTGTCGATGATGATTCGCCGGAAAAAGGTCGTGCACAACGGGCAGTTCGACCCTTCCGAAATAGCGTGCGCAAATAGATACGCCTGCCGGTTTCCCACAATTTTCTTGACCTCTTCGTACAACGGGTACCATTGCATATACACCTGAAAGGCCAGCAGTGAGCGGCCCAGCGTGGCTTTCATATTGGTGATCCGGCTACCCGGATAATCCGTCACGTGGGCCTCAAAAGCCGCGTCAATAGCAGGGGTCACTTCGGTAGCTGACAGGGGCGTAATACGAGGCATAGCTGGGTGAGTTAGAAAAGAGTTTGTGGTTTGTCGTCCCCGTTCAGAGGCAGGTCAACACATTCACTGCTTCCACGGTCCGTGTCCTCACGGACCGTGGAAGAGGCTCTGCTGGCCTAAATCTATATAAGAGTCCTTACAACTTACTTAACCGATCGGCAGCTTCCTGCAAGACGGCGTCCTCTTTGGCAAAACAGAAACGCAGGATTTTGTAGTCGTTTTTCTGGTGATAAAACACAGAAACAGGAATGGCCGCAACCCCGATCTCATTGGTAAGCCGTATGGCCAGGTCGTAATCGGGTTCGTTGGTGATAGCTGCATACGAAACGGTCTGAAAAAAACTTCCTTCCGCTGGTTTGATCGTAAATCGTGAACTCCGCAACCCATCCAGAAACAAATCGCGCTTACGCTGGTAAAAAGCAGACAGTTGCTGGTAAGGCTCCGGTTGTTTCAGGTAATCGGCCAGCGCGTACTGAATTGGGGTAACGGTACTAAAGGTCAGGTACTGGTGAATTTTACGAAACTCAACGCTGAGACTTTTCGGGGCCAGACAATACCCGATTTTCCAGCCGGTAATGTGATACGTTTTTCCAAATGATCCCACCACAAACGTGCGCTCCTGCAACACCGGATGCGTCATAAGGGAGTGGTGGGTCCGGCCATCGAACAGGATGTGTTCGTATACTTCATCGCTCACAATCCAGATGTTGCGGTCGTAGATCAACTCTGCCAGTTTATTCAGGTCATCGGTGGTCCAGACGTGGCCCGTTGGATTGTGGGGTGTATTGACTAAAATCAGCCTTGTCTTGTCCGTAATTTTCTCACGAACGGCCTGCCAGTCAATGCTGTAGTCCGGTGGGGTTAGCGTCACATAAACAGGAATGCCGCCATTGAGTTCGATGGCGGGCACATAACTGTCATAAGCGGGTTCAATGACCAGCACTTCGTCGCCGGGCCGCACGACTGCCGTAACAGCGGCAAAAATTGCTTCCGTTGCGCCCGACGTAACCGTCACTTCCGTATCCGGGTCGTAGGCTACGCCATACTGCTCAAACGTTTTCTGAGCCAGGGCTTCGCGCAGGACTGGCACGCCAGTCATCGGCGCATACTGGTTAAAGCCTTTCCGCATGTAGTGCTCAACCAGCGACACCAGTTCGGGCGCGCAGTCGAAGCCAGGAAATCCCTGCGATAAATTGATAGCGCCCGTTTCGGTTGCCAGTTTAGACATGACGGTAAAAATCGTCGTGCCTACGTTTGGTAGTTTGGAGGCAAGTCCGGCTCCTATCCTTTCTATTTTTTGTATACTCATTCTCACCTGATTTACATGGCTTTCCCAGCGTCCCGATCAATGATCCCCATAACGCTTTTCGCCAGCGGTTACAGCCAGCGCCAGCTTGTTTTGTTTAGGCGGTATGGGGCAGGTAGCGTAGGGTGTAAACGCGCAGGGCGGGTTAATGGCCTGGTTAAAATCAAGCGTTACCCATTCTTTCTCCGATGGTGAATTCCCGTTTCCGGCAGCAATTGGTTTATCGGCATACAGAAACCGGCCTGAACCGTAGGTTTCGTGCGCATTTGTGTTATCTCCGAACAGAATAAACAATTTTTCTCCTTCGCCAACGGCATCCAGCCGGTAGGTTTTGCCCGCCCGCTCAAACACCAGCGTACCTGCCAGTGGCTGTTGCGATACGATGCCTAATACGTCGATGATCGGAATGGTTTTTGGTGAAGCGGGTGCTTCGAAACGCGCCTTCACCCGCCAGCTTTCATCAACGGGGTAGCGGTCAATAGACTGAAATTCTTTCAGATAAGGGCTTTCCAGGTCGCGTAATCGAACGCCATATTTATCGCCCCGCTTAATAATGAACCACCGCAGCGAGCCATTAGCCAATACCGTTGGTTTCGTATTGGATGCAAAAATGACGAGTGGTTCGGTGACCGCCTTCCCATCGACCAGCACGGTTTTGTCTGCATTCGGGGCAAAGCGTACCTCGCCTTTTTCGAGGTAAAGTGTACCTAAATCGACGGAAGCATTGGCAGCCGGAAAAGCCAAATCGAAGTCAGATCCACGGCCGAGTGAGTTCTTACCCTCGGTCAGCCAGAACAATCCGGCAAGGTTCAGCCAGCCCGTTTCGCTTTTGAGGGAACTCACCCGATGCTGATGCCACTCATCAATTTGTGCCTTATACGATGGTTCGTCGGCGTGTTTCCACCCCACAGACGCGGCCATTGCCAGAAACCATACGCCGAAAAAACAGCGTGAGTAGCCATTCAGCGGTCTCGATACCTGCTTAATACGTTGCATGATGAACAGGATTAAGGTTGTCAATAACGGAAGAAATCGCTTCCGAGTCGAGGGTACGGTCAAAGTTTTCGTCCAGAAAATGGTAAGCAATCCGCCGATCCTGGCCAATGACATATAAAGCAGGTGTGAAGGCTTCTTCCGAAATACCCGACACGCGCTCCCAAACCGGATAATCTTCACTATAAACCCCAAACCGCTGCGCCACGCTCGATTCGGCATCGTAGGCTACCCGAAAGTCCAGGCTACCCACCTGCCGCGCCAGAATGCTGGGCGATTCAT
Source organism: Spirosoma radiotolerans (assembly GCF_000974425.1). Lineage (NCBI taxonomy): Bacteria > Pseudomonadati > Bacteroidota > Cytophagia > Cytophagales > Cytophagaceae > Spirosoma > Spirosoma radiotolerans. Next base: position 5,576,705 of record NZ_CP010429.1, read on the forward strand.
TGGAAAACACAACTAACTCCGCATCGACCGCCAGTAATGACTGGTTGAGCCGGATGAGCGATTCCAGATAAGGCCGCGCGTAGCGTCCCCAACAAGGGCAGTAGAAACTGACCACCAACGGCCGTTCATTGACCAGATCGAGCAGCGACGTTTCGCCACCCGATAGTTTCTGACCAAAAACCGATGCCCGCCAATCGTTCGGCGCGCCAGACAGACTAAAAAACGGAGCCAGATCGCCCGTTTTTAATGGATTGGTCGGAACCGTTTTCGAGCGCTGCTGTGCGTTCACTGTACGAATATCACCCAGTTCATTTTGAAATTCGAGCGTCATAGTTATACGTGTTTACTGGATTTTAGTTTTATACTACCCTATTCTGTTTTCGAGAATGGGTAAGCTTAGTGTACGCCATACACCAACTGGAAATAGCGCTTTTGAACGAGGGAAAAGTACGCCCAGATCGACAAGCTGCCGATGTAGGCCAGGACAATCAGCATGGGATTTCCCAAGGTCACATACAGCGCTATCCACAGCACCGCCAGCCGGCCAATTTCCAGGTACAGCACCCAGCGACGTTGCTCAAGCAACGCACCGCAGTTGATCACCGTCAGCAGTATAAATAAGCTGGTCAGTAGTTGAAGCGAAGCCGGTACGGAACGTTCAATCAGCAGAAAGACAAATAAAATGGCCAGCGTACCGGCCAACTGCCCACCCACATAGCCTCGAAACCGCCAGTTGCTGTTATGAACCGTCGAGCGGCCCGCAGCGTCGGCCGACAGGAACTGGCATTCCAGTCGGTCCCGAATAGCTGAATCAATAGAGTCGGGGCGATTAATTAACACCGCCAGTTTTGCCCGCCGGCTGGGTGCCCGTCGAACGGCAACGAACACTTCGAGCAAGCCATGAAAATGCTGCCACAGAAAACTGTGACTGTCCAGTGGTTTGGTCAGCCCGTAGACAGGCTCCTCCTGTTCTTCGGCAAACGTACCGAACAGTTTGTCCCAGATAATGAACATGTCGCCGTAGTTCTTGTCGAGGTATTGTGGGTTGCTGGCGTGGTGTACTCGGTGGTGAGACGGTGTTACAAGAATATATTCGAGCCACCCTAACTTGCCAATGGTGCGGGTATGAATAAAAAATGGATACAGTCCGTGAATCAGCAAGACACCCGTGATCATTTCGGCCGGAAATCCCACAATGGGCAGGATAGCCCAGAAGCCCGTGCGCACAACCGCCTGGAATACCGTAATACGAGCCGAAACGGTATAGTTGAAATCGTCGCTTTGGTGATGCACCACATGCACGGCCCAGAATACATTGATTTCGTGAGCCAGCCGATGATACCAGTACCAGACAAAGTCCGTAGCGATCAGCAACGCCAGCCAGCCCCAAACTGTAGCCTTAATATCGAGCAGGGCATAATGGCGATGCAGGTACTCGTAAAAAAAGAAGAACGCACCGGTGGTAAACGTATCCAGCAACCGCTCGGCAATGCCGACGTTAAGATTAGCCACCGAGTTGTTGAACCGAAAGTAGGATCTATTCTGCCGTTTCGCCACCAGGTATTCCAGTCCCATAAAGAAGAGAAACAGCGGAACCGCGAGAGCCAGCCAGTTATAGTGCATACGTCAATGCATTGTAGAGACGCAACACCTTGCGTCTTCTGTCCTAGTAAACTGCTTACCGAAGAATCTTAGCCCCTAACCGATGATAAAATGGCGTTTTGCTGGCCGCATTTTTGGGCTGATAGTCACCCGTAACTAGCGGAATGTACATGACCCGACGGCGGCTCTCGGCCCCAATATTAGGCGACTGCTCTACCCGATGCCACAAGCTGCCGTTGTGAATGGTCAGGTCGCCAGCTTCGATATCGAACCCTACTTCGCGGGGATCGGGGCGGTGATCTATAAACTGACGTTTACGGAACAGCGTTAGCAACGTGTTTTGTTTGTGGGTACCCGGCAAGACGCGCAATCCTCCATTGCTCATCGGGCAGTCGTCGAGGTGAAGTCCCACGTTCAGCATAGGCCGGATTCGCTGTCCAAGAAACAAATCGCGCGGGCTATCTGTATGCCAGCCCATACGCGAGAAGTTGCTCTCAGGCGTGCGAACATAATGGTTTACCACCAGGCCATCCTTTTCTTCTTCGCCAATACGGCCACTATAGGGCTGCAGAAGACTGGTAAGGCCTTTCAGACGCTCATCCTGTAAAAACTCGTGTAGTACAGGACTAAAGAGAGATGTAAACGCAAATCGCTGAACAATACGCTGCCCGTTTTCATCACGACCGTACTTAATGGGAATACCATTGATTTTGTCAACGTCTTCGGCAATCCAGTCCGCTTCAACGCGCTGTAATTCATGGAGAAAAACCTGCACGGTATCACGGCTGACGAAGTTTCTAATGTGTAGAAACCCATTTTTTTCAAAGAAAGCGATTTCCTCTGCGCTTAGTATTTGTGCAGGAAGAACAGAAGCCAAATTACCAGATAATGCTACCATAGAGTTGAACGTTAGTGTCGTTTGAACTGATTTATTCTTATTTTCTATTTACTATACAGAATAAGTATAGTATTACTGCTAATAAAAAAGGCAACTAATTATTTGCCACAAAAAGGAGGAATTTACCGGGAGCCTATTCGGGCTCAGACAGGCTAGAAAGACTAATTTAACAACAACGCATACCCATCATCATAGTGAGATGATTGGTTACCAGATGGGTCACTGAGCACAAATAGGCTGGTTGTTGGTCAAATTTCATAAGCTAATGGACTATATAAGGCAATAGTCGCTTAGTTTGATAGGCAAAGGTGAATAATGATTTTTCTTTTTCCAAATTTTTATTGAGTGTTCTCAAAACTCATCCTATTGACTCCTAAAATTAAAGTAGATACAGCAAATAATACCCTTTAGACTTCTGTAATAAAAAAAAGATTATTTTGCACTTATTTGAACACATGAATCTAAAACCAACTTGCTACTTTTATGAAACATAATTTACAGACAAGGATTAGCGCCTGTCTAGCATACATCTGGATCTCATTCCTGATCAGTCAGGCAGCCTTTGCGCAAGATCACCGGCTTACGGGCCGGGTATTATCCGGAAAAGACCAGCAACCCATACCAGGCGTTAACATCTTAGTAAGAAATACTCAATTAGGTACGACGACAGATGGCAATGGCAATTTTACACTGAACGTTCCTGCCAAGGCTACGCTCGTTTTCAGCGCCATTGGGTATGCCGGAAATACCGTTGAAGTAAGCAATCAGACCCAGTTGACCGTTACACTTCAGGAAGCCGAGCAAAGCCTGGGCGAGGTCGTTGTGACAGCTTTGGGTATCAGGAAAGAAGCAAAACGCCTTGGCTACGCTACAGCCACTGTCAACCCTGAACAGGTAACCACAAACCGGTCCGTTAACTTTATAAATGCCCTGCAGGGTAAAATTGCCGGGGTAAACATTTCCAGCCTTGGTACGGGTGCTGCCGGTACGAGTAAAATTCGTATCCGGGGTCAGTCATCTTTCTCAGGACAGAACTCGCCCCTCATCGTTATTAATGGTGTGCCGGTCGATAACACCAACTTCGGCCAGAACAATGGCAACAACGGCAGCGACAATTCCATTGGTAACCGTGACCGGAACTACTCCGATGGTGGCGACGGGCTATCGTCCATCAACCCGGACGATATCGAAGGCATGACCGTTTTGAAAGGCGGTACGGCGGCAGCTTTATATGGCTCACGGGCAAAAGACGGCGCTATTCTGATTACTACCAAAACGAAAGGGACAGGTCAGGGAATTGGTGTAACCTACAACATGAACTACACCAGCGACCATCCGTTGGACTACACCGACTATCAGTATGAATACGGTCAGGGCGAATATGGTGTTCGGCCAACGGCCCCCAACCCAACCTCGGGCGTCTGGAGCTTCGGTGAGAAATTTGCCGGGCAAACACAGGTGCTGTTTGGTGGCATAACGCTGCCTTACGCACCGGTTCGGAATCGGATCAATGCCTTCTACCGGGATGGGTCAACGATGACCAACTCCGTTGCCGTTTCGTCGGGTAGCGACAAGGGGGGCTTCAACCTCTCCGTTTCTAACCTGGATAACAAGGGCATTACCCGCAACAACACCTTCAACCGGAAAACCATCAACCTGGGTTTCAGCTACAACCTGTCGACGAGACTGACGGTCACGGGTACGATGAACTACTCGAACGAGTACAACAAGAACCCGCCCCAGATTGCTCAGCAGGACAACAGTACGCCTACCGTACTTTACACGCTGGCCAACTCCATGCCGCTCGACGTGCTGGAAGCCAACCAGATCAATCCGGCTACCGGCAACGAGTTTATTTATTCGCGGTTTATGAACCGGACAAACCCCTACTTTGTGCTCAACAACAAGTTTGAGAACATCCGCCGGGATCGTCTGTTCGGTAATATTTCAGCCCGCTACAACGTGACCGACTGGCTCTATATTCAGGGCCGGGTCGGGCAGGATTACTGGTCACGCGACCAGGATTATAACTTCCCCACGGGGCAGGCTTCCCTGGCGGCCGCTCCAGCCGGTTTTGTGAATGGGGCTTATGTGCAGGAAGCCCGCCGATTCCGCGAAGTCAATACCGACTTCCTGATTGGGGCTAACCACAAGTTTGGTGTTCTGGGCATCGACCTAACGCTGGGCGGGAACCAGCTCTATCGCCGGTCTGATCTGAACAGCGTTCTGGCTACTGATTTCGTTGTCCGGGGGCTTTATACACCACAGAATGGCCGGGTAAAAGACCCGCAGTACAGTTTGAGCGAACGCAAAGTAAACTCGCTCTATGCAGCCGCTGAATTTTCGTTTAAAGATGTTCTCTTCCTGAACGGAACCGTTCGGAACGATTGGTTCTCGACGCTATCTCCGGCAAACCGCAGTATCCTATATCCATCTGTAACGGGTAGTTTCGTCTTTTCGCAGGCCTTCAATAACTTACCCACCTGGCTGAATTTTGGTAAATTACGGGCCGCTTATGCAGAAGTGGGCAGCGACGGCGATGTAGGGCCGTATTCGAATAATCTGTTCTACGCGGTCAATGCCAATCTCTTCCCGAATCCTGCCGGTAATGGCCAGCCCCTGGGCTATATTACGTCCAATACGGTTCCCAGTACTACACTCAAACCCAGTCGTGTCGCTGAAACCGAATTAGGGCTGGAATTGAAGATGTTTAACAACCGGGTGGGCCTGGATGTGGCGGTTTACAACAAGATTACCAGCGACCAGATTGTTGCCAAGCAATCGTCTGATGCGTCTGGCTATACAAGTTCGCTCATCAACAGTGGCCAAAGCCGCAATCAGGGCATTGAAGTATTGCTGAACCTGGCGCCCGTGCGGACCAAGGATTTCTCGTGGGATATTACGCTGAATGGTTCGTACAATCAGACCAAACTGCTCCGGTTATTGACTGATGACGACGGGACACCGGGCAAAGACTATAACAACGATAAATTGCCCGAGCAAATCGTAGTCGGTACAGGCATTTACGTAGGTGAACTGCGCCAGGTAGTCGGCCAGCAGCTGGGCCAATTGTATACGTACGGCTATAAACGCAATGAGCAGGGGCAACTTATTAATGGAAGTGATGGTCTTCCTGTACGAACAGATTCGCCTATCTCGTTCGGTTCAGCCCTGCCCCGTTATGTAGGCGGCATTACCAACAGCTTCAATTATAAAGGCATAAGTTTATCCTTCCTGATTGACTTTAAACTGGGTGGAAAAATGATTTCAGGTACTAACCTGAATGCTTTCCGGCATGGCTTGCAAAAAGAAACGCTAGTTGGTCGTGGCGATGCGGATAACAAAATGGTAGGGCCGGGTGTCAACGAAAAGGGTGAGGTCAATGCCGTTCGGGCGTTTGTACAGGATTACTATTCGGTGGGCCGGTCCAAAAGCCTGGGCGAGCAGGTCGTGTATGATGCCGGTTTATGGAAACTGCGCCAGATCAGCCTGGGCTACGATTTCACTAAACTTCTACCCAAAACCCTGTTCATTAAAGGCGTACGCCTGAGTGCCGTAGCGAACAACGTGGCCATCATTAAAAAATGGGTACCCAACATCGACCCCGAACAGTTTGGCTTTAGCTCGGATAACCTGATTGGTTTGGAATCGACGGGCCTACCCACCACGCGCAGTGTAGGCTTTAACCTGAATGTTAAATTTTAACCAAGTTTAAGGGGTCTAATATTCAGTTTTCGGTATACAATTAGCTGACGCAAACACTCATCACGCACCAGCCAACCGTATACCGAAAACTGAATATCAGAACCACAAACACTCCAAAAATGAAAAAGACACTCTTATATATACCACTGGTTGCGCTGCTTTTTACCACGAGTAGTTGCGACAAAGGGTTCGATGAGCTGAACGTCAACCCAACAGCAGCAACGACACTGAACCCCGTTTTTACGTTTAACAATGCCATGGTTGGTACGTCCTTTCCGGGTAGTATACTGACCTTCGAGGAGCCCACGGTTCAGCAGATGTTCACACCGAACTCAGGCATCGTTGCCGGTGGTAATTTCAACATCGACAACCGGGGTCCATCTGGCGTGAATGGGGGCATCTGGCGGCAATATTACCAGAACGTAGTTCGCTATCTGGTCGACGTGATCAACCAGACCAAATCTGATGCAAACCGGACAAATCTGTATAATATGGCTCGTATCTGGAAGGCCTACACCTTTCATGTACTAACCGATACCTACGGCGATGTTCCTTACAGTCAGGCTGGTGTAGGGTATATTTCGGGCAACGTATTACCGAAGTATGACACGCAGGAGAGTATTTACAACGATCTCATCAAGGAGCTAACCGAAGCAACAGCCGCTCTGGATGCATCCAAACCGACGGAAGCCGGTGAAATTACCTATGGTGGCGACATCACGAAATGGAAACGGTTTGGTAACTCGCTTCTGCTTCGGGTGGGTATGCGCCTGTCGAAAGTGAACCCAACCCTGGCCCAGTCAACCGTTCAGAAGGCCGTTGCAGGAGGCCTTATGCAATCGAACGCCGACAATGCACTGGTTCGGAACAACGCCAACTATACCAATGCCGTAGGCGCTACCGTTAACTCGACTGAAGCAGCCAACTACTACCTGACCAAGACGTTTGTGGATTACCTCAAATCAACATCCGACCCACGTCTGGTATCCATTGCCGTACGGTATGTAGGTGCCAAAAGTGGACCGGAACAAACGGCGACCCTGGCCTCCCGCGACCCGGCCATGCAAATCGGGATGCCACTTGGCTACGATAATGGCACTATTACGGCTCGCGCTACCACCGACCTTGGTATTCCATTTTTCTACGGTTATTCGCAGTTGGATCGTACCCGCATGGGCAGCCAGTTTGCTCCCTGCTATCTGGTCACGTATGCGCAAACTCAACTGCTACTGGCCGAAGCAGCTCAACGCACCTGGACAACCGGTAATGCGGCCGATTTCTACAATGCGGGTGTCACAGCACACATGAAACAGCTAGCCGACTATGGGTCTACATCGGCGGTAGCGGATGCCGACATTACCGCTTATTTAGCCAAGAATCCGTATTCGGCAGCTAAAGGGTTGGAGCTGATCAACACCCAGTACTGGATCGCTTCGTTCCTGAATGGCCCTGAAGTATTCGCTAATTTCCGGCGGAGTGGTTTCCCCGCGCTGACGCCTAACCCCTATCCGGGCAAGGAAATAAAGGGCAATTTCATCAATCGCTTGTCGTATCCCGATTCAGAGCAGTCGGTCAATACGGCCAACCGGCAGGAAGCCGTTACCCGGCAGGGAGCCGACAACCTCGACACCCGCGTTTGGTGGGACAAGCAATAACCATTTTCTTTCTATTCCACATGAACAGGCCCGACCGTAACTGGTTGGGCTTATTCGTTTCCAGCCTCTTAACCTGAGGGCTTTGCCATTGTGCTGTCAGTTTCTTAAAACCTGTTGAATGGGCGGTCAGCCTGCCGTCAAGCTAACGAGGTTTTGACCGGGCTGGCGTTCCAGAAACCCTTCTCCGTGGTCGTTAGGACACAACCCACTTCTCCAGATGGCGACTCCGTTGCTGACGCCCGTGAGGGCTGTGATGACACAGTTCCTGTAGTACAAAGAGTACGCAATCCATTTATTCAGAAAACCCGGTTTCTAATCCTGTTCAACATTACGGCTGGAATCAGACTTTTCGCTACGGAGAGCATCAAACCCCTAAAGGCCTGAGGTAAAATATTCTTTTGCATCAACAACAGATCGTGTGGCAGCAACGTGGACACCGATGTTTGCGGCAGCGTGACATAATCCGATCGTGTGCCGAATCCTAAATAACGCAGGACTTCGGGACTTGTATCGTTCACAAAGGCGGGATTGATCAGCAGCCGCTCGCCATGACCAGCGTAGTTCTCCGACATCTCGTCTACCTGAAAAATAAACGTATACCGTCTGAAACCGGCGCATTTGAACGGCTCTGCCCGATGGACTAGATGTGAATTGGATAAAATCAGCGTTCCTTTTGGCGCACGGACAGATACGATTTGATCCGCATAGTTGTCGTTGATGTATTTATCTGAAAAATAACGATCCGTGCTGGTATCGGCCCAGGTATAGGACTCTGGAATTAATTGAAACGGATTGATGTCCGATACATCACTTAGGTAGAACAGAAAGACGAGCCCAGGCATGCTATGCTTAGCTTTGTATTTATTCTCCGCCAGCAGATTATTATCCGTATGCCACGGCAAGTGTGCCTGCGTATGCGTTTCGTATAAGCGCTGACTACTTAACTTAAACGGTCCATCAAAATAGTTTCGACAGATAGCCCTTACCTGTTCGGACGTGATAATGTCATAACACTGTTGCGATACGGCTAGTGTATGTGAGAGAAAGTTACTCCAGGACGAACGAACAACACCTACGTTGTTATTATTTATTAAATAATCTTTTATCTCAATTTTATTGACAATATCTGCCAATGTCCCTAGCGCTATAGCTTTTTCAAAAATACGATATCCTTTTTTAGTCCTAAGTTCATCGGCAATTTCCTTAGGGTCAGCTTCATTAAAAATAGGAGTGAATAGTTGTGGAATCATAGTCGTCAATAGTAAAATACAGTAAACAAGGAAGGGATATACCAAACTGACTAATAGCGCTATATACTTAGTAATTTCTACGCTGAAAGTACTACTATTTTTTAATACCTGAGGCAGGACAACTAACCGCTAAATATATTTACTGCTATAAAAATCAGCAATTAAATGCCTGATAATGAATAAACTACCTAAATATATATCTTAACGCAATTTGAATAATTGGCTATAATATGTTCATAGTTTACCCAAATCTATAACTATCATTTTTAATTATTAATCAATAAAGTATAGGCCCTTTGTTACTTCACATTTTATGTTCACGAAAAGCATAATAAATAAATAGTTACTTTAGGTATTTCGAATAAAATATAAATAATTTCCACAGACGGTTTTACACAAAATATCGCCTGAATTGCAACTACGAACGCTGCAATTCAGGCGATACACGCACTGCGCTATTTTATATGATTATTCGTATTTGACGGACTGGCCAGCGACAAGTAAATTATCAACTTATAAACTAACGTTCGAATACTACGTCAGCAAAATAACCTTGACTATCCGTAAACCAAGCCGTCACCGAGAAGCCTGTCTGTTGAGCTAGCTGCTCGATCTGTGTCCGGCTAAATTTGCGTGATATTTCAGTATGAATTATTTCACCGGGTTGAAAGGGCACCTGCATATCCAATGCCTTAATCGTTACGGTCTGCACTTTCTGGCTTACCAGATAGGACCGCGCTTCACCATTTTCAGGATTATAGGTCTCATAATGGTCAAAAGCATCCAGATCGAAATTGGCCTCCAGTTCACGGTTAATTCGCCGGAGGAGATTCAGATTGAACGCCTTTGTTAAGCCTTCCCGGTCATTATAGGCCGTATGAATTATGGCAGGATTTTTTTGCAGGTCAAATCCCGTCAGCACAATGTCGCCGGGTTGTAACCGGTCATGCAGTTGCTGATAGAAATCAACGGCATCATCCGGCGCAAAATTGCCAATGTTTGAGCCCAGAAATAGAGCAACCTTGCGGTTATCTGTTTCCTGAGAAAGCAGTTCCAGCGCGCTGAAGTAATCATCGTGGCGCGGATTTACCTGCAAATCAGGCCACTGTCTTCGCACGTCGGCAACCAGTCCATCCAGTGCATCGGCTGAAATGTCAATTGGCGCGTAGGTGAAATCTGCTTTCTGGCTTTCAAAAAAACCGAGCAGAATTTTTGTTTTCAGGCCATCGCCCGCCCCAAGTTCGACTAACTCGAAAGGCTGATTGCCGGGCGAAAACTGTCGCAACATGTCCGCTTTATGCGTTTCCAGAATTTCATACTCCGACCGGGTCAGGTAATAGTCCGGCGAGTGCATGATTTCAGCAAATAACCGGCTGCCTTCGGCGTCGTAAAAGAAACGCGACGATAAGCGCTTGGGTGTTGTCTGTAAACCTGTTCGTACTTCATCGGCAAGAGCTGCTGACTCTGGCAGTTGACTATCCACAATAGCTGCTCCCATCCCAATTGGCCCGCTAACCCGCTCTAATTCAGCAGCACATTGCCCTATGCCCATTGCTTCTAGTTCTTCACTACACGTATTCCCGTATACTGCCATCGCTTGTCTGGTTGAAAAAAATTGCGGTAAGTGGCCCGTGAATGTCCCTCAGGCGTAGCTACAGATGCCCCGCGCAAAACCATCTGTCCACTCATAAATTTACCGTTGTATTCGCCCACAGCTCCTTCGGCAGTTACAAAGCCGGGATAAGGCAAGTAGGCTGAATTGGTCCACTCCCACCGCGCACCCCAGTTAAGTTGTGGAGCAGCCGCTTCCCACTCAAGTTCAGTTGGTAACCGCTGGCCTGTCCATCGGGCATAGGCATCAGCTTCATAATGGCTTACATGGCAAACCGGTGCATTCAGATCAACGGGCCGCAGCCCGTCGAGGGTGTACTGCCACCACGCGCCATCGATCCGGTGCCAGTATAAAGGTGCCTGAATATCATTTGCTTTCACCCACGCCCAGCCGTCGGAAAGCCAGTGCCGGAAGTTTTGATAACCACCTGATTCGACGAAAGCAAGATACGCTTCATTGGTCACCAAATTTCCATTAAGCGTCGTTTTGTTCAGATACACCTTGTGCGATCCCACCTCATTATCGAAGTAAAAAGAGCCGCCAGTCTGACTATCTGGTGAGTGATAACCAATCGTGTATATTCCTTCGGCAAGTACGGCATCGGGACTTGGCAACTGCGATTGGTGCTCCTGAAAAGGCATCTCGATAGCCGGTAGCAATGGGTTATGCCCCAGAATGTACTTGATGTCTGTAATGAGTAGCTCCTGATGCTGTTGCTCGTGGTTCAGCCCCAGCAGAATCAGCGCATGGAGGTCAGGCGATAGCTCAGCCGTGTCTAAAAAACGGCTCATCTGCTCGTCTACATAAGCCCGGTAGGCATACACGCCCGCTACCGTCGGGCGACTGAGATTTCCACGATCGGTACGTAGGACGCGTTTCCCAACCGTTTCATAATAACTATTGAAAACGTAGCTGAAATCGTCGTGAAAAATGCGATAACCGGGTACATTGGGTTTCAACACGAATGTCTCCCAAAACCAGGTTGTATGCCCCAGATGCCACTTTGGCGGGCTAACATCGGCAACAGGTTGTACGACATAATCTTCGGTTTCGAGACCCCGGCATATGGCCTCAGAATGCAACCGTACCCGATAGTATTGTTCGGTAAGCGTTTGTTCGGCAATCATTCAGATTTGTCGTTATGAGCGCTCTAAAAGTCTATAGAGTGTACTATTTGTTTAACGATAAATGAAGCACCTTGTTTAGTATTCAGCCATTTGTTCATCAGCATAGCACCAAAGCCAGCGCTCGCCGGGTTCGGCAGAAGCGACAACCGGGTGTTCACTCGCCCGAAAATGCTTTGTTGCATGCTTATTGGGCGACGAATCGCAGCAAAGCGTTGTTCCGCAGGTCTGGCAAGTACGCAAATGAACCCACGAATCGCCCGTTTTGATGCATTCTTCACAAACATAATCACTGGCAACCCGGAGCTCCGTGATTGCGGATAAATGAGAGCAAATTGTTGGCTTAACCATAAGAAAGATATAGGATATGGGATGTAGGATGTATGGCAAAACGTCACTCCAAGGGCTATGTCCTCACAGCCCTCCCTACAGGATGGTTACCCCGTTGCTGACGCCTGAGAGGGCCGTGTCCTCACGGCCCTTGGAGGATATGGGATGTATGGTGTAGGCTGTATGATGTATTTTGCCTATATCATACAGCCTACACCATACATCTCTTCTAACTCTCTGCCAGGTATTTATGAACGAAACTTACGGCCATGGCACCTTCGCCAACGGCCGATGCAACCCGGTTCATAGCCCCCGCCCGAACATCGCCAGCGGCAAAAATTCCTGCGCTACAGGTTTCGAGCGAGAACGGCTCCCGATTGTATCGCCAGACTTGTTTGAAATCGGCATACTTGGCTAAGTCGCGGCCCGTGGCAATAAATCCTTTAGCATCTTTGATAATGTCCATTTCAATCCAATCGGTTAGGGGTTTTGTACCGATGAAAATGAAGAGGCCACCCGCCTGCACAGTCCGGCGTTCTTTGTTGTCCATGTTTTCCAACACCAGGCATTCCAGCCGCTCCTTGCCCAGCCCCTCCACGACTTCAGTACAACCCAATACGGTGATATTGGGGGTCTTGTCGATCTGATCAATCAAATACTGCGACATCGTTTCAGACAGATCGGGGCGACGTACACATATATATACTTCGGAAGCCGTTCGGGAGAGGTACATAGCCCCCTGCCCGGCTGAATTCCCTCCGCCAACAATATAAACAGGTTGCCCTTTAAAGGCAAAGGCTTCGGTAGTAGCGGCTCCGTAATAGACACCCGCACCCGTGTATTTCTGAAGACTTTCGTTGTCCAACTGGTGATACGAAACACCTGTACTTAGGATAATGGACCGTGCGACAACTTCATTGCCCCCACCTAACGCGATGTGCTTGTATTGACCCTGCGACTTGATAGACACCACTTCCTGCGGAGCCAGAAACTCCACTCCGAACCGTTGTGCCTGCGTAATAGCCCGCCGTGTCAGATCGGCCCCACTCAGGCCATTGGGGAAGCCCAGGTAGTTTTCAATCCGTGAGCTGGTGCCGGCCTGTCCACCAGGGGCCCGTTTATCAATCAAAATTGTTTTTAAGCCTTCTGAACCGCCATATACGGCAGCTGCCAGCCCGGCGGGACCCGCGCCGATAATAGCCAGATCATAGAGCCCTTCCGATGCTTTGGGTTGTAAGCCAAGCTTTTCGCCCAGATCGGCCAGCGTCGGTTGTTGTAGCACCGCTCCACCCTCAAGGATAACAATGGGCAAATCACTGGCACTTAATCCGTGCAGGTCGAGCAGTTCCTGCGCCTGGGGATTGCCTTCAATATCAAACCATTGGTAAGGAAAGAGATTACCCGCCAAAAAGTCTTTTAACTCGTGCGAACGGGGCGAAAACTGGTAACCAACCAGCTTCAACCCTGCGGAGGGTGGCCTGTAGTCTGAAAACCAGTCGCTCAGCAGATCGTCCAATACCGGGTACAGTTTTTCTTCGGGTGGGTCCCAGGGTTTGGCAATGTAATAGTCCAGTTGAACCTCGTTGATGGCCCGCACAGCCGCATCGATATCCGAGTAAGCGGTCAGCAATACCCGTTTGGCATTTGGAAATACCTTCCGGGCCTGGGTTAAGAATTCAACTCCCGTCATGCTTGGCATCCGCTGGTCGGACAGGAAGAGCGCAACCTCCTCCCCTTTTTTTTTCAACTCAGCCAATGAATCAAGCGCTTCCTGCGCCGAGCTGGTGCAAAGAATCCGGTATTTCTTTCGGTATTGCTGTCGTAAATCATGCTGTATCGCCTGCAAGACCTGCGGATCATCGTCAATAGAGAAAATAATGGGTAGCTTCATAGGAAAGAGTGAATGAGTAAAAGAGCGAAAGAGCGAAAGAACCTGCCAGATGGCTTCGCTCTTGCGCTCATTCACCCTTTCGCTCTTTAAACTGGTAAGCAAACACTGAATTCTGTGTGGCCGGGTTCAGACTGTACCTTGATGGAGCCGTTATGGTGTTTCATAATGCCCTGTACAATATCAAGACCGAGTCCGGTGCCCTTCCCAATTTCTTTGGTCGTAAAAAATGGGTCAAATATCTTATCCCGAATGTCTTCTGGGATACCAGCTCCATTGTCGATGATTTTGGTTAGTACAAACGCTTCGTCTTCCGACCGCTTGTCGGGTTGGCTGCTGATTTCGAGTTTACCACCGTCGGGCATCGCGTCGATGGCATTGTCGATCAGGTTGGTCCAGACCTGGTTCAATTCGCCGGGCCAGCCACAAATAACGGGTAAATCGTCGGCAATTGTCAACGTCAGGTCAATGTGTTTGCTTTTAATTTTATGAGCCAGCAACGTAACCGTATTGCGAAGGCCTTCGGCCAACCTGACTTCCTGCTTGCCCACGCCCCTATCCATTTGGGTGTAGTTTTTGATGGAATCAATCAGCGTTGCTATCCGTTTCGAAGCCTCCCCAATATCAGACACCAGCTTCTCGGTTACTAAATTATTGACCAGCCAATTGGCTACACCCGCCAGATTTTCATCGCCAATCTTTTCGAGTATCCAATCCAGATCGTCGACCGTAAACCCATAGCCGACCAATGGACCGGCCAGATCCATATGGTCTTCAACGCCATGATCGTCCAGCCAATCGGTCACATCATCTTCCAGGCTCGTCCGTTCGAGTAAGGTCAACCGATGTGTGTCAACGGTTGATTGCTGGTCAAGTTTTTTGAAGAATACGTCTGTCACACAATCGACCTGATCGCTTGTCAGATTGAGGTTCATAACGACTTTGAATGCTTCGGGAGTGGCCCGCAAATGCGTATTGAGCGTATCGACCGAGCGCACAACAGCTGCTACCGGGTTATTGAGTTCATGGGCCAACCCCGCCGACAAACGTCCCAGCGAGGCCATTTTCTCGTTTTGCTGCGTGAGTTTCGTATAGTCCCGAACACGGGTCGTCATTTGATGCACCAGCGATTCGGTAAGCTCATAGCAGTTTTTGGCCAAATCAGGCAGGTTGTCACGATGAAGCCGCAGAAGTGTTGTTGGCCGCTCAGTGATTAACCGGTTTGACAGGCTTTTCATCCGGGAAAACGGTAACACACCCAGAATAGAGTGATCGCCGTAGACAATCAATTCATCGTCGGCTCCATTCGCCCCGGCATCAATGCGAATACGGCCGTTCAGCAACAATAATAAGTGGTCGACTGGCTCGTGGGGTTTATAAAGTACCGTCTCTTTTGGGTAAGATACCTCTTCGCTCCGGTCAATAACCCATTGCAGTTGCGCATCCGGCACATTAGCGAAAGCCGGAAATTCGTGTAGCGTTTCTAACAGATTCATAAAAAGGAGGGCATTAACAGACAGACTGGTAACCAATTATAAAACAGATTGGTTACAGCAGTACGTACGAACGGCCTACTTATACTTATCCAATGCGTCTGACGATCCTGTTGCTTTGTTTATTGGCTTTCGCCTTTAGGGATGACAAACCTGCTTACCGTTTTTATACACCAGGCCTGAAGGCGACCAGTTACGCCAAATTGCTGCGCCAGGCAACGGAAGCCGATGTCGTTTTATTCGGCGAACTGCACAACAACCCAATCTGTCACTGGCTGGAATTTCAGTTGGCAAAAGACTTACAATCTGCCAAAAAAGGCAATCTGGTGCTGGGAGCCGAAATGTTTGAAACCGATAACCAGCTGGCCCTCAGCGATTACGTGCAGGGTAAAACGACCAGCAAAGAACTGGCTACCCAGGCTCGTTTGTGGCCCAATTTCGATACCGACTACAAACCCATTACTGATTTTGCCCGTGAGCAGCACATTCCGTTCGTGGCCACCAACATACCGCGTCGGTATGCTCGTCTGGTCTCCCGGCAGGGTCTGTCAGCCCTCGATACGGTATCGGCTGATGCCAAACGTCAGATTGCGCCATTACCCATATCTGTTGACCTGACTTTACCCGGCTACAAAGCCATGATGGAGATGATGGGCGGTACGGATAGCAAGGCCGGCACTAGTCCACACGGAGCGCAGCCCGACATGACGGCTAATTTTGCGCGGGCTCAAGCCGTTAAAGACGCCACGATGGCCTACTTCATTTTGCAGAACCTGAAACCCGGCCAGACGCTGCTGCATTTCAACGGCGACTACCATTCCAAGAACTTTGATGGAATTGTCTGGTATCTTCGCCAGCAACAACCTGCCTTGAAAATTCTGACCCTTTCTTCCGTCGAATTAGCCGACATCGAGAAGCCCGGCACCGATAATCGGAATCTGGCAGATTTCGTTCTGGCCATACCCGCCGACATGACGAAGACTTACTAGGGAATTAACTTAATCGTTAACCACAGAGGCACGGAGAGCACAGAGATATGCATTATTGATTTGAGCTATCTCTGTGCTCTCCGTGCCTCTGTGGTTAAAAAGTAATTCAAGTTGTACATACCGATACTTTCTATCGTCAAAAGTGATTCGCTAGTCTGGTTTTACAATCGCTTCCATGATGGATAGGGCGTAATTTAACAGCCGGTGTTTATTTGTGTCAGGTTTATTGCAACTGCACACGTATTGAACTGCCGCTTAACTCAACAAAATCAGAATCGGTACCGCTCTGTACAGACACTTTTTTGCCATTTACCTGCCAGTTGCGGTACTTGCCTTTTGAAAAAGCCAGCCTCACGGTCCAGTTCGGTTGTTTTTGCCTAATCAACAACGTTAGCTGCTCGCCCGCTTTGGCATAATCCATCGATACCATATTGTCGCCTGTAGCCACTTTTTCAATACTGGCTTTGTCCCAGGCGCTGGGCATTTGGGGTTGAATAACAATTAATTTGCGGGACGCTTCCGGGCGAATACCAAAAAACTGTTTGATGATTGGTACCGCATAGCTATACATATTCCAGGCCTGCGTGACCATGCCGTAGTCCGGCGATACTTCGTAAATAGAGCCCGGAAAGGCATAGCTAAACGTTTTAGTCATTCGTTTCAGATAGCCCAGTGCTTTATCAGGATGGCCGTACTTATTTTCACCAATCGTTGCTACACCCGTGGGCAGGGTCATCACCGCCCCTGTATACGTAAATATTTTTTTGTTCAGGGTAAATGACCCTTCGTCGGTTCCAGCCGATTCGTCTCGATCAATACCCGTTACAAACAGGCCAAATGGGTTCGTAAATTTGCTGGCTGTCCGAAGCGCAATATCAGCCTTATCGGGATCAGCGACACCCGTTTCCATAGGGGTGTTAACCACCCAGTTATGGTGGAGTACAAAGCCTTTTTTGGTGTCGTCGGGCAATGCACGAAGTTTGCGCTGGGTTGCTTTCAGTTCCTCAACAGCCCAGGGTTTGTGCAGCGTATCGGCGCGAACAATGGCCCCTTCGACAAGCTGCAAAGCCTCGGCTTTTGTTCCGATAAAATCAGCATACGAACCGCTTTCGGGCACCCAGAAATCTGTATTTATTTTCGTTTTCAGAGTAGACGCTTTGCGCTGGTAATCCATCGCCAGCGTTTTGTCGCCGAGTTCGGATGCCATGTAGGCCGCATTGGCAAAAGCCTCCTGCGTATACACCGCCACATCGATCATCTCGCTGTTCATGCCATGTATTTCCATCATGCCGAAACCGTCGGGAAGCAGGTTTTTATCCTTATCATTCTCGGCCAGCAACCAGCTCATCCCCTTTTTTACCGTCGGGAAGTACTTGCGAAGAAAGTTTTTGTCGCCTGTCCATCGGTAGACTGCAGCAATCATGCTGGCAAACTGGGGCACTTCGTTCAAATTACCGGGATTGTACACCGCACCGTTCGTCGACACTTCATGGATAATTCGGCCGTTGCCATTTTCCTTTTCTGAGATTTTATTCAGCAGATCGACCGAATCATACACCAGTTGCCGGTTTCCCGTTGTGATAAGACCCGATAAGGTGTAACAGCCATCAGCCCCAAACCACCACGGGTAATCGGGCAAACCCGCCGACAGACCCCGACCGATTTCGGGCACTTCCCGAATTAGCCAATCGGTATTGTATTTTACCCAGCGAAAGGCCTGCTCCAGCTTTTTGTCCGGCACATGCACCGATGCCAACTGGTCGATGGTGGCGTACCGGTCTTTCTTGCTTTTCAGGTACACGTAAGCATTTTTCTGAACGTCAGCCAGGGTCCGCCTGGCCGCTTCAGCCGACTTGTATGAACCGGCAATGGTGATCGGCAATTGTGTTTTTCTGTTGGCGGGCACCGTAATCGTGTACACCAGCGAAGCCGCACACCCCTTCCCAGCCGATACAAATTCGCAGCCTTTATTTTGATGATGCTGGCGGGCGGGAACATTGGCACCAAAAACAACGAACCAGTCGTTTTTTTGATCTTTAGCGACCCAGACTTGGCTTTTTGCATCCCAGATAGCCTGGTCTGGAGCATCGACCATGTTGGTTCGTTCGCCCAGCCAGGTAGGACGAAGGTCCGTATGGGCTGTCCAGGTAAACTGAAGCGTGAGCGGCCTGGATTGCTTATTGATGAAGGTGTACTCCACCACCATGCTCTCTTTATTGTCGGGCACAAACTGGAAGCGCTCCATGTCCAGACCATCGGCAACCTGTTGATACAGGTGCTTATTGGCAAACGGATAGTTGATGAACGCATCGGCTTTATCGAGGCAAACCTCTTTTTGATCAATGGCGACCGACGCTGTAAACCCATCCATTAATTTGATCGGATGATCCCAGATGCCGCCCATTTCGCCCGTTATGTGCCAGCCAAGATCCGGAAACCTACCGTCCTGATGACCAACCATATACAACCGATTGCCAGCCGTTACGAAGGGCGATGCCAGGTATTCTTTTTTACCGGAAATAGACTCGACCTGCTTCACAAGCGCCTGAAGCGGTTGCTGAGCGACTGTTTGCTGCACACAAGTCGATAAAAGGACAAAGGCAGCAAAACCAGCTGTGATAAGCTTATTTCCAGGAAGAGTCAGCAAAGCCGACTGGCAATGTGTTATCATGAGTTGGTTATTTACACGTTCGTAAAGTTACGGCTTTATACCTTGTTCGCTCACTCCATTCAGGGCCACTGCGTCCCAAAGCGACAGCCTCATAAACCCTACATCATACATCATACATCATAACATATTCCGCCACCAGCGCCCAGCAGTGAGCCTCGCACTGCCAGCGCATCTGCATGAGCGGACGGTCGGCAAATTGACGTAGCCAGGGTTGCTCATAGGCCGTCAACAGACCCGCAATGAAGAAATGAAAAGTAGCGAAATCCTGTTCTATGCCATTGAGGTTGATTTTGGGAACGTCCTCACCTAGTCGGTGCAGGGACGTTGCCAGTAACAGGTGCTCTACCCGGTTTTGGGAGGTCGTCAGCAGTGAGCGCGTATCGGCAATCAGGCGCGGGCGAATCGGCTCCAGCTCGGCAATAGGAAAAGCCGCTATGAGTCTTGCTAAATGATAAATAATGAGCGACGTACGCGCGTAATGGGGCGCACACTGAAATGGGGCGGCTACATACCGACCCGATTCGACAACAGACCGCAGGTAGGCCAGCGAATCCGTATCGTGCTCATTGCGGGGTAAGTCATACTGGTAGATGCAATACAGGATATTGCTTAATGCGCAGGCATCAAAATCGACGCCCATGTGCTTGCCAAACCAGGTCGAGTAAGCCCGCAACGAACGATACTCCGGATAGGTATTCCGAATGCGCTGCGACTGACTCCCATTGGCGTGCTGGCTTAGTTTTTCTTTCAGCCAAAGGCGTTCGGCAGGAGCCGGCGGGGCGGTCAGGTACACCATGGCCGTATCGTCAATGTCGTCGGGAATACGAAAGTGTTCGAAATGACGAAACACATAGCCGTTGGAAAAGTGCTGCGAGGGGCGTGTAGGCCAGAAATTATACGTATTCAGCCCGTCTTTATTCCGAAAAATCGGGTAAGCCGTTGCGGCCCGACTGGCAATATGATCAATCAATTGCTGGCTTTCGGGTGATGCTGCCGAACGGATATGCTGCAACGTAAATACAGTTACAGCCGTAAAGAAAACATTGGTATCGGGACGCCGGTAAAAAATCGACGGATTATGGCGAAACGACGGAAACAGACCCATTTCGGCCTGCAAATCAGCAATTCGCTGGATAATACTGTCGAGGGTTAGAACCGCCATATTTTCGCAAAAGTACCGTTTCATTCGTTCTCTTTTTCCAGATTAAGGTTGGATATTTGCCGCCTGATTACCCTGATGCAATCAATGCCAACTTTGATTTTATTCGACGATCCGGTCATTCGCACGGCTTTATTACCCCTTACGTTTACGAGGCCGGTGGCAGGTATCCGTATCGGTACACTCACGCTGGCCGAAAAATGGGCGAATACACTAGCACAAACGCCTTCGTACCTGACTGAAGCCTATTTGCAGGCCAAATTTCCGCAGAACGCAGGCGCTGATAACTGGTACGTGAATGGGGCCGTCTGCCCAACCGATGCCCTGGCCGAAACTATATCGGCTCTGCCATCTGATACCGGTCTGATTACCCACGACGGATTGATTCTGGCTGTACGGACAACCCAAACGCTGTCGGAGCCGCCGACAGTAAACGACGGCTATCCGTTCCGTACGTTCATGGAGCCGCTAACCATTGTTCGCAACCTATGGGATATTTTCGTAAATAATGGCGATCAACTCCGGGCCGACTTCGCCCGACTAACCGCCGGACGGACATCCGAACCAATTACCGATCCTTTTACCCGGTGTTACGCACCGGAAAACATCTTTATTGAACCCGGCGCTACCATTCGGGCGGCTGTTCTGAATGCAGAGGGCGGCCCCATTTACATTGGACGTGATGCCACGATCAGCGAAGGTTCCATCGTGATCGGGCCGTTTTCGCTCGGCGAAGGATCGACTGTCAACTGGGGCGGCAAGATGCGGAGTAACACCACCATCGGGCCCTTCTGCAAAGTAGGGGGCGAGGTTGGCAACTCCGTTTTTTTGGGCTATAGTAACAAAGCGCACGATGGGTTTCTGGGTAATTCGGTCATTGGCGAATGGTGCAATCTGGGCGCCAACGTCAACAATTCGAATTTGAAGAACGATTATAGCAATGTGAAGCTTCACTCCTATGCTACAAACCGGCTGGAAGATACCGGACGGATTTTCTGCGGCCTGATGATGGGTGATTTCACCAAAGCCGGTATAAGCACGATGTTCAACACAGGCACTGTGGTGGGTGTCAGTGCAAACGTGTTTGGCGCGGGTTTTCAGCACAAACACGTTCCCTCTTTTTCGTGGGGTGGTGCCGCCGAAGGCAGTACCCCTTACCGCATCGAGAAGGCGCTGCAAGTGGCAAAAGAAGCGTTTATCCGACGCGATAAGGCGTTCGACGACGTAGAAGAAACAATCCTTCGATCCATTTTTTCAATGATCCATACTGAGTAGTTTCCATTTCCTGTGGCGTGGTTGTGGCGTCAGGTTCTTTAAGCTGAGACTGCAAGGTTTTGAGAAACCTCACCGAGTCAGATGTAAGCATCTGACACCACGGGCTAACATCTGACGCCACCGCAAGAGCGGTGTTATAAATCATTCATCACTGAAACCGACGTGCAATTCTCAGAAATAATCGGTCTTGACGAAACCAAGCAGCTGCTGCTGCGGGCGGTGCAATCGAACCACCTGGCGCACGCCTTGCTGTTCGATGGCCCAACGGGTAGTGCCAATCTGGCGCTGGCCCTTGCCTTGGCGCAGTATGTCAACTGCGAAGACAAACAGCGCCAGGATTCCTGTGGCCGTTGTGCCTCGTGCATAAAGGTCCAGAAACTGGTGCACCCCGACCTGCACATGGTTTTCCCGGTTACCAATCAGGGAAAAGGGAAAACATCCGAAACGTATTTGACTGACTGGCGGAAGTTTCTGCTCAGTTCGCCCTACCGTACGCTGCCCGACTGGCTCGAATCAGTTGGAGCCGATAATAAACAGGGCAACATTTCGGCAGAAGAAGCCCGGAATATTTTGCAAAAGCTATCGCTGAAAGCCTACGAAGGAGCGTATAAAATTATGCTCATCTGGCTACCCGAACTCATGAACGTGACGTCGGCCAATGCGCTGCTGAAGGTACTGGAAGAGCCCCCGGCGCAAACGCTGTTTCTGCTGGCAACTAACCAGTCGGATAAGTTGCTGATCACGATTCTGTCAAGAACCCAGCGCGTAGCCGTCAGGGCATTCACGGACGAAGAAGTGGCCACTTACCTGCGCCAGCACCTGAATCTGGACGAAACGACGGCCCGACGCCTGGCTTACCTCGCCGATGGTAACCTGGCCGAAGCCCTGCAGTTGGGTCAGCATGATACAAGTTCAACGGATCAGCACGTCTGGTTTGCCGAATGGATGCGTACCTGCTATCGGCAGGATTTAATCGCGCTCGTTAAACAGGCCGACCAGTTTGATGGTTTCAGCAAGGAGAAGCAGAAAGGGTTACTCGACTATAGCATTCGCCTGTACCGCGATTTGTTTTTGTGGCAACAGGGAGCCGCTGAACTATTACGGTTGCCTGATGACGAGATGGCCTTTGTCAAAAACTTCGCCAAAATCCTTACCATCAACCACATCGAGCACATTGTACATGACCTTAACAAAGCCGCTTACCACCTCGAACGAAACGCCCGGGCTAAAATGATCATGCTTGATATGTCACTCACATTCAGCCGTTTGATACGCACGTAGTACGGTTTAGGGTTTGTGGTTTTACGGTTTGTGGTTTACGGTTGGCTGGCGCGTTAGCAACACTCGTGCGCCAGCCAACCGTAAACCACAAACCGTAAAACCACAAACTAGCCAACCACAAACCGTAAACCAACTACCCATTCTCCTCATGAAACCCCGTTCCCCCAAGCCCAAGCAAATTATTGGCATGACCGATCTGGTCGATTTTCCGGATCTGGGCTTGTTCGATATACAGGCGAAAGTCGATACGGGTGCGTTTACGTCGGCGCTCCATTGTAAAGATGTCCGGCTGGTAAAATCGGGATTGAAAACAAAGCTAAGTTTCTGGTTAATCGACAAAACGGGGCTACCAGCCCGAAAATTTCGCAGCGACCACTTCAGCCAGCGGATGATCCGGAACTCGTTTGGGGTGGCCGAATTACGGTATGTCATAACAACCCGTATCGTTTTATTCGGACGAACCATTCGGGCAGAGTTTACTCTGGCTGACCGCGAACAACTAAAAAACCCTGTACTTTTGGGCCGAAAACTGCTCCGAAATCGATTTATCGTCGATGTGTCCGAGAAAAATCTGTCATACGAAGCCAAAATCGCCCGTAAAGCCTACACGTTAGCGACGCAGCCAGCAAACGAATAAACCGCTCACCCCTACTCGCTGACAACTACTCACGAATAACTGATCACTGAATCAATGCGAATTGCCATTTTATCGGCCAATCCGAACTTATACTCGACGCAACGACTGCTCGAAGCCGCCAATCGGCGTGGCCATGAGGGCGTCCTTGTGAACCACCTGAACTGCCACGTCATGATTGAAGGCGGTAAACCCTCTGTGCTCTACGAAGGCAAGGAATTAGACTCGTTCGATGCAATTGTACCCCGCATCGGAGCTTCGGTAACGGACTATGGATGTGCGGTTGTCCGGCAGTTCGAGATGATGAATGTCTTCACAACGGGCAAATCGCAGGCAATCATGCGATCCCGCAACAAGCTCCGCAGTTTGCAGGTACTCTCGAAAGCGGGCGTTGGGTTGCCCAAAACCATGTTCGCCAATCACCCTAAAAACGGCGACATTACGCAACTCATTCACCTCGTTGGCGGCCCGCCCGTTGTCATCAAATTGCTGGAAGGCACTCAGGGCATTGGCGTCGTACTCGCCGAAACAACCAAAGCCGCCAAGTCGACCATCGAAGCGTTTTATGGCCTGAAAAAGAATGTATTGGTGCAGGAATTCATTGCTGAAGCCAAAGGGTCCGATATTCGGGCGTTTGTGGTGGGTGGCCGCGTGGTAGGGGCCATAAAGCGACAGGGGCTGGAGGGCGACTTCCGCTCCAACCTGCATCGAGGAGGCAACGCCGTTGCGGTCGAGCTGACCCCGCACGAAGAACAAACCGCCATTGCTGCTGCCCGCGCCCTCGGCCTGAAAGTGGCTGGTGTCGATATGCTTCCCTCCGACCGGGGCCTTCTGGTACTGGAAGTCAATTCGTCTCCAGGGCTGGAAGGCGTCGAAAATGCTACCGGCATCGACGTTGCCGCGCAAATCATCGCCTACATCGAAGACAAAATTCGCACCGACGAAGGCGACACGGTAGGAGTTTAATGAAGAATGTTGAGTGAATGGTTAAGAATAAATAATTTTACTAGTTCCTACCCTCTATTATTCATTTCACATTCTTCACTGAAAATGCC
The DNA here is from genome assembly GCF_000974425.1 of Spirosoma radiotolerans. Lineage (NCBI taxonomy): Bacteria > Pseudomonadati > Bacteroidota > Cytophagia > Cytophagales > Cytophagaceae > Spirosoma > Spirosoma radiotolerans. The sequence continues at coordinate 5,601,326 of NZ_CP010429.1, forward strand.
CGCTCTCGATCCTGATCTCAAAAAAGCCATCGTTCGAATGTCGGGCGGGGAGAAAGATAAATTACTGCTTCGGCTGATCGCGAAAGATGCGGTATTGACCGAAAAGCTTCAATTTGAGCTGGTTGAAGAGGGCAAAACCATTGACGAACGGCGCAGCCTGATTCGGGAGTTCATTGATCGGACCTCCAGGCTGCATGCCGACACGCCCGGCTGGCTGATGATGGACATGCGAACCGCCAGCGGTTATATCAGCCGTCACCTTAAAGTCACTAAAGACAAATATGGCGAAGTTGAATTGATGCTGTGTATGCTCAATACCTTCTACGAGCACAACGCCCACCTGTTGCAGAAGTACAATTCCCGCTCCGACAAAGCTGCCGAATACATTGCCAAACGCACCGATCAGGTGTTGAAAAAAGCGCTTAAGCTCGACCCTGATTATCATATCGAGTTTGCCGATGAGATCAATAAACTACTCAGTTGGGTGCATTATACCGCCCCTGCGCACTACGCCCGGCAATTAGGTCTACCCAAAGAGTGGCAGGTCTGAGATTTATAATTTATAGTTGATAAAAACGTCAAGACCATGATTACTGCTGATCTGAAGTCAATTTTACATGAGCAAATTGACCGCCTTGAAGACCCACAAGACGTTCAGGACCTGCTCTTGACCGTAAGTGAGTTTGTCAGCCAGCGTACGAATATCTTTACCGAAACACCAGCCTTGCTTGCCCAATTGGAACAAGCGTTAGCCTCAGTTCAGTCGACTAAGTTGACAACCCACGACCAAGTGGCCAGCGAAGCAAAACAATGGATTACACAGTAGTCTGGTCGGAGGCAGCAAAAGAAAACTACCGGCGTATTGCCTTATACTTATTGGATGCATTTGGTTTCGCAATAGCCGACCGGTTTACAGATACAATCAGTAGCAAACTGCGTATTCTAGAAACAATGCCCTTTATCGGACGGCGACTCGACACCTTAATGGCTGTTCGAAGCTGCCCCTTCAGCCTTATAACATGATCTATTATGCTGTGGTTGAACGGCAGGTTATCATCCTGAATATTCTTGATAGCCGAACGAGCGTCGTGTCTTAGCCGCCCCTGCGCACTACGCCCGGCAATTGGGTTTACCTAAAGAGTGGCAGGTATAGGCCACTGTTTGGCGAACACCACACCCCTTTGGTGTGTTATGTAGCTATACCCACCAATCAATTTGCTGACGTATGAATCAAACTGTTTTAATAACAGGCGGCACTGGCTCTATTGGTCGTCGCCTAACGCAAATGCTCAGACAGGAAGGCTACCAGGTGTCCTTGTTGAGTAGGTCGCCCAAGTCTATTCCGGATGTGCGTGTGTATCAGTGGGATATCAAAAAGGGGCATATCGACCCGCAGGCCATTGCCACAGCCGATCATATCATTCATTTAGCTGGTGAAGCAATCGCCGATGAGCGCTGGTCAGACCAGCGGAAAGAAGACATTCTAAACAGCCGCACCCAATCGACTGACTTACTGGTGCAGGCACTGGCGAAGAACCCACATCATGTAAAATCGTTTGTGGGTGCTTCGGCGATTGGTTATTACGGGGGCGACACCGCCGACCGGCCGCTTACGGAAACCAGTCAGGGTGGGTCCGACTTTCTGGCTCAGGTGGTGCGAGCCTGGGAGCGTTCGGAAGAGCAAATAGCCGCACTCGGTATTCGTACCGTAAAGCTTCGAATTGGGGTGGTGCTGATGGCGGAAGGAGGAGCGTTGCCCAAATTGGCGCAGCCCATTCGGCTGGGCGCAGGTGCACCTATCGGTTCGGGTCAGCAATACATTTCCTGGATTCACCTCGACGACCTGTGTCGATTATTCAGTCGGGGACTTTCGGACGAAACCTGGCAGGGCGTTTACAACGCGGTTGCTCCCAATCCCGTTACCAACGAAACCTTGACACGGGCTATTGCCGGGGTGCTTCACCGGCCTATTTTGTTGCCTAATATTCCAAATTTTGCCATTAAACTGCTCTACGGCGAAATGGCAATTGTTGTCACCGGTGGCAACTACGTGCTCAATAAACGAATCGCCGACGAGACAGACTTTGTCTATCAGCATTCCGATTTGAAAACGGCACTGCAGGATTTATTAACGTAAACGTAGCGTGGTGCGGCATGCCGCACCACGCTACGAACTTATTAACTCCACTCACGGTCGGCCGAATCTTTTGTATTCCAGATTTCGGTTGGCGCAAACCAGGTAGCGCCTTTTTTGAGAAATTTCTTGGCAACATCCTCATTCAGTTCAACGCCCAGGCCAGGCTTGTCGGGCACTTTAACAAAGCCTTTCTCAACGATTGGCTTCATGCCCGTAACCAAGTCTTCCCAACCAGCCACGTCAACTCCATGGTGTTCAAGGGCTACGAAATTCTCGGTAGCAGCCGCACAGTGCACGTTAGCCATCATCGAGATGGGCGAACCGGCAAAGTGCATGGCCATGGGAATCCCTTTTTCTTCCGCATAATCGCCAATCTTCTTGGTTTCGAGCAAACCGCCTGACGTAGCCAGATCGGGGTGGATCATGTCGATGGCTTTCGCGTCTATGAGTTTAATAAATCCTTCTTTGAGGTAGATATCTTCGCCCGTCAGAGTTGGGGTATCAATAGCGTCGGTAATCTGTTTCCATTGGTCGGTATAGAACCAGGGCACGAGGTCTTCGAGCCAGGCTAGTCGGAATGGTTCCATAGCCTTACCAATCTGGATAGCTGTGTTCACGTCGAAGTGGCCAAAGTGATCGGCCGCCAGGGGTGTATCGTAGCCGACGATGTCGCGCACTTTCCCTACGTGTTCGACCAATCTATCGAGGCCTTTTTTGGTGACCTGAATACGGGTAAATGGATGCTTTGTGTTGGCATAGTTACCAAGCTTACCCGACTCTCTGTCATTCCATTGCTGCTTTACGCTCCAATTGTTAGCATTTACGAGCATACCCGGCTGATCGGCCAGCATCCCGATGCCGAAGTCCATTTTCAGGAAGGTATAACCCTGATCCCGGCGCTTCTTCATGTTTTCGGCAAACCCTTCGTAAGTGTTGGCCTCGGGTGTATCGGCATACAGCCGGATAAAGTCGCGGTATTTGCCCCCCATTAGTTGATACGCCGGGACGTTATAGGCTTTTCCGGCTAAATCCCAGAGTGCCATTTCAACGCCACAAACACCCCCGGCCGCACGGCTGTGGCCACCAAACTGCTTGATCTGCTTAAAAATCTGCTCTACGTTACAGGGATTCTTGCCCAGCAAACGGCTTTTCAGCATCAGCGCATAATTGGCGCTGGCTCCATCGCGTACCTCGCCCCAACCTACAAGCCCCTGGTTGGTGTCGATCCGAATAATTGGACTACTAAAGGGTACGCCGTTCAGCACGGCAACCCGCATGTCTGTGATTTTCAGATCGGCGGGTTTTGAGTCACGAGGCACTTTTTGGGTGATGTATTCCATTTCCTGTTCGGCAGCATACGCGGTCTGCTTATCGAACATGAAACCAAGAGATAAGCCGCCTAAGCCAGCATTTCGCAAAAAGTCACGGCGGTCAGACGATTTATCGGAGGCCGACAATCGGGAGAAAATGTTCTTCATGGCAAAAAAGGATTCAGGAGTTTATGGTGTTAATTGACAGTTTTTGCTCCAGGCTTACCCCCTATCAGGCAGGACGGATTACTACAACTTTTCCGATAGTTACATAAGTCTGTTTATAGCAGTATTTTACTTATGCTCACGTCTTTTTGACTAAAATTCCCTTAAAAACCCGTCTTCCGTTCATGCAAAAAGTGATGCTATATCCGCAGTGCACACTGCCTACTCAATCGAGCACGTCCTTGTCTCCTCAACTCATTAACCTTTACTAACATCATGCTAAAAAAAACGTTACTAATCGCTACGGCCATTACCCTTATGGGCGGCTTTGTAGCCCAGGCCCAACGCGTAGGCTCATCACCAGAATACGTTAAAGCGCTGACGGCCAACTGGAAAGGCGAACGCTTCCCCGACGGTCGGCCCAAGATTCCGGATATTGTTCTGGAACGGCTGGCCAATTGCACGCTGGAGCAAATCTGGGGTTATCTGGGCCAGAAAGGGTACCGAAATCAGGTCGAGAAAAACTGGATCATCCTCAAACCCGGCGAGACCATGACCGGGCGTGCCGTTACGGCTCAGTTCATGCCGACCCGCCCAGACCTCGATAGCCTGGTACGGTCGCAGGGTAAAGCGGAAGGCCGCTCCCAGAAAGGAGGTATCAATATCTGGCCAATTGATGTACTGACAAAAGGCGATATTTATGTAGCGGATGGGTTCGGTAAAATTAAAGATGGCACCCTGATTGGGTCGAGCCTGGGCAATGCCATTTACGGCAAAACCGGAAAGGGCGTTATCTTCTACGGATCAGTACGGGATATGCAGGAACTCAAGGATACCAAAGGCTTCAATGCCTGGGTGAAGGGCCATGATCCGTCTTACATCAAAGACATGACGCCGACTTCCATCAATGCCCCAATTCGAATTGGTGATGTGACGGTAATTCCCGGCGATGCGGTGTTTGCCAATGAATACGGCACCGTATTTATTCCGTCTCACCTCGTAGAAGGACTAGTCTCGGCCTCCGAAATGACGGCTCTCCGCGACGAATTCGAACGGGTACTTTTGCAGCAAGGCAAATACCCATCGGGTGAGATTCATGGCGACTGGTCCGACAAAATCAAAGGGGAATTTAGAACCTGGGTTGGCAAATATCCTAAGAAGCTAGCCATAACCGATAAGGACCTGGAGGCTTATTTGGCCAAAGAAGGGCATTGATTTCGTTTATACGTCGTAAATTGGCCCGTTGCCGAATCGTAAATAGCCACCGCGGAGCTACTACCCACGTGTCTGTTTCTTACGGTTCGGCAACGTTCGATTTTAGGCTTACTCACTTACCTCCATTAATTAACCGGACGAATGAAATTCAGAATTGCGTTTTTAGTATCGTGTATTACCGTATTCTGTACGGATCACTCCTTACGGGGACAAACCATCCCGAAAGACGAACTGGTCTTTTTAACCTCCGAGTGGAAAGGCGATCGGTTTCCGGATGGGCGTCCGAAAATTTCGGACGATCTGGTCGAACGGGCTAAACACATTGGCATTGATGATGCCTGGACGGTCTTAAAAAATGAAGGCTATACCAACCAATTTGAAGGAAACTGGAAATTGATACACGACGACGTGCCGGTTACAGGCCGGGCCGTAACCGCTATGTTTATGCCCAGCCGACCAGATGTCGAGAAAACGATTAAGGAACGGGGTATTTCTAAACAAGGCCGCAAAGGCAACACCAACACCTGGCCCATCGAAATACTGACCAAGGGCGATGTCTATGTGGCCGATGCTTTCGGCAAAATTGGCGGGGGAACGCTTATGGGCGCTACTCTGGGCAATGCCATTTTCAGCAAAACCGGCAACGGAGTCGTTTTTAATGGGGCAGCCCGAGACTTGCAGGAACTTCAGAACATTAAGGGGTTCAATGCCTTTGTTCGTGATTTTCATCCGTCCTTTCTGGAAGAGATGGTTTTGATGGGTCTGAATGCGCCCATTCGCATAGGCAGCGTGATGGTGTTGCCCGGCGATCTGGTCATCGCTCAGCGGGAGGGGGTCCTGTTCGTACCTGCGCATATGGCCGAGCAGGTTGTCAGCACAGCCGAGTTTGTGACTCGGAAGGACCAGTTTGGCTTCGAAATGGTTAAATCGGGGAAGTACACCACCGGTCAAATCGACAGCCAATGGACCGATGAGATCAAAACGAATTTCCTTGCCTGGCTTGGTAAGCACCCTGAACTGGGCAGTATGACCAAACCGGAATTAGACAAAGTGATGAGCAAACGAACCTGGTAGGAACGGGCAGAAGCCATTGAGTAATCAAGCATACGGATGTGTGAAAACGTTCTTCGTTGCTTGATTACTTAAGCCGGATTTGTGTTTACATACATTAAGCCCTGGCCAAATTGATACACTAAGTTTATAGTTTTGCCGATTTTATCAATATTTAATATAATAAATTAATCATTCAATAAATTATCAGATGGAGTAATTCGATTGAGTTGTTACCAGTGTTGATTTTTTGATTAAAAAACTTAAAAATACTTTAAAAAACATACAAATTCTATTGATATATTACTCATATCCATCTACAGTATATATTTAAATAATTATAAAGTAAATCCACATAGTGAAAGTATACGGCACCTACCGCTTGCTAAATATGAAGACATGAAACGGGTTAAAGAGGGGCTAATGAAAAATTATAACAATATTGAATAAATACAAATATGCTTTATTTTAAGTATTTGACTGAATGGTACTATTCACTGATTATGAATCAATTAAACAACAGAAAAAATTTATTTTATATTATTTACAAGAAAAATTTGTACAATTTAATGATATCTAAATAAATCTAAACTATCGTTCCGATAGATAAGCTACATATTGATTTTATAGTTTGTCACTATACCTTTGATTCATCCAAACGCGAAAGCTGTATCACTTGCTCTGAAAGTTTGACTTAACAGCAAGTATTAACAAGGCTCACGTTAACTATCCACTTGACTATGCTAACACATTTCTCTCCCTACTTTATCCGCAATTGTCAAGACTCCATTGCGGATCTTAGTTTGTCTGTATTATCTCAAATAATCACCTGATTCTACGGTGATTATTTTTATCAATTTTTCTGAAGTGTAGCGAATAACGGGTTGTCTTACTCTTTATCATACGCTGGCTTATTGCCCAAAAATTAACAGCACGATTAGCTGGCGATCTTCAGAAAAATAAACCAGACGACTTGTCCTTTATGGTGCAAGTACACCCATAAACATACCGATAGCGGGTTTGGATTATTCGACAAACCCAGGAAACTGTCATGTTTCCAAACGATGATTCGTGTGGCTGGGCATGATCTACATCAGGCTCGGGCTAAGGAATGTACCCACGGTGATTTCTGAATCAACGTTGGGTAACGCACGTACAACATGGTGGCAACGCTCGCTGGCCAGGAGACAGTCACCCAGCTGAACCGTACTACGACACACAAAGGCGTAAAGGCGCCAAAGACCTCATTTTCAATTCATTCTTTTTAATTTTTCTCTTTCATAAACCATGAAAAAAATAATTCTTTCCATCGTTGCCGTTTGTGCACTCACCACAACCTTCGCGCAAAACAGCGCTTCCCTAAGTCAGAATGGTACAAGTAACAGTTCTAACTCCGCTCAAGCTGGGCGGCTTCAAACAGTAACCGTGTCGCAAAATGGAACCGGCAACACCAACACCAACCAACAGTTCAGCCACTTTACCCAACAGGCCAATATTACTCAAACCGGTCTGACGAATACGGCCAATACCTATCAGAACGCAGATGCGGGCCCAGGCAACTTTATCACGGTTACGCAGAATGGTACGGGTGCTGGCGGCAACACGGCCTTGGTCGATCAGTCTGATTTCTTTACTATCAACTCACAGGCTACCGTTCTTCAAAATGGACAAAACCTAAAATCGACGGTCGTACAGCATTATGCCATCAATGATGTGGCTATTACCGATCAGACCGGTGCCAGCAACAATGCAACGATTACGCAGGGTAACGGCAGTCAGGGCAGCTCAAATAGCTATGCCTCTATCCAGCAGTACAGCGTGTTTGGCCCTCAGGATGCTACCATTAGCCAACTGGGTGATAACAACAACGCTCAGATTTATCAAAGCAATGACGCTGGTCCAAACAATGTGGCCACTATCAATCAGAATGGCAATAACAACATAGGCTTCCTGGATCAATCCGATTTCGCTACTGTATCTACCACTGGTTTCATTTCCCAGTTGGGTAACGGCAACCAGGCTTACCTCCAGCAGCGGGGTGGCGGTGCATTCACGAGCGGCTCGTCGGCAACCATCGGGCAGACAGGTAACGCCAACTATGCTAACCTTACCCAATATGGCGGTGCCAACAACCAGGCAGCCATCAGCCAGACAGGTGATCTGAACGTTGTAACGGGTGTATCTGGTCCCGCTGGCCTGCAAATCGGCGTCGGCAACTCACTGACGGTAGCGCAAGCTTCATTAGCTGGTGGCCCTGGCCAATACGCTCAGGTTCAGCAACTTGGAACTGGAAACGTTGGTACAATCAACCAGACAGGCAACTAATTACGCTAATCCAACCTAATCTAGCTTACCCTGGGTTAATACCGACAAACGTCAGGTATTGCCTGGGGTAAATAGTTCAGAAATTAAGTTGCGTTCCCATCATCACTGACATTACAATCAACAGCTAAAGCGTTGACAAACGCAGTTGTTCAGTCTATCCCACAATGAAAAAACTTTTCCTTTCTGGCATTGCCTTCATGACTTTATCAGTGGTTGTTGCTCAAAACCAGGCTACCCTTAGTCAGGTTGGTACGCAGCAGACCAGCCAGCAGAGTCAGGCAGGTAGTCATCTAAACTCAGTAGTAACACAGGGAACTGGAACAAACACAACCATTAACGCCTACAATACAGCCTCCACCATTCAGATTGGTACATACCAAACGGCCGAAATTAATCAACGTAATCTGGCCGTCGACAACACCGCCCTTTTGTTTCAACACGGCAACAATAATCTGGCTACCAGTATTCAGCAAACAAACACCAGCTTTAACAATAAGGCCTATTTGAATCAATATGGCGATAGTAACAACGAAACCCGCATCACTCAGTCGAATAACTCCTTCAATAATAAGGCGACAATTGACATGGGAGGAGACGGGCCAACCGGCATATACCCGGCTGGGTGGACACCCGTATATGGTGGAACGGCGATTATTGAGCAGAGTAACAATAGCCACGATAATATAGCCCGAATTGGTCAATCAGGCAATGGGCACGATGGACGTATATACCAAACCGGCAGCGTAGGCAATAGTGACGCCTACATCGATCAGTTCCCGTCTGGGCTGGCAAATACGGCGCTTATCCGACAAACCAATCAGGTGTCAGGAACGGCACGCGTCATACAAAACCAATTTAGTTTCGGTGGCAGCAATGGAAACAACGTGGCCGAAGTAAGCCAGGGAAGCGGCAGTGCCGATGTGTCAGGCGGCAACTACACGATCGTCATTCAGGAAAACGCCAATAACATAAGCCGCAACGAACAAGTGGGCACCAACAATTTTGCCAGCATCAATCAGGCCGGAAACGGCAATATACTGGAAGGGCTGGGCGGTGATCCCGTTGCTCGTCAGATCGGTTCTGGTAATCAGCTTTACATCACGCAGAATAGCGTGGGTGGAGCCGGAAACATAGCCCATGTCAGCCAAATGGGTACGAGTAACAAAGCGGTTATCACCCAAACCAGCAACTAGCCAACCGATCAGGAAACTACATCATTACGCTTTATTCCAATTTATTACGACAAGATAGCAGGCATATGAAAAAGGCCATTTTTTTAAGTTTTGCAGCGCTTGGTAGCGTAGCCGCTATGGCTCAAAATACCGCCGTTATTAACCAGCAAGGCAACACCCATGATGTATCGGTAGTACAACGGGGGGCTGGAAACACGTCTGTTATCAGCCAGTCTGGCGCAGGCTCGTCGAATAGTGTGGTTATTTCTCAGTTGGGTGGCGGCAATGTAGCAACCATTACGCAGGGGAGCATGCCGGATGGCACCACAGGACCAAAAAATTCAGTAGTAACCTCACAATCGGGCGAGGGCGAAACGATTGTCAACCAGACAAACGACGGCAATACAATCAGCGTTTATCAAACAGGCCCTGCCCCGACAGACCGGAAAAAGAGATCAGCGAAAAAACAGCCTAGAAATTAGAGTGTTGACGTTGTACCCACGGCTTCAGCCCGTGTATAATATGGGTCGGTGATATGGCCAGTTGATTTGACGTACATATCGGCTGAAGCCCGCAGATACAACCACAGCTGAACGAAGTAGTAATTTCAACTAACTAAATATGAGTCGGTTATGAAGCGCTTCTTCATATTTTCTTTCTGGATTGCGGGCATAGCAGCGCAGGCACAGAGCCAGTCAGGCACCCGTAATACACAGGATGCTTTCTGGAACTTGACCTCCGTTCCGAGCCAGGTACAGGCAACGCTTAAACTAGGAACAAACAGCGTTTCCGATCCAGGATCATCCTTAAACGATGTTACAGCTCGTCAGGATGGGGCCAACAATACAGCTTTATTATCTATCGTATCGGGGGCTCAAAATCGGCTGGAGGTGAACCAAACCAATGGGCATAACTATAGCGACGTGACGCTGTCGGGCGTAAACAACAGCGTGCTGTTGAACCAGACGGGTGGCAACAACAGCACTTCATTTGGGCTGAGTGGTGCCAACAATCGATTCATGCTGACCCAGGATGGCGGTGATCGCCTACAGATGACCGGTCTTCAGCAATCGAATACCCGGCTTGAGGTTGCTCAAGGCATTGGAAACAATACGTTGACCATTGACAATACCTCATTGTTCCGGGATGCGAGTGGAGTGGGGTTGCCCAACCTGCGAATTGAGCAAAGCGGAGGTGCCACAGCAACGATTCAAAACGGACGACTTTTCGGAAACTAATGCGATGAAAAAGCTACGGGCGCTACTTATTGTCATGTTTGGGCTGCTGAGCGTTGCCACCTGGGCACAGGACCCGGAACTGGAAGGCAAACTCGAAGAGGAAATATTGACCGAAGCGGTTGTTGCGGAAGAAGGCACCGAGACGTTACTGCTGGATAATACGCGCTCAAAAATTGGGCGTGATTTTTACGAAGCCTTCTTTCGACACTACGTTGAGCTCCCCAAAGCCGTTTCGCCCGCTGCGCTGGCCGATACTACCCTTAAAATAAGCCCTAAACTCGAGCTTGACATCAACGCATTCATTGTTACTATCGATGAATTACCCGCGTTTGGCATCGGCACAAGCATCATTTCCGTATCGCTGAATGATCAGGTAGTGTGGCAGAATTATGTACAAATCCGACAGGAAATTCTTGAACAATATGCCTTCAATGCGGCCGAAGTGGTGAATCAGTATGTATTAAATTATCAGGATGTTCAGCGGTCTCTCGAAAATGAAGACCAAAAAGGCAGTGGTCTATTTTAATGTACTGAAAGAAGCCATTGACTTACACATTCATCAACCCTACTCATCATGAAAAAAACGTTACTTCTCTTTCTTCTCTGCTTTGGTGTAAGAGCTCATTCGTCAGCTCAGGCGTTTGTGTATCACCCGAATAACCCAAATTTCGGGGGCAATACGTTCAATTACTCGTGGATGCTGAGCTCTGCTCAAGCGCAGGATAAAACCAAAGATCCAACGGCTACCACCGCGTCCCGAACCACAGCCGGTGCCCCAAATTCCCTCAATAACTTTGCCCAGAGCTTACAAAATCAGCTACTCAACCGAATTACCAATAGCTTGGTTGGTAATCAGTTTGGCGAAGGCACGTTAAAGCCCGGCAATTACACGTTCGGCGATTATCAGGTTCAGATTAGCAATGGGACCGATGGCGTTGTCGTCCGTATTGTGGATGGGAAAGGGGGCGAAACGTCCATTACCATCCCCTATTTTTAGTTCAAGTTGCGGGATACGCTCATGACTTAGTTCATTAGCGGCTCATGTACAACGGATTACCAATCTGTTGTACATAAGCCTGCCATCTCGCTACCTGAATTATTTTTAAGTACATCGTTTAGGATTTTAAATCATTAGCGGAAACTAATTGCGCTTATCCTTCCTCTTTTTTTACATCATGAACGTACGTTTAGTTGCAGCCATCCGGGCCTGTATTCTGAGTAGTTTGGTTGGCAGTTTAGCCGGTTGCTCGGCTTTCTTCCACCAGCCTACACAGGCCCGGCGCGCCCGGCTGGGCGAAGAAACGCCCACCACGGTGTCGCTTCGTGAATTGCCCTTGGCTAAAGAAAAAATCGTGGCCGCTGTTTATAAATTCAGGGATCTGACGGGCCAGTATAAACAAACTGAAACGGGAACGGGCTTTTCAACAGCCGTTACGCAGGGAACTACGAACATCTTGCTTAAAGCGCTCGAAGAGAGTGGCTGGTTTGTGGCCATTGAGCGGGAGAACGTGAGCAATCTGCTCAACGAACGCAAGATCGTCCGTTCTAGTGTTGCGCAGTTTAAGGAAGGTGAAAACCTGCCTCCGCTCCTATTTGCCGGTATTATTCTGGAGGGTGGCGTTGTTTCGTACGACGCCAATATCATTACTGGTGGCGGGGGTGTGCAGTACTTTGGCGCTGGTGGTTCTACGCAATACCGCCAAGATCGCGTAACGGTTTACCTGCGGGCGGTCTCGACTAAATCCGGAAAAATTCTCAAAACAATTTACACATCCAAAACCATTTTGTCTCAGACCGTTAATGCCAGCCTGTTTCGCTACGTAACCTTTAAGCGGCTACTCGAAACAGAAACGGGTCTCACAACAACCGAGCCCGGTCAGCTGGCGGTGACCGAAGCCATCGAGAAAGCAGTCGAAGGGTTGATCATTGAAGGTGTTCGGGATGGCTTATGGGTGGCGGCTGATAAATCGGCCGGAGCGATGAAAAAAACGCTCGATGCCTATGAACAGGAGAAAACGGTTATGAGCGAGACGGACGTATATGGCCTCCGCAAAGAAGTGGCTCCGCCATTCCTTAGTCTTCATACCTATGCCGGAGTCGTTCGTTATTACGGCGATTATGCCCGGCATACGCTTAAGGGAAGCTATGGCGCATCGCTGGATTTTCACATCACGCCCGCTTTTGGTATTCAAGTAAATGGCGCTACAGGCGTATTGGCCAGCGAGGGTGCCTTTTCCCGAAATATTTCTTCGTTGGAGGGTAATCTAATTTTTCGGACAATGCCGTATGAACGCTGGACACCGTTGCTGTTTGTTGGGGCGGGGGCAGTAGCGCAAAGTGGGTCTACTCCCTTTCAGTTTCAGGGGGCCAGCTATTTGCAGGCGCAGGGAGGCTTAGGCGTGCAGTTCTCGGCCACTAAAGCCATTGGTTTCCGGTCGACTATATCCTACAACCAGCCCTTTACCGATGCGTTGGATGGGCGGGTTGCGGGGGCGCGCAATGACTATTACCTGCGCGGCACATTGGGGTTGGTTATTCACATTGGCCGGTTCTCGCTACCAAAGTCCCGGCCGATTTCTTCTCCGCAGGCAGCACCTCAACAAAATGCCGTCCCTCCCCGCGTGACGCCCCAAAAGTAACCATGGCTTCATTACACACTTCGAACTGATTCCTCACCATCAATGAAACATTTGCGTTACCTACTTCTTCTTTTTTCGAGCCTGCTGGTTTTCTGGAGTTGCAACGAAGACACCTATGTCGATCCCATTCAACTGTCCACTGTTCGGGGACGGGTTCTGTATAGTGTTAACCAACAACCCATTCGGAATGCGACGGTAACGTTATCGCCAACTAGCCGGGTCGTCACCACGGACTCGTCCGGCAGTTTTCGCTTCGATAGCGTGCTGGTGGGGAGTTATACGATCCGGGCAGCCAAGGTCAACTACGGCACCGAATCGTCGACCATTACCGTAACGGCCGATGCTTCGCCCCTGGTAACGATTCTGCTAACTGACGACCAAACTCAAAATCGCCCGCCAACCGCGCCAACGCTGGTTTCTCCGAACTCTTCCACGGTCATTTCCTCAAACATGGTTACGCTCAAATGGACCGCCACAGACCCAAATAGAGACAGTCTAACCTACGATGTGCTGCTGTTTAAGTCCGGGAGCGCCACCCCTACAGCTTCGTATACGGGCCTGACAGTCGATACGCTGAACCTGTCGAACCTGCTTTATAACACCACCTATTTATGGCAAGTGATTGTTAAAGATGGGATCAATACCGTAAATGGTTCAATCTGGTCGTTTAGCACGGGTCCGGTGCCCGATTACAGTTTCGTGTTTGCCCGCCGGATCAATGGGCAATACCAGCTATTCACCGCGAATGCAACGGGGCCTATGGCTCAGCTTACGCGTGATGGCAGCAACTGGCGACCTATCGTTAGCCCCAACCGGCAGCAGATTGCCTACATTTCCAACATCAATACTGACCTGCAATTGTTTGTTATGAACGCCGACGGCAGCAATAGCCGACAAGTGACGACCGTGCCAATTGCCGGATTGTATCAGACCGATTTATCCTTTTGCTGGTCGCCGGACGGTACACAGCTACTCTATCCAAACAACGACAGGCTCTTTGCCATACGAACCGACGGAACCGGCCTGAGGGTAGTGGCTCAGGCACCTTCCGGACGCATCTTTGCGGGTTGCGACTGGACTCCGCAGGGGAACCGAATGGCAGCCCGGACAACGGGGACCAGCGTGTACGACAATGAAATTACAACGTTCCTGGCCGATGGCTCTGGCGCAAAATCCGTTTATGTGCGGAAAGACAGCCGCGTCGGTAATCCAGTATTTTCGGTCGATGGCCGTCAATTGGTGTTCTCGGCTGATGTTAGTGGCTTTATGAACGAGCAAGGCCGCCAGTTGGACGCCCGGCTATACTTGCTCGACTTATCAACGAATGGATTGACGGATTTATCGGTTACGCCAAGCTCGTCGTCGAACACAGGGCAAACGAATAAGCCGACCGGCACAAATGACATAGACCCACGTTTTTCGCCCAATGGATCACAACTGCTGTTTACCAATGTCGACAATACAGGCAACGGCACACGGTCGGTATACACCATTGAGTTGACTGGAACAGCCCAGCCCGCCCAAAACCGCAAACTACTCTTTACCTCGGCCGAAATGCCCTACTGGCGCCAGTGAGCGATTTTCCACACGAAAGCCGTTAAAAGGATAGTTTTGCTGTTTCATAAAAATTCGTCGCCTATCTAACATACAATTAAACTGACAGGCTATAATTTGTATGTTTTCCAGAGCTGTATTATAATTAGGATTATGTAAAGTGATTTAATATAGAGCCATATTTATAAAATGGCTGGTGTCGTTTCTAGCTTAAGTTCAACTAGATTCGTTTTAATGCTTGTAATATTCCCGTTTCTTCAGAAAGTAAGTAAGGGCCACTGCGTAGGCAGACATTGGTATAAAAGGAGAAGCCTTTGACGTATGACTTTAGCCGATAAAAAGCCGCATCTTGTGCATAGATCAACACCTTTCTAGCCGCGAGTTTTAACCCACATGAGGTGTTTTCGCTAGGAGTCCAGATGATTACTGCATTCGATTTAACCTGGCCCTTAAAAAGTCTATCAATTCTAATTTTATAAGCTACCCATCCCTTATTATCACTTTCCTTAACGGAAAGTACTGTTCCAGAAAAGACAATGGATGATACCTTTATATTGTCAAGAATAGAGCCCCTGTCTTGACAGCTACAGGCATAACCACTTACAGAGACTAATAGGCATATAGGTAAAACTATGGCTAACAAGCGCGGGTAGGTAATTGAGTGCATCGGTTGAGTCAAAATTAGATTCTACTCTTTTAGATGCCTGAAAGCTTACTATTGCATAGATTCATAGTTGTTATATAAGTGGCATGGCATTATAATAACACCAAGCATTAATTGAACAAGCTCTAACCTTTTGCGCAAGGTGATCTGTACTGCCCCAAACAGCAAACCAATCCACTAAATGCTCAGGGAGTATGAAGCTGGGCACTTTTCCCGTTTGGCGTCAATGAGAGAGATTAAGTCCAATCAGCTGGTTTCTACTGCTGACTGATTGGCCGTTAGGCCGGCCTGCCTGATAAACGACTCCAATAAGTTTTGATACGCTTGTATCTGCTCAATCCGGTAAGCATCGTCCCAGGCTAATTCATTGGCCATCAGACGAGCTACCTGTGGTGTTAGCTGAGCGGTTAGCTGCCAGTTGGAGAGTTCAAGTCGCCACCGACGAGCCAACACATCACGCAGGGTAACGGCCATTTCTTCGCGCACCTGGTACACTACTTCGGCCTTAATAAAGGGCTGGCTATCGGTTAGCTTTTCGGCCAGAAGGGATTGCTTGCTGGTGAGTTGAGCGACGCGTTCAGCCCGGTTTCCATACGTTTGCATCAGGTGCTGGCACACATCGGCGGGTAAGCCATACTGAGTTTGCAGGACCTGCCAATCTTCGAAGCGATAGGCTTCGCCCCCAATCAGGTAGTGCGTTTCCGTGCGGCCGGGAACCGTTCGTTTCAGGAGTTCACCCGCCCGGTCAACCGCGTCTTGGGCCATGAGCCGGTAGGTTGTCCACTTGCCACCCAGCAAACTCAGCAAACCCGACTCCGAGTCATGTTCAACTTCATGGTCGCGAAGCAGTGTTTTTGTATCGGCACGGCTACTCACGATCAGCGGCCGAATGCCCCCAAAACCAGCCTGTACCTCCGCCCCAAGTGGCGTTTTTGCCAAATAAGGCTTTACGGTTTCGAGTAGGTAATCGACCTCGTCCGGCTCCAGCACCGGTTCCTGCGCTAAATCCGAATAATCGTTGTCAGTTGTTCCCACAAACACTTTATCGCCAAATGGAATGGCAAAAACGACCCGTCCGTCTGCCGTTTTCGGAATCAGTATGGCATAATCACTTTGCAGGGTTTCGCGGGGCAGTACAATATGCACGCCCTTGCTGGGTCGAATGCGCGGTTCGAGGTCGGGGTTAGCCAGCAGTCGAATCCCGTCGGCATAAGGACCGGTACAATTCAAAAATACGGTTGCCCGAACGTTAATGATCTCTCCTGTCAGTTGATCCTCAACAACAGCCGTTTTGAGCTGGCCTTTTTCCCGCCCAAAGCCAGTAACAGCGGCATAATTAACAACCGCAGCACTCGCTTCGTCGGCCGAATGGGCCAGGGCTAGCGCGTAGCGCGCATCGTTAAACTGGCCATCGTAATAGAGTACCGCACTGTGCATCTGGCGCGTGAGCATCGGGCTTTTTTCCAAGGCCTGTACCTGATTAAGCCAGCGGCCTTTGGGGAAGGCATCATGACCGGCAATGAAGTCGTAGAGTGACAGCCCAATGGTCATATACATACCCTCAAACCAACTGAATACGGGTGTTAAGATGGCCAGCGGGTGGGCTAAATGAGGAGCATTTCGAATGACGGTTCGGCGTTCGGCCAGCCCATGACGCACCTGCCGTAGTTGCGCCAGATCAAGCTTTTTAATGGCCTGTTCCAGATAGCGGACCCCGCCATGAATCAACTTTGTGGAACGGGAGGAGGTTTCTCCGGCGAAATCACCCCGGTCAATGAGCGCTACGCGGTAACCGCGCAAGGCTGCGTCCAAAGCAGCACCAGCACCACTAGCGCCCGCCCCGATTATACAAATATCAAACGTTTCCTGCCGCAGCCGCTCCCAGTTTTTTTTCCGATTCATACGTAAAGGTACACGGTTATTGGCTAAGTTAATCAACAACGAACATCATCTGACCTCTGTCTAATTAGGTATAATACAGGACGTTTAGTTCACTGCATACCCACATGCGGCACCTCGCCCCAATCGCTTGCCTAGCCCGAAAAACTCCGGCTACGGCCACCAAAAAAACCGCTGCGGCCACCCGATGGCCGGACAGTTCGGGTTACCCGCGATGTACGAATATTCTCGCCAACCTGCGTTGACCGCTGATAGAGGCCTGGATTCGCATACACACCAGCACCGTATCGACGTTGATCATCGCGGTATTGAGAGGAATTGGAGCGACCCAGCATATAGCCCAGACTGCCCCAGAGCAACGCGTTGGCTAAACCATTGTGATGGTGCGCCTGATAACTATTGGGATTGTTAAAATAGGTGCTTGTTGACTGGTCTGTTTCAACAAGTTTCTTGGCGGCTTCAACGCTCAGTGTGTCCCGATGGCCATCGAAGTAACTAACGATAGCCCCCGCCTGGCCGGGGCCTGTTTGTACTTCGTCGGTAATTTTAAAGTTGCCGGGAGCCGTCTCAGTAATGTAGGTTCGAACGCCTTTCTGGAAGCTTGTTTCGGTTCGTTCACCCGCTTCGTCGGAATTATTGCTGCCGCAACTCTGCAACATAGCGGCCCCATTGAGGAGCGCCAGACTAAGAGTAGCACTGAGGGTAATGTCTTTTACGCGCCGAAGAACGGCATGCTGACGAAGGGGTGTCATGGCCTGAATAATATGATGTTCAGCCACTAAACTACGGCGCTAAGCCGAGGGTTACAACCCGATGTGGATGAACCGTCGGCTTAGTCAATCAACGGTCGCTAGA
Organism: Spirosoma radiotolerans; assembly: GCF_000974425.1. Classification (NCBI taxonomy): domain Bacteria; kingdom Pseudomonadati; phylum Bacteroidota; class Cytophagia; order Cytophagales; family Cytophagaceae; genus Spirosoma; species Spirosoma radiotolerans. Next base: position 5,619,549 of record NZ_CP010429.1, read on the forward strand.
AGGGACGGAAGCTGTTACCAAATAATATAGTTACACCGGCCGATACACTAACGACGCTAACGACTCTATTGCTGCTATAAATCAAACTTTCTGAACGAATAGATCCGTTCGTAGCGGTCGACGTCAGGTTATTGAAGGTAAAATCGGCACGGCTGTAGTCGGCGTTGAGATTAAGCGCTGTGCTTCGGCCAAGGCGATACCGCAGGGTTAGGCCGCCCCCCAGCGACAACGCCGTACTCTGGGCACCGGTTGTCTTCACCGACATTTCAGTTGTTCCGAAGTTACCAGCCATTGCCGTATTGGGCAGCACCGCCAAAGCCCGGCCAGCCAGTAAGCGTCCATCTATGGAAAAGAGACCCATCGGAATAGAGATGTAGGGGCCAGCCATCACGCTGAGAACAGACCAGTTATCGGCTTTAGCCGTCCAGACATCGGAGTCGTTGCGGTAGAGCGCACTGAGCATGGCGCTGGTATTCACTGTATTTCTGTGCTGTTCTCCCCGAATCATAAGACCAATGGGGCCAGCAACCCGATAACCGGTTGATACGTTAAAGGCAAACCCTTGGCCGGCCATACAGGCCTGTCCATCAGCGGGTTCACAACTGGCATACCGTCCAACGGGGAGACTGGCTCCTGCCGACACGGAGAAAAATCCTTTTTTATCCTGATGCGATAAAATAAACGTCTTCTGACAAAAAGCAGCGGTGGTCATACCAGCGGCCAACACCGTGATGAAGAGCTTTTTCATGGCTAATTACTTATCGAGTAAGGTAATAAAGCTCACTCTACAAATTCAGTGCCATAAATAATGAGTGAAAGAATGAATGAGTGAAAGAGCGCAAAATAGCCCGGCAGAAGGGATGCGCGCGTCTGCCTTATTCGCTCTTTCACTCATTAACTCTTTCGCTCTTTACATCCTTCTCCATCGCCACATACACGCCATTCGTCCAGCCGAAGCCGTCCTGGTTAGGGTACTCACCCCCGCCGGTGGTCAGAGCCGCGTGAACAACATTATACTTTTCCATCATTTTGCCCGTGGCCCGAAATACTTTGTCATTTAAATCCATCCAGCGGTTTCGGCCTTCGCGCGCGGTTTCGACAAAGCCATAATTTATTAAGGCCTGATAAACAATCCATTGTAAGGGAGCCCAACCGTTAGGCCAGTCCCATTGCTGCCCTGTTTGATGAAGTGTAGTGACCCAGCCACCCGGCTGCAGGAAGTCAGCTTTGAGCCGGTCATGAACGCGGGCTGCCTGCTGGGGCGTGGCAAGCTTGAAAAATAAAGGGAACACGCCCGCTAACGTTACGGCCTCCGTTTGACATCCTTCGACAACGTCGTAGTCATGAAAGAATCCAGTGTCTTCGTTCCAGAACGTTTGCTGAATCGCCTGCGCACGCTGGTTACTCAATTCAGCAAATTTTTCGCTTGGAGGTCCTGCTGCATCAGGCTCGTCGGGTATCGTTTGCAGGGCTGTTTCCAGTGAATAGAGCAGGCAGTTCAAATCGACGGATAAAATGTGAGCCGTGTGAATACTGGTCATCGTTTTCTGATCGCGAAACCAGCGGCTACTAAAATCCCAACCAGATTCGCAGGCCGACCGGATGTGATTGTATAGCTCGTCAGGTACAACCCCCAGTGGTTCGGCGCTGTGCGACAAGTCAACTTCCTGCCGGTAGGCTTCCGGTCGAGGCCGCGGGGTATCGTCCCAATAGCGATTCAGTACGTACTGACCGGCTACCTTCGCAACGCGGCTACCCATAGGCGTTTCATCAGAAAGTTTCTCCTGGTTTTGCATCCAGAAATCGTGTTCACGCAGCAATTGAGGCTTGTAGGTTGCCCATGTTTCAGGTCCCGCAGCCTCAGCCAGCAGACCCACCATCAATGCAAAATAGGGTGGCTGCGACCGGCTTAGAAAATAGGTTCGGTTCCCGTTCGGAATAAAGCCAAACTCATCAATCAGAAACGCAAAATTATCGAGCATGGCCCGAATCAAATTGGCTCGTCCAGCTTCTTTCAGGCCAAGCATAGTAAAGTAGGTATCCCAATAGAAGATTTCACGAAACCGCCCACCTGGCACAACATATGGATTCGGCAGCGGTATGCGCGAACTACCGTCGATTGATGCTCCATCGGCCTGGCGCGTGAGGTGATCCCACAGTCGGTCGATATGTTCAGCCGTGCTGATGGATGTATCGCTTACATACTTATCCGCCACTTTTTCGGGCATAGTAAAATAAGCATGCACAAACGCACTCAGATCAAAGTCAGGCTGGCTTTTCTGGCTCTCGTATTGCGCAACGACTTCGGCCGGAGCCTGTTTAGGCGTACAGTCTACAAATGTTTTGGAGTCGGCGAAAACACGGCTAAGTTGTACATCACTGAACAGATTACCGAACAGTTGATCGGGAGATTGAGGAAATGCTGAATTTGCCAAAATGCAAAAAGACGTTTCAGATAGTTTACCGCAAAAGGACTACGTAACCGTTTGGGTTCAATTAGAGTGAAAAATGTATGATATGGAAAGATCGTATAATATATTGGTACTATCCCAGAAAGGTACGAGAATCGTTACAATTGGTTCACCGGTGCGATCCACTGTTGCGATAGGGCTGCTTATAGGCTGTTTTGGCTAAGACAAAGGGCATTCTTACTAAATCTGATTTCAATTGGTTGATGACATTTGCTTCATCAATTAACTAAAAGCGGATTGGTATGAGAGCAGTGAGAATTCACGAATTTGGTGGACCAGAAGTCATGAAGTTAGAAGACATAGAGCGTCCTGTTCCAGCAGCTGATGAAATTTTAATCAACGTGTATGCCAGTGGCGTCAATCCTACAGATTGGGCAATTCGGGAAGGCGGCAACGACGTGTTAAGGCCTTATTTAACATTGCCTTTGACACTAGGCTGGGATGCAGCAGGCGTTGTCGAAGCAACAGGCAGCGACGTAACCTCCTTGAAGAAAGGCGATGCTGTGTACGGTGTTCCTAATTTCCCCGGCGATGGTAGTTATGCAGAATATTGTGTGGCCAAAGCAAGTCAATTTGCCCTCAAGCCTGAAAGTATCAGTTTCAAGGAGGCTGCGGGTGTACCCCTGGCTGGGCTCACAGCTTGGACGGCTCTCTTCGAACACGGAAAGTTGCAGCCAGGACAACGCATTTTAATTCAGGGTGCATCGGGGGGCGTTGGGGGGTTTGCAGTACAGTTTGCCAAGGCAAAAGGGGCTTATGTCATTGGGATTGCTTCGGCGAGCAACCTGAATTACCTAAGGCAGCTTGGTGCCGACGAGGTCATTGATTACCGGAGCCAGCCGTTTGACGAGTTGGTACACAATGTTGACGTTGTGTTCGAAGCGTCGCCACTGCGTGATAACCAGGAGCGATTGAAATCAGTGACCGTATTGAAGGAAGGAGGTATATTCGTAACCGCCAACATAGACTTGCCGTTTAATGATACAGTGTTGGCAGCCTTGTCCAGGAAACAGGCTAAAGGCGAGCTTGCAGTTAACCAGCCCAGGCAGGACTGGTTAGCCGAAATGGCCCAGCTGATTGACGAAGGCAAGGTGAAGGTTTTTGTCAGCAAGGTGTTTCCGTTGGAGCAGGTGGCCGAAGCTCACCGCGAAAGTCAAACCTGGCATGTTCGAGGCAAATTGATTCTGGAAGTACGCCAGGAATAACAGACACTATGAAGCATTTTAAAACGATCAGCGAGTTTCATACTTTCAGAAATCTGCCTAAACCGCTGCATCCGCTGATCAGTCTCATCCATGTTGATCATGTGAAGCAATTACATCACGACGAACCGACGAGTCTGGTGTTTGATTTCTATAGCATTGCTCTAAAACGAGTATCTAATATAAAGATGAAATACGGGCAGCAATCCTTTGATTTTAATGAAGGTATTCTGTCGTTTATGGCGCCTGGACAGGTTATCAGCCTTGACCTTGTGAATACCGATGATGAAGTCAACCAATCAGGATGGGTGTTAAACATCCATCCTGATTTCCTGTGGAATACGCCCCTGGCTAAAACCATCAGGCATTACGATTTCTGGAGTTACACCTTGCATGAAGCCTTGTTTCTGTCGGCAAAAGAAGAAGCCATGCTCAACAACATTAGTGAAACTATTGAGCAGGAATACCACGCTACCATTGACCGCTTCAGCAAGCAGATCATTATCTCACAACTGGAAACGTTGCTCAATTATTCCGATCGGTTTTATCATCGCCAATTCATTACCAGAGAAAAGGCGAATCATCAGGTGTTGGAACGTTTGGAAGAATTGCTTGATGCTTATTTCGATAATGACTCCTGGGATAAAGGGGGGCTGCCAACGGTTCAGCATATTGCCGGCCAATTGAATCTTTCGCCGAAGTACTTAAGTAATCTGCTACGTACGCTGACCGGTCAAAACACCCAGCAACACATCCATGAAAAACTGATTGAAAAGGCCAAAGAAAAACTTTCAACCACGGACTTATCGGTTGGTGAAATTGCCTACGCATTAGGCTTCGAGCACTTGCCATCGTTCAGTAAATTGTTCAAGACAAAAACGAATCAATCGCCTTTGGCATTCAGAGCTTCGTTTAATTGACAGAGATGGGTTTCTGCTGGCAAATGGGCGACGTAGCCTGTTCGTTTAGCCACTTGTTACCTTGTGCTTTATCACATTCGCCAAACTATTGTATAATCAACCACACCTGCCTTAAATAGAAGTCTGGTAAAGTCATGGACCTCTTCTCACTTCACATAACCCGGTCCCATGAGTAGCTGGCCCGGGCGCTGGCCGGTATGCCGGTTATTTTCAACAACGGGCGTGCCGTTCACTAATACCCAGGAAATACCCGTGGTGTAAGCATGAGGCTGGTCGTAGGTCGCTTTATCGGAAACTGTTTTTTCATCAAACAGGACGATATCGGCGGCATAACCTGGCCGGAGTAGCCCCCGATCTGTGAGCTTAAATCGCTGCGCGGGTAAGGAAGTCATACGCCGAATGGCTTCTTCCAGGGGAATAACATGCCGCTCGCGTACATAACGGCCTAATACACGGGCATTGGTGCCATAGGCACGAGGGTGCGGCATGCCCGACCCCAGTTTAGCCACTCCGGCGTCCGACGCGATCATAGTATTTGGGTAGCGCATAATGGTTTCGACATCCGTCTCCGACATGGTGTGGTATACCATCTGTATTCGTTTCAGGTTGGCGCGCTCCATCAACTCCATAATGAGATCGGCTTCCGTGGCTGCGGAATTCTTCCGGCCCAACTTCTGATTGATGGCGCTAATGCTCATTCCGTTGAAACTGGAATCGGGTTTATAGCTGGCAACCACGGCATATTCATAGTTCTTACGCAGGTTTTTCGCCAGACCATCCAGCATCTCAGCCCTGATTTTAGCACGGGAAACAGGATTCCTAAACCGGGCTAGCACCGCAGAATCGCCGTCGGCCAGCGCCCAGGAAGGAACAATACTCTCCAGCGACGTGCTGGAGGCCGTATAAGGATACTGGTCAACGGTCACATCGAGCCCCTCGCGACGAGCCGCTTCTACAAGTTCAACGGTCTCGGTGCTTTTCCCCCAGAGCGGTTTACTAGCGACTTTAAAATGCGATATCTCGACGGGAATCTTAGCTTCCCGACTAATCAGAATCGCTTCTTCAACCGCCTGTTTGACGTTCTGTCCCTCGTTGCGGATATGCGACGCGTAAACTCCGCCATAGCGCGAGACCATTTTGGCCAGATTGACCACTTCGGGTGTTCGGGCATAGGTGCCTGGGGTGTAAATTAGCCCCGTTGACAAGCCTACGGCCCCATCTTTCATTGCCTGCTCCACCCGGCTTTCCATCTCGGTTTGCTCGCGGGCGGTTGGCTCACGAAACGCCATTTTCATCACGTTCATCCGCACGGTATTATGCCCGATCAGCGACCCCAAATTCACCGAAATACCCTGCATTCGAAGGGTGTCGAAATACGTACGGAGATTCGTGCTTGAGCCCCCGCAATTGCCCGTGATCATCGTGGTTACACCGTCGAATATGAAATTGGGAGCGCCGGGCTGAGCTTCCAGACTGCCTTCTACATGGGTGTGTACATCAATAAAACCAGGAGCAACAATGAGCCCGGTGGCATCAATGGTCCGTTTGGCATCGGTTGGCGCGAAGGTACCTAGTCGAACAATTCGGCCATTCTGAACCGCTACATCGGCGTATATCCAGGGGTTACCCGTCCCGTCGACGACACGACCATTTTTGATAATAAGATCATACGGCTGAGCATATATTAGACCGGAGACGAAAAACCATACGAAAAGAAGCAGGAAACGATAATGCATTGATTGTCTGGCGAGGTTGTATAAAAGATAAATCGGTTATCAATGTGGCTGTTTTTCAGGTGAAAACAAAACCACTCTAACCTAATGTAGTGGAAATTTTGCAGCTGTACGAAGCACTCACCAGGCCAAAACTAGCTATCGCACAGCCTCGCCGGAAGAGCGATTATAAATTTTGGTTTTCGAAAAGAGTCAACTCCGATATAATTGGGCACCCAGAAAGCGATCGTACACCAGCCATTCGGAAAACTGGGTGTGTGATCGATAAGCCTGCTCAACAGACGGCCATCTGGCATAGGCACCTCAGTTGTTGGTTGCAATCCCGCGTGGTTTTTCGGTACTTAGCCACTTGTACCGAATTAGCCCGGCTATGAATCAAATTTTGTCCCTGCTCCTGCTGGGTATGTCGTTGAGCAGCGTTGCGCAGCCAGCCAAGCCTATTTTCCCAACGCCCCTAAGCCCACGTCTGGCCAACTACCAGATTGACGTGACGCTGGACCCCGTTTCCAAGAAAATTAACGGCCGCGAAACGCTGACCTGGCGTAACCCTTCCAACGATGTTATCCGGGAGTTGCAGTTTCACCTCTACCTGAACGCGTTTCGCAATGAGAGATCAACCTTCATGCGGGAGTCGGGCGGGCAGTTGCGGGGTGCTGTGATTGACCGAAATGCGAAAGAAAATCCGTATGGCTCCATCGATATTGTTTCGATGAGCAGGCGCAGTGGCCAGTCGGCGGGGAACGCGCCGGGCACATCGGAGCCGCTGGCTTACCAGTTTATTCAGCCCGACGACCAGGCAGCCGGGACCCAAAACAAAGACGATCATACGGTTATTCGGGTACCATTGAGCAAGCCCGTTGGACCGGGCGAGACCGTAGTTCTTGACATTGCCTTTCAAGCTAAGCTCCCCAAAATATTCGCCCGCACCGGTTTTAGCCGGGATTTTTTCCTGGTAGGACAGTGGTTTCCTAAAATTGGGGTTTACGAACCCGCCGGAACCCGGTATGCGAAAGTAGGCCAGTGGAACTGCCACCAGTTTCACGCTAATTCTGAGTTCTATGCCGATTACGGCGTTTACGATGTGAACATCACCACACCCAAAGCGTATTGGGTAAGTGCCACGGGCTTGTATCAGTCCGAGAAACTGCATAGCAACGGGACCAAAACGATTCTGTACCATGCCGAAGATGTCGTTGATTTTGCCTGGACAGCCTCGCCCCATTTCAAGGTTATTGAAGACAAGTGGAAACGCCCCGATGGTGGTTTTGTCAGTCTGGAACTGGTGATGCAGCCGGAACACGCCCACCAGGCGCAGCGACATCTTGATGCGATTAAAGCGGCATTAGCCTATTTTGACAAACACCTGGGCAAATACCCGTTCCCGAATCTGACCATCGTTGACCCGCCATTCCATGCGCAGGGTTCCTTCGGCATGGAGTATCCCACGTTTATTACCGCCGGAAGCGCCTGGTTCCTGCCGGCCGGCGCACGGTTTCCGGAGGAGGTGACCATTCATGAATTTGGGCATCAGTACTTTATGCAGTTACTGGCAACCAACGAGTTTGAAGAAGCCTGGCTCGACGAGGGTTTCAACCAATATTATGAAGGGCGGATTATGGACGCTACTTATGGCGCTCGCTCCTCGCAGATCGACTTGTTGGGTTTTGGAATGGGCGACCTGGAAAGCTCGCGGGATAGCTATGTGCATCAGGATAACCCGGCCATTGGATCGTCATTTGGCAATACCTGGCAATTGCCTGAAGGGCAATATGGCGTGCTGACCTACTCCAAAACGGCCACCTGGCTACGGACGCTCGAAGGCCTGGCCGGTCGGCCGGTGATGGACGAAATCATGCAGACGTATTTTAACCGGTGGAAATTTAAACACCCCGACGGCCAGAACTTCATCGACATCGTGAATGAACTTGTGCCTAAGCGCCTGGGCACTAAATATGGCCCTGATATGAACTGGTTTTTCGATCAGGTCTTATATGGCGACAAGGTGATTGATTACGAACTTATTTCGTTAAAAAACAGAACCCAGGCTGGCCGGAAACAGAGTGTCATCACGGTCCAACGCAACGGCGACGGAACAATGCCCGTTGATGTGCTGGTGCATTTTGACAATGGGCGTGAGCTACTGTTGTTCTGGGACGGCAAGGGCCGTCAACGCCAGTTTACTGTAACTGAAAATGCTAAAGCAGTGTGGGCCAATGTCGATCCGAAACAGAGGATTTACATGGATACCAACCTGAATAACAATAGTTTAACTTTAACGCCATCTTCAGCCCCAGCGGCTAAATTTGCCACTAAATTTTTGTTCTGGATCGAAAACTGGATGCAATGGCTGGCCTGGCTGGCGTAGTGTTACAAGCTATATTTTTAACGATAATGACCTTCGCTGAAATAACTAACCTCCTTTCGCTACACTTCGGGCCTGATACCGTAGTAGACAACACCCAGAATCTGCAGCCTTATCTGACGGTCCCAACTGGTCAACTAGTCGATATTTGCCAGTTCTTGCGTGATGACGAACGACTCTTTTTCGACCTGCTGGCTTGTATTACAGCCATCGATAATGGGGCGCAGGCCAACACCATGGAAGTTATTTATAACCTTACGTCCATTCCTTACGAGCACAACCTGATGCTCAAGGTAGTGGTGCCACGCACAACGAGTGGTGCAAAACTACCCGTTGTGCCCAGTGTAGCCCATGTCTGGCGAACCGCCGACTGGCACGAGCGGGAAGCGTTCGACCTGGTTGGTATTCAGTTTGAAGGCCATCCCGATCTACGCCGGATTTTGCTACCCACCGATTGGATTGGCCATCCACTTCGCACCGATTATCAGGAAGAAGAGCAATACCATGGAATAAAAACAAAATAAGCTGTCGACATTTCAGCGCATTTGTTGACTGTTTTCGGTTTTCGGTTGTTATTGCTCTATCTGTATGCCTAAACCAATGAAAAATCTTTCCCGGCCCTTTTGTAGTGGATTGTTAAGTACGCTCCTGTTCATTTCTTTTCTAAGCCCTGCCCAAACCGACTCGGTTATCGTGACGGGCCGAATTCGAAATCTGTCGGCCCGGCTGTACCGGGAGTCGCCTACGGTTTTGGTGAGCCGCAATAACATTCTGCAGGCCAGCCGTGAGCTGGTTCGTCCGGCTCCCCTGGCTGTCGATGGCACCTTTCGGGTATCGCTGCCGCTTACTTATTCGCAGGAGGAAATGTATTTTAACTACGGACGCATATCAACGGCGTTTCTGGCCGCACCCGGCGCTCTAACGATTGACCTAGATGCAGACTCGCTGTTTACGGCAGCCGTTCCCTTTCGATTTGGGGGTGTCAACGCCCAGGTGAACAGTCAGTTTGCCCGCTACAAAGCTTTTGAAGCGGCTTTTCCCGATAAGCCGGACGGCAAGAAACTCACGACACAAGTAGCTAGTTTGTCCAGCGAACGAGCGCTTGAGGTGCTCACCAAAGCCTATCAGGCACCTTTTGTGGCCTTTAGTCGAAAAGAAAAAGCGTTTCCGCTGGTTTCCCGCTGGATCACGTCGAGCAATCGTTACAATGCAGCCGCCTTCTTGTATGACAAAGCCGCTTATGAAGCCGAAAAGATCCCGGTTTCGCTGACGGATTCGCTCCGTCCGGCCAATGATAATATACTGACCGCAGCCCGTACTTCGGCCATGAATCGCTTCGCCAGCTACGCCACCCAACGCGTGATGACGGAGTCAACGAATAGTCGCTCGAACGGGCTTACGGTGCGCGCGTTGTCAATTTTGCTGGAACGGTATGGCAAGAATCTGACGGCCGATGAACGCCTTCGGCTTAGCGATTATGCGCTGGCAAACTCGGCTAAATCATCGGATTTAAAGTTTTTCGATGGCCTGATCAAACGGAGTCCCGATACACTTCAGCGGCTGGTCAATTACGAAACCTTGATTCAGCGCAGTATCCGGCAATTCGATAGTTTGGCGGTAAACTACATTGCCGCCTACTGGTTAGCGACTTCCCTGCCTGGTCTAACGCTCAATTTTGCCGAGCTGCTGTACGACTATGGTCGTCCGCAGGTAAAAGACCCCGCTTTGGCACAATCACTCGACGAGTTGTATCGGCTTGAAGTGAAAGACAGTACCCGCATCCGGGCAGCTATCGAAACGCTGAAAAAAGCCGGCAATACGGCCTCTTCGTTAGAAATTTCACCCGGCGTTTTCGTCACAAAATCGACGCTTGCCGGTGGCTTTTCGCTTTTTGACAAGGTGGTTAATGCAAACCGGGGGAAAGTAATCTACCTGCTTTTCTTTTCGCCGACCGACGAAGCCGCCCGGCAGGCGGCCATTGATGCCCAGCGCCTGCGAAACGCCTACAGCTCGCGCGATTTCTCGCTCGTTTATCTGCCATTGCCGGGTACTGATCAATCCTTATGGCCTGAAATTTCTACCCGGTATAATCTCGCCGGTGATCATCTTTTATTAACGGATAATCAATTGCTTGATGTCGTTGAGCGGCTCCGCTCCGACAATGACCTTTCAGGAACAGTCATTAATCGAACGGGAAAGATCGTAAAACGAAACGCGCCCTTGCCGGGCGCGTTTGATGAAGTCAAGAAATTGATTGACAAAAATCTGTAGATCAGCTAAATCAGCACGGTACCGTTTATTTTGCCCACCAGCATTTGGTCTTCAGGGTGTTGACACTTGCATGGCGGCCAGAGCAGCGTTCAAATTAACCTTGTTTCCGCTTAGCTCAACTTCTATAATCCGTGTTGATCCAGCAAATACACCAGGGCCGCCATGGAAGCAGCACCGAGTTCAAGTTCGCGCTGACTAACGGTCTCAAATTTATCAATTGTCGTGTGGTGGTAATCGAAATACCGTTGAGAATCAGGCTTAAACCCAAACAGGACCGTTCCTGATTGCGCTAACGGGCCAATGTCGGCTCCGCCCCCACCAGCGCCAATTTCCAGAAGACCGTAGGGCGCCAGCAGTGGTTTCCAGGGCATTACTTTTGCCCGTTGATCGGGCGTACCCACAATCCCAAAGCCGCGTGGCGTGAATCCTCCATTGTCGGACTCGACGGCAGCAATGTGTTTTTCGTTGTTCTTTTTGGCTAGGTCAGCATATTGCACCCCGCCCCGAAGGCCGTTTTCCTCGTTCATGAACATAACCGCCCGAATGGTACGCTTTGGCCTGATACCCAGGACTTTCATAATTCGGAGAACTTCGATAGACTGTACACAGCCCGCACCATCGTCGTGCGCCCCTTCGGCCAAATCCCAAGAATCCAGGTGGCCACCCACAACAATGATTTCATCGGGTTTTTCGCTGCCTTTGATTTCGCCCACTACGTTGTATGACTTGGCATCGGGCAGGGACTCGCAATTTTGTTTGAAATAGAACATCAGCCCTGGGTTCTCCGCTAAAGACTTGCTCAATAAATCGGCTCCGTTGGTGCTTATGGCTGCCGTCGGAATCAGCGGAACACCGGTGCCGTAGCGCATGCCGCCCACGTGCGGGTTATCGTCGTGTATGTTGGTCATGGAGCGTACAATAGCACCAACAGCCCCCAACTTAGCGGCTTCTGTAGCGCCATTGGCCCGCTGGTCGACCGCTCCGCCGTAGGCTTCGAAGGTATTGATTTTGGTCGGGTCCATGGGGCGGTTAAAAAAGACAATCTTACCCTTCACTTTATCCGGCCCTAATTCCCGCAATTCAGGGAAGCTTTTCACTTCAATAACGCCAGCCTCGACACCTTTTGGACCGGTGGCCACCGAACCGCCCAGGGCAGCAATCGGCACCGTCGTTTTCTGTTTTCCAATGCGAATATAGGCTTCTTCTTTAGCGCCCCGCACCCAATACGGCACCATCACATCCTGCAAAAACACCCGGTCGAACCCCTCTTTTTCCATGACCTGTTTCGTCCAGTCAACAGCTTTCTGAGCACCTGCCGAACCGCTCAGGCGCGGGCCAATCTGTTTTGTCAGGTAACGCAACCAATCGTACGACTTGCCATTGGCGAGGGCTTCGTTATAGATTTTCCGGATGGTGACCGAGTCGGCGTTTTGCGCCTGGGCATACCCGACCAGCACCGTAAAGAGAAGCGTAATTGTTTTTTTCATTGTAGCGGCTGTATTGGTTAAGAAGGCAATATACAGAAAAGCCCGGCTGCTTTCCAGCAACCGGGCTTGTGTGCATGTATGTTCTGGCAATTACATATTGATCGCCCGATTGTCGGTAGCAGCCAGACAGGCTTCTTTGAACGCTTCGGTATAGGTTGGGTGCGCGTGCGACATACGTGATACATCTTCGGCAGAGGCCCGGAATTCCATGGCAACAACTGCTTCGGCAATCATATCGGCGGTGCGGGCACCAATCATGTGAACGCCCAGAATCTCGTCGGTTTCTTTATGAGCCAGCACTTTCACTAATCCATCCACGTCCATGCTCGCGCGGGCACGACCCAGTGCCTTAAACGGAAACGAACCGACTTTATACGGAATACCTTCCTGCTTCACTTCCTCTTCGGTGTATCCGACCGATGCTACTTCTGGCCAGGTATAGACCACACCCGGAATCAGCCGGTAGTGAATATGCGGCTTCTGCCCAACGATGGTTTCGGCAATAAACGTACCTTCCTCTTCGGCTTTGTGCGCCAGCATAGCACCCCGAATAACATCGCCGAGTGCATAGATGTGCGGAACGCTTGTCCGGAGGTAATTGTCTACTTCAACTTTCCCCCGAGCATCAGTTTTCAGGCCAGCCGCTTCGAGGTTTAATCCATCGGTATAGGGGCGACGGCCAACCGACACCAGGCAGTAATCGCCGGTGAGAGTGATCTGTTCGCCCTTGGGTGTGTCGACGCTGACAACGACTTCATCGCCCGTGTTCTCCACTTTGGTCACTTTATGGCTGAAGTAAAAATCGGCACCAAGTTTTTTGATAGCCTTTTGAAGTTCTTTGCCCATCGTTTTGTCCATGGTTGGAATCATTGAATCGGCAAACTCCACAAATGACACTTTCGAGCCGAGCCGGGCGTATACCGACCCTAATTCCGCGCCAATCACACCCGCGCCAATCACAATCAAGTGCTTCGGAACTTCAGAAAGTGTAAGTGCTTCGGTGGACGTGATCACCCGCTTTTTATCAATTGGCATCGAGGGAAACGACATCGGCTTCGACCCCGTTGCAATCACGATGTTTTTGCCTTTGATAATCTGTTCCGAGCCATCTTCCTTGGTAATTTTGATGGTATGCGGATCGACAAACGAGCCAAAACCATGCAGCTCGTCGATCTTGTTTTTCTTCATCAGAAAGGTGATTCCTTTCGTTGTCTGATCGACCACGCTAGCCTTGCGGGCAATCATTTGGGCCAGATCGACCTGCAGGTCGGCCAGCTTGATTCCATGCTCGGCAAACGTGTGGGCAGCATTGTAATAATGCTCTGACGAGTCGAGTAGCGCTTTCGATGGAATGCAGCCTACATTAAGACAGGTGCCACCCAGCGACTGGTATTTTTCGATAATGGCCGTTTTTAGTCCGAGTTGGGCACAGCGAATCGCGCCTGTATAGCCACCCGGCCCCGAACCAATGAAAATCACATCGTATTCCATGAATGAAATTATTTTTTTGATGGTTGTGGCTTGAGGTTTGTTGCTAGCTCACGGCCAAATCCGTTGCCCGCTGGACAACCGAAAACCTCAAACCACAAACATCAACCTGTTTACCAAGAAAGCATTCTGACTGCAAATTTGGTTCAGAATTTGATTACCCAAACCGATTTGTTAAAAATCGTGTTGGTTCTATCGTAAGGTTCTCTTCATCAAGGGCCGTTTTATCTTGATTTATGCGTTTCGTTTATCTTGTTCTTCTCTTATCCACACTGGTAGTCAGTAGTTGCAACGACCCGGCTCAGCAAACACAACCGAACGTTTATTATGATGTGTTAAGCTATGTGAAAGGCCAGATCACTGACTTGTCGGCCAAAAAACCTCTCATCAGCAAGACGGTTGCCATCAATGAAAAGCGGAATCAGCAAACGACCCGCGAGATTAACTGGACGCGCGAGCTGGAATTATTCACGCAGGCCGATATCAACAAACCCGCCCTTCGTAGCAGCTACCAGATTACCCGGCCCGATTCGCTCACGTATCAGTATACTCTGAAAAATTCGGAGGAGCGGTTGACGGTTCGGTCGCTTACGGTGCGTCTTGATGCGGCTACGCACAAGCCAAGCCGCATTGACGCTGTTTTGCAGACCAAGAACCCACTTTATTCGTCGGAACGTCGTTTATCCCTCCACAGTGGGCCTGGCGTCAATACAGGTTGGGGTATTCGGCATTATACAGTATCGGGTTTCCAGAAACTACCCTATTTCGACAAGAATGAATTTCTGGTTGACGGGCGGTTGCAATAACGACTGGTTACAGACGATCAGGCCATGGCCAGATTTGAGGCAACAGGCAGGATAAAAATAAATGTGGTGCCTTCTCCTTTGCTGGAGTGAATCTCATAACGCCCCTGAATAAGATCCATACGAGCCTGAATATTATGAAGGCCCATACCGGTGGCATCGGTTGGGTCCATACCACAGCCGTTATCCTTTACGATCATATTCAGTTCGTTGTTGAAACGCCGAAACAGAATATCGGCCTCCGTAGCTTCCGAGTGCCGAAGAATATTGCTACAAAGCTCAATGCAGATTGAATAGAGGTT
Source organism: Spirosoma radiotolerans (assembly GCF_000974425.1). Classification (NCBI taxonomy): domain Bacteria; kingdom Pseudomonadati; phylum Bacteroidota; class Cytophagia; order Cytophagales; family Cytophagaceae; genus Spirosoma; species Spirosoma radiotolerans. The sequence goes on from NZ_CP010429.1 coordinate 5,634,588, forward strand.
AAACTCAGCCGTTTTGCCTAAGCGAGGTAATTCTTTATTATCTAACCGAAATGTTATTTTCTGGGTCAGGTTGAGTTTGGTCACTAATCGTACCAAGGCTTCCGACAAGCCTTGCTTCTCTAATTCGTCGGGCTGCAAATTATGCGACAGGTAACGAATTTCGGCAAAGGCCTCTTTGGTCATGTTTAGTAAATTGTAATAAATCTTCTGTTCCCCCTCGGCCATGTGTGCCGGGTTCAGCGCCGACATGCTGGTTTTTATAGCCGCAAGTAGGCCCCCCAAACTATCGTGCAGATCGGCAGCCATACGCTTTCGTTCAAGCGTTTGTCCACGCAGGAGTGCTTCTTCAATTTCCCGATTTTTAGCCCGCAATTGATCATTGGCTAATTTCAACTCAACTGTTCGGGCAAACACTTTGTCTTCCAGATCCCGATTCAGCCCTTCAATCTCCCACTTCTGGCGGTTGATCAGCCGATTTTTACGGTAATAAACCATCACAAAGCCAAGGAGCATGGCCAACCCTCCGACCATAACGACCCGCATCAGATTGGCCTGCTGAATGTCGTGCCTCAGCTTATCAATATGTGCCCGATTCTCTAATCGGCTTTTCTGCGATTCGGCGCGGAGACGCTCCGTTTCGATTCGTTGCCGAAGCTGGCTCACACGGGTTTCTCCGGCTAATTGGTCGCGTTCAGCTTCAGCCCGTAGCCGGGCAATTTCGGCCTGTCGGCGAATATTCAGTAACTGCTGCTGTTGAATAACACGTTCTTTATCGGCAGCAAGACGAATTTGGTTGATGTCGTACTTCTTTTGTACAGTTGATAGTTCTTCTACCCGCTTCAGGTTTGTCAGACTATCGCGAAGCGTACTATATTCTTCATACATGGTGAGTGCCTGAGCGGGTTGATTGGCCAATCGGTAAGCCTGGTACAGCGATTGAGTCGCCATCTGCCGTATTCGATTAAAACCCAGCTCGCGGGCTACGGCAACGGCTTTCTCGCCAAACTCAATAGCCAATTCTGGCTTGTTGGTTAACGTATACCCCTCCGACAGTCGTGCCCACACAGCCGCCTGGCCACCCCGATCCTTTAGTTGGGTCCAAACGGTAAGTGCATCGTTAAAATAGTTAATAGCTTCCAGGGGCTGATGCCGACTGAGGAAAAAATCGCCCAGACGTTCGTTTGTGTACGCCACATTCACTTGCGAGCGTGCCTCCAGGGCAATCTTCAAACTGGTTTCAAACTGCTGGCGTGCCAGTTCATACTGACCGCGAATTTCATACACCTCACCGAGCTGAGTAATTGCCTGACTAGTGAGTAATTTCCTGTTCTTGGGCGTTAATGATGTATTATACCCTAGCAAAGTCTGTGAAAGCTGGTAGCTTCGGAGGGCGTTATCATATTCTTTCAGCAGGAGATAAATATCACCCATATTCATCTGAACCTGCCAGCGGGGAGAGCTTTCGCGGGGTAGCTTTATACATAACTCAGAGGCCCGCTGATTAATGCGTAGCGCCTGGGGGAAATCGCCTTTAATGGTTCGAATGTAATGCTCCTGCAACATCATAGCCCGCACGGCATACAGCGTATTGTGATAGCGCAAAGCCTGCTCTTCCAACTGCCTGGCATAGAGAAAGCTGCTATCACGCTGTGTGCCACGCATTTGCTTAAATACCAGTGCCATAAACCGTAACCCCTCCAAACGTAACGTATCGTTAGGCAAGGATCGGGGCAGCCCGCTGGCAATCTGCCGATGTATTCGGCCCAGAGAAAGTAAGCTATCCATGTAAACGGCATCGCCCCGCCGGTCAAAGTTTAATTCCGGCAATTTAGGACACGCTTGTCCGAAGCAGGCCGTATAGCAGCCAAGCAATATGATTACAGGCCAACGTGATTTCATAGGGCATGTATCAGCTTATCCAACAGCTGATAGGAGACTCTAAAGTAAGTATTTACTACAGTAAATCAATAGGTTGGGCAAAAAATGTAATCCTACTCATGACCCATCGACAGGCGATTCGCAATTTTACAAGGCAATGCACTGAAGCGTGTATAGGCTAAGATTGGCGGTGAAAGCATTCGATGACATATTAAAAAATAAGCTAAAAATTTAATGTTCGTTTAAACGTATCGTATTCATTTAAATCTATAAAAAACTATCGAACGTAAGTACAATTAATTCTCTGAATAAGCTATATTTGGTTAAAGGAGTACGGCTCGGTGCTTTTCCTGAAGAAAAAATAAGTTTTTAGTAGAAAAGCTACCGTTTGGCAGATTTTTTGCAACATATATTTGCAGTTATGCCTATTTTTTTCTTACTTTTAAGGCTGGAAAAATAAAAATTCTCAAAAACTTAATACGCTATACACTATCGAAACACTGCTCTACGTTACCTAATTGTCTTACTGAAAATGGAAAAAGCCCAGGTAAACGACAGTGAGTTGATTTCCCTGTACATCCGTGGTAATGAAAAAGCCTTTGCGAAACTAGTGCAACGGCACAAATCGAAGATTTACACGACAATTTACCTGATTGTTAAAGATCAGTACATTGCAGAAGACTTAATGCAGGACACCTTTATTAAAGCAGTGGACACCATTAAGTCAGGTAGATACAACGAGGAGGGAAAATTTCTACCCTGGATTATTCGAATTGCTCACAACTTGGCCATTGACTATTTCCGAAAAGATAAACGCTACCCTAGTGTGGTGTTTGAAGACGGAAGCAGTGTTTTCAATACGCTTGAGTTTGCGGAGGATTCAGTTGAATCACTCCAGATTCGACAGGAAACACACGAGCATTTGCGCGAACTGATTCAGCGATTGCCGGAACAACAGCGTCAGGTGCTTATCATGCGGCACTACGAGGAAATGAGTTTCCAAGAGATTGCCGATGCAACCGGCGTCAGCATCAACACGGCTTTGGGGCGTATGCGTTATGCGTTAATTAATTTGCGCAAACAACTAAGCAAACGTTCGCCGAGTTATGATAAAAACCTTTACCCAAGATGATGTGATCCGGTATGTCTATGAGGAGACCTCGCCAGAGGAAAATCTGCTCATTGAAGACTCCCTAATGACGGAACCGGAATTGATGACGTTCTTTCTCGAAGCCCTCGAATTACGGGCTTTGATGAATAAGATCGAACGTGAACCCCGTCGAAATACGGTTCAGTCAATCCTAAATTATTCAAAAAACCATCCGGCAAATCCACCTGCTCGCCTACGCCAAACGTAAGCGACAAATGGATTTGCCGATCTTAGTGTCCTAGGCTTTGCCTGTGTATCCGATGGGTATTCAGGCAAAGCCTAAGATGCGTAGTACCATGCAAAAAAAAGAACGGTTCCGGCGCTTCATCGAGTACTTCACAGTACATTACCCGGAGCCTAAAACAGAGTTGAACTTTAGCAACCCCTATGAGTTGCTGGTAGCAGTTATTTTGTCGGCACAATGCACAGACAAGCGCATTAATCAGATTTCTCCCGCCCTGTTTGCCCGCTTTCCAGAAGCAGAATCGCTGGCCGCGGCCTCGTCCGACGAAGTCTTTACTTATATCCGTAGTGTTTCCTATCCAAATAATAAGGCCAAACATCTGGTCGGGATGGCCAGAACGCTAATGGAGCGATATGGGGGAGAAATTCCGGCGACGGTAGAGGAATTGCAGACACTGCCGGGCGTAGGCCGCAAAACGGCTCACGTGATTTTATCGGTAGTTTACAATGAGCCAACCATGGCGGTTGATACGCACGTATTTCGGGTATCGCATCGGCTGGGCTTGGCTCCGTTAACGGCCACTACGCCCCTGGCGGTCGAGAAAGCATTAATGGCGCATATCCCTAAACAACACGTTCCAAAAGCGCACCACTGGCTCATTCTGCACGGCCGCTACGTATGCCTTGCCCGAACGCCTAAGTGCGGAGTTTGTGAGTTGAGGGAGTTTTGTAAGTATTATGAGAAGGTAGTAAGCTGATAAGTAGCTGGCGCATCAGCAGACGCGCAAAAGCAACCGTCCTGCGTCAGCCACTTATTACTTTACCGCTCATTAATACTGTTCTGTTCCTGCGAAGAAGAAGCTACCTTCTATAGCTGCATTTTCATCTGAATCGGAGCCATGAATTGCATTGGCTTCAAGTGATTTAGCAAACAACTTACGGATGGTACCTTCTTCAGCCTGGGCCGGATTGGTGGCACCAATCAGTTTACGAAAATCAGCAACTGCATTTTCTTTCTCCAGAATCATCGGGATGATAGCGCCCGAGGACATGTACGTACGCAAGCCATTGTAGAACGGCCGTTCACTGTGCACGGCATAGAACTGGCCAGCCCGTTCGGTCGTTAGTTGGGTCTTTTTCATTGCTACGATCCGGAAACCCGCTTCCTCAATCAGTTTAATAATTGCTCCCGTATGCCCCGCTTCTACAGCATCGGGCTTAATCATAGTGAATGTTTGGTTCGTTGCCATTCTAAATGTTTATATCCAAATTTTATTTCCCTTCGCGGGTCGCCCGCAAATGTAAGGCTTTACCCGATAAATGTCATGTTGTGTTTATTACAAGCCTGTCTACAAGGAGAACGCCGAGCATTGAGGAGCAAAGTTATTGGCAACGATAGCTAAATCATCAATCGGAATTAGTATTATTCGTACTTTTGGGTTTCGATTATGGCCAAGGCCATTTCTATATGCAAGACATTGAAGCAATTGGTGCAGTTATTGGGCAAGCCCAAACCGTACTGATTACGACTCACCAAAATCCCGATGCTGATGCGATGGGGTCATCGCTGGGGCTGGCGGGCTACCTTCGCAAAAAAGGCCACCACGTAACGGTTATTACACCAACCGATTATTCTCAGAACCTTCATTGGATGGCGGGTAATGACGGCGTTATTGCGTTTGACGAAAAACTACGCGTATCGGTTAGTCAACTCATAGCCGAAGCTGACGTTATCTTTTGTCTTGATTTTTCAAGCCTCGACCGTATTCGTGAATTAGCCCCCCTCGTGCGCCAGTCCCGCGCCCGTAAAATTCTGATCGACCATCATCTGGAACCGGAGTCCTTTGCGGACCTCGCCCTGTGGGATCCAACGGCAGCTGCTACCGCTGAATTAGTTTTCCAGTTGATTGTGGCACTGGGCGACAAAGACCTGATCGATATTCCTATTGCGGAATGTTTATATTCAGGCCTAATGACGGACACCGGATCGTTCCGGCACCCGAATACAACGGGGAACGTTCACCGCATGGCGGCCGAACTAGTAGACCTTAAGATTGATGTCAGTAGCATTCACCGACGCATTTTTGACAATGTAACGATTGATAAGTTTCGATTGCTGGGGTATGTATTGAATGAAAAACTGCGGGTTTTACCAGAATACAAGTTTGCTTACATTACCCTTACTGACGCTGAGCTAAAGCGGTATCGTTCTAAAACGGGCGACACAGAAGGCATGGTCAACTACGCGCTGGCAGTTGAAGGCGTGGTGATGGCGGCAATTTTAATTGACCGAAACGACGAGATCCGCATCTCATTTCGTTCTATAGGTAATTTTTCTGTACGTGACCTGGCCAATAAGCATTTTGATGGCGGTGGGCACCGCAATGCCTCCGGCGGACGATCCAAACTGTCTCTGGCGGAAACAGAACAAAAACTACTAACCGTTTTGCCCGAATACCAGCAGCTGTTGCTGGAAACAGTGTAAAAATTACGGTGTTCGGTTTATAGTTTACGGTAGTAAGCCGATGTAGTCCGAGTATAATTACCGTAAATCCCGGCGGGGAACCGCCAGCAGCGTAAACGCATTTTAAGTATAAACCAAGTAATCTCTCATGTCTCTTAAAAATTTCGGGAAAGCCGCCCTCCTTGTCGCTGTTGTTGCGGCCTGCGGTAAGAACCGCCAACAGGTGACGGAAAACGGCCTGAAGTACACAATTCACGAACAAACCGAAGGAAGCCGGAAAGGTAAAGTTGGGGATATTCTTACGCTCCACCTGACCTTGATGAATAACAAGGATTCCGTTCTGCGCGATACCCACAAAGAAGGCGTTCCCTTCCAGATGCTGTTGCAGGTTCCTCCTTTTAAAGGCTCTTACGAAGAAGGGTTAACAATGCTTGGCAAAGGGGATAGCGCCACGTTCTATGTCAGCGCGGATTCGCTCTTCACACGTGCCATGCAACCATTACCTCCAGGTGTTCAGAAAGGCACCGACATCGGTATCGCCGTAAAGCTTTTGAACGTACAGACCGAAGAGGAGTATAAGAAAGCTCAGGCTATCGATATGGAGAAGCAGAAAGGTATTGATGCCAAGGTTATTGAAAATTACCTCGCTAAAAATGGACTGACGGGTAAAGCGCAAAAGACCGAGTCAGGAGTGTATTATGTAGTAACACAACCCGGTACTGGCCCAACGCCCAACAAAGGGGATGTCGTACAGGTGCATTACACCGGAAAGCTGTTAGATGGTAAAGTATTCGACAGTTCGCGAACAAACCCCCAGGCAGGTGGCAAACCGGCGCAGTTTCAGATTGGGGTTGGCATGGTCATTCCAGGCTGGGAAGAGGGCGTTAGCAAATTGCACAAAGGCGAGAAAGCTACGCTGATCATTCCGTCGACGCTGGCTTATGGCCCACGCGGAAATCAGGGTATCGCCCCAAACTCCGTTCTGTTGTTTGACATCGACCTGATCGATATCCAGAAAGGCCAACCGGGTCAGGGACAGCCAGGCATGCCACAGCCAGGTCGGTAAGCTAACACGCTAATTTTATCGAAAGCCGTTTGCAGTTGCGACTGTAAACGGCTTTTTTTGTTGCCTATGGAATTATGCTTTGCTACAAACAATGAACACAAATTAGCGGAAGTCGCTGCCAAACTTGGTGATGCTTTTACACTAAAGACACTACTGGACATTGGTTGTACCGATGAACTACCCGAAACGTCAGGAACGATTCCAGGCAATTCTCGCCAAAAAGCTGATTATGTCTGGACACACTTCGGCGTTTCCTGCTTTGCGGATGATTCTGGTCTGGAGGTCGATGCCTTACGGGGTGAGCCGGGTGTCGATTCGGCACACTATTCAGGTAGCCGGAATCACGAACAGAACATTCAGAAACTACTGAGTAACCTGGCCGGCGAAAGCAACCGAAAAGCCCGCTTCCTTACGGTGTTTACGCTGGTACTACACGGGGTTGAGCACCAGTTTGATGGTATCATTAACGGGCAGATACTAACAGCCCCACGCGGAACGGGCGGCTTTGGCTACGACCCTGTTTTCCTACCTGATGGATATGACCGTACGTTTGCTGAAATGACAATTGATGAGAAAGGCCTTATCAGCCACCGGGCACAAGCGCTGGCCAAAATGATTGCGTATTTGAAGGAGCAGACCATGTAGTTTGGTGGTGCGGCATTCCGACCTCTAGCCGTCGTAGCTGTAGGCTTAGTTGTTATCGGATGTTTTTAACCCACGGCTACGCGGACCAGAACTCGGAATGCCGCACTACCAAGCTACATAAAAAATCCCTCGCCTGATCCACAGGCGAGGGATTTTTGTAAAGGTATATGAGAAGACTAATAGAACTTAGCCCGGCGATCTTCAACTTTGGCGGCTTCTTTAATGGCTTCGTTGATGTAGAAACCAATCCGTGATGTGTTGTTCTGCTGAATCTGTGTTTTGTACATGGCGTAATCAGCAACAGCCGGGGCTGGTGTCAAAGTTAACGTTTCCATAACCAACACGCCACCTTCACCGGCAAATGGCTTGGAGTGTTTACCAGGTTTCAGTCCGAACGCTTTTCCCAAGGCGACAGGATCAACACCGGCGCTACGCAGGAACCCCGTTGCCAGGTTCACATCATCGACAACTTCAACCAGCGCACCCGCACCGAATTTTTGTGCCATGCTTTCCAGCGTCCCGCTGGTATTTCCCAGCTTCGTAATGATCTGCTCCGCTTTCAACTCGTTACGAACTTTAGCAGTCAACTCATTCCGGTAGTCATTAACTTCGACTTTGTCTTTGGACGTTTTGTTGGTCAACACAGCGATGACATACTGATCACCCACTTCAAATGGCTCAGAAACGGAGTTAATATCTGTTTTGTCATTGAAAGCCCACCGAACAATTTGCCGGACTTCCGAACCCGTCAGGGCATTAATTTGATTGGCGCCTTCCGGAATCCGATCAGCCGTTGCCACAACCAGCGATTTATCTTCTTTCACTTTAGCGTCGAACGCTTCTTTGGAATTTACATCGGATGCAAACTGATCAGCTTTACGCAGCGCTTCGTCGCGGGTGGTTTGGCTTGGCGTTATTGATTTACCAATAGCCGCTATGCGATACAATACGTTTGTTTTAGGTTGCGTAACCTTAATGATATGGTAACCGAATTCGGTTTCGACCAGACGAGGAATCAACCCAGCCGAAGCAGCACCGAACACTGCCGTTTCGAAAGGTTTCACCATTTGACCATTATTCTTGAAATAGCCCAGGTCACCACCAACCGAACGCGAACCATCGTCGCTGTTCGTTTGAGCCAACGCTTCAAAACTGGCTCCACCCTGAATCTGCTTCAGAATGCCTTCCGCCCTACGACGGGCATCGGCTTTAGCCGAATCGGCAAGTCCTTTGGTTTGAATCAGAATATGACTAGCACGAGCCGTAAAGTTGGTGTCTTTCTTGGTTCCGCTGTATTTGTAAATGAAATACGTATTGCCTTCACGGAAAGGTCCGTAAATACCACCTGGCGAGAAGGTAGGAATAGCCGCCCGAAGCTGCTCTGGCATTTCGCCAGCCGTCAGGTAAAGCGGTACCCGAACGTCGCTGTTTTGCTGAGCAAAGCTCGAATCGTTTGTCGCTGCTCCCAGTCCACGAGCCAGCGATTTAATCTGGCTATAAAGCGCTGCGCTATCTTCTTTTGACGGAGCTACCGAGAAGGTCACATACTGAATTGAACGGCTATCTGTGCCAGGATACTCATCTTTGTGCTTCGACAGGTAATCCTGCAGTTGAGCGTCCGTTACTTTTACCGTCGTATCATTGATCGTGTAATAGGGCACGAACAGCATTTTCACATTTGCTTTCGAATTTTGAGCCTGGTATTCTTTCTGTGCTTCAGCTGTCGTGGCAAATACGGACAGGCGCATCAGGCCTTCGTATTTATCCCGGAGCCGGTTGGAAGCCAGATTCTTCTCAAAACTAGCCCAGGCAGCCTGCTGTTGAGCAGGCAGGTTTTTCAACCCTTTGAGGTAGCTGATGATTGAGCTTTTGTCGAAAACGCCGGTCTGCGGATTCGTGAACGCCTGGCGAACGGCTGGGCTTATGTTGTTACCCTGTACCATGTCGACAAGTTCTTCAGACGAAACCGTAAGGCCAAGTTTGTCGAATTCTTTCTGGTAGGCAATATCAAACAGCATCTGATTCCAGGCTTGCTCGCGGATCTGGGCTAAATCCTGTTCGACGGGAGCCCGTCCGGATTGTTGCTCAAACTGTGCCCGAAGCTCATCCACCTTGGCGTTGAACTCTTGGTAATCAATGGATTGACCTGCAATCTCACCAACTTCCTGCTGGTTTCCGCCGAACAGCAAGCTACGGCCGCCCAGCAAATCACCACCCACAATGAACAGGATCAAACTGACGGCAATGATACCGACAGCCAGCCCCGAACGTTCTCTGATCTTATTAATGACAGACATTTCGCTTTTAACAGTCAATTTAGCCCGCAAAATAACAATTTTCCCTGTTGGAATACAAGTAGTAATTGCATATCTGTCCTCAAAACTGAGGAAAAGGCTCTACAGTCATTGAAACAAAAAAAGTGCCGACTTTCTTCGAAAGTCGGCACCGTATGGGATAATCTATAAAAAAGATGGCTTTCTATTCGTTATCGTCCCGTTTGAGTTTATCGCCTGCTTTATCGAAAGCATCCCCGATCTCATGACCCGCCTGCTTGAACCCGGCTTTAACGTCTTTCCAGGCGTCGGCTGTTGCGTTTTGAGCTTTATCCATATCTTCGCCCAACTCTCTCCGCTTTACTTCAAGCTTCTCTTTTTGGCGTTCGGTTTCGGCTTTGGCTTTATCGCTCTGTTTATCTGCTTTGGCCTGTAATTCATCGATCTTAGCGTCCAGCTTGTCTTTCTGAACCTTCATTTTTGCCACAGCCTCGTCGCGCTCGCGTTTGAAATCTGCCGCAATCTCATCCGATTTAGCGTCTGCTTTATCACCCGCTTCATGCATATTTTCTTTTGCATCAGCCGCTGCATCCTTCGTATCAGCAGCGATTGCATCGCCCGTTTTTTCGAGTGCGTCCTCAGTCCGGGATTCATTCTTGTTATCGGAGCCACAAGCTTGTAAAAGTGCCAGCGATGACACCAGCATTACGGTACCAGCAACGTGTTTGATCCGGGTAAGCATCAATGGATATTTTTTCATAATCGTCGTGTAGTTTGATTTTCATCAACTCAACGGACAAACGATATGCCAAAACAGACAGAACGCCGAAAAGAAAGCAACTGAAAACATTTACCAAACTGATTCAGTTAGGCCTGTTTTACTTCCACTTTATAGCACAACCAATCGGTTTAGTAATTGGGGATTGTACGGGACGCCCGCTGAGGAGACTGCTAACCGCTTCATCGACATACCGGCGCTGTACACTGGCACTATCCTGTGGACTGTCGTCAATGGCTCCCATATACTCGAGGATAAACTGACCGCCAGCCTGCTTCAACACATACACGTCGGGTGTACGGGTGGCGCCAAACGCACGGGCGGTAGCCTGCGTTTCGTCCATGGCATATGCAAACGAGTAACTTTTTTCGCGCGAGCGGATTTTCATATTCTCGAACGAGTCGTCTTCGTAGGCCTTGGGGTCGTTAGGCATAATGGCCAGCACCGGGTAGCCCTGCGATGAAAATTTACGATCCAGTGCCATAAGACGATCTTCGTAAGCTTTTGAAAAAGGGCAGTGATTACTCATAAAAACGACGATCAGTCCTTTCTGAGACCGATAGTCAGCCAGCGTAATCTGGCGACCGTCCACGTTTTTTAAACGAAGATCGGCTACAGCATCGCCAAGACTATAGCCTTTTGTGTTCTGGGCTGCCCCTACTTGAGTCAGTACCAGAACCAGCAATCCAGCTAATGACCAACTCGTGAATAATTTCATTTTTAATCGTTTAAATGTTTAATAATTAGATAGTAAACGCGTGCAAAAGATTAATCTACATACGATCAACTGCCGCTTCGGCCACGATAGTCTAATTACCTTTAAATGTAGGCCTTTTCGGCTTGTTTACAAATTGCTCATTTTGATAAATTAGTCAATACAAATAGCGTCTTCAATATACTTTTTAAAAAAGTTTTAGTAAGGTGTTTGAATGAGCAATTATGTGAGACTCATGTAAGAGACAGGTGCATTAAATTTTCTTTATTTATAGTTCCTTGTACTTGATGTTATTAATAATAAAAATGCGACTTTAGCTACACATAATTGATCTAAAAGGATACTAGTATATAAACAAAAAGTATGCACATGTAAGTAAATAGAAAAATGTTTATAACATAACAATTTGATAAGACATAATAGAAAACGACTAGGTTAACTTTGTAATAGAAGCGAAAACAAATCAACTCTATTTCATGACACAAACTATACGAACGCAAGTCGTCCGCATTCTCCATTTATGTTTAATCCTCTCATTTGGGTTAGGATTATTATCGAACAGCTGGGCTCAAACCCCTCTGCTCACGGAAGATTTTAATGCAACCACGCTACCTTATTCTTTAACCAGCGCTCCGAGCTCTTGGTCAGTACACAGCGCCGGCGCTAATAGTATACAGGCAACTGATCCAGGGCTAACCCTCACAGGCCTAACAACAACTGGTGGATCAGCTACAATGACCACTTCTGGCGAGGATATTAATCGCAAGTTTACAGCACAGACCAGTGGGGCCGTCTATGCGTCCTTTCTGGTTAATGTTGCCACGGCACAGGGTACTGGAGATTATTTTATTCATTTAGGCCCTTCAACATTAGGGACCACATTTGTCGGACGCGTCTTTGTAAAAAGTACAACAGGAGGTTTCCAATTTGGGCTGGCAAAAGCGGCTGGTGCAGAAACTCCCACTTATGCGTCAACAGTCTACAACTTTGGGGTAACCTATCTTGTTGTTTTGAAGTACTCTTTTATTACTGGTGCTTCAAATGATCAGGTTGATTTATTCGTCTCACCAACATTAGGGCAACCAGAGCCATCATCCTTAATAAATGTCGTTCCATCAACCACAGACCCTGCCGACAACATTGGTTCAATTGCCCTACGACAGGGTAGCGGAACAAACGCTGCTGGCCTTCGGGTTGATTATATTCGGGTTGGTACTACCTGGGCAAGTGTAACTAGTGACGTAGTAAGTCCCCCCTCACCAACAGTGAGTGCCACCCCTAACCCGGTTACGCTGACTTATAATCTCGGTAGTGGTCCATCTTCGCAGACCATAACTGTAAATGCCAGCAATCTGAATCCGGCGGCCGGTGACATCACCGTAACCTCATCAAACACCGCCGTTACCCTCTCCAACGGAGGAAGTTTTGGTAATTCGGTCACACTCCCTTATACAAATTCAGGCCTGACCAGTACCACACTTGTCGCGCAATTAGCCCCCGGACTCAGTGCAGCTACTTATTCGACTACGCTGGCTTTCGCTGGTGGGGGCGCTAGCTTCAATTTGCCAGTAAATGGAACAGTTGTCGATAACAGTGCGATAACGCTTATTCGTACTATCCAGGGCATAACTCATCTGTCGCCACTCAATGGGCAGACTGTTTCCAATGTGCAGGGTATCGTTACGGCCCTGCGGAGCAACGGTTTTTACATGCAGGACCCTAATCCAGACAATGACGACCGCACGTCGGAAGGCATTTTCGTCTTTCAGAATGCGACACCAACGGTTCCTATTGGTGCATCGGTTACGGTGGGCGGTACAGTAGCTGAGTTCCGGTCAGGTGGTAGCAGCGGGGGAAATAACCTCACGACTACGCAGATTAGTACGCCAACAATTACAGTCCTTACCACCGGGAATACGTTGCCAGCCGCAACAATACTGGGTAATGGCGGACGGGCCATTCCAACCCAGATCATTGAAGACCAGGTGGGTGACGTAGAAACGAGCGGCTTAACATTTGATCCGGCCAGTGATGGGATTGACTTCTACGAGAGTCTGGAGGGCATGCTAGTAGCGATTAACAACCCTGTCACATCCAGTCCCACACTTGACAATAGCTCAATCTGGGTATTAGCCGATAATGGGGCTAATGCGACAGGTCGCACACCACGCGGTGGCATTGCGATCAGCGCCAGCGACTTTAACCCGGAGCGGATTCTATTGTATACCGGCGGTGGCGGCAGTTTTCCAGCTACCTCACTTGCGGGCATCAACGTCAATGCGGGCATCAGCTCACTAACGGGGATTATGGATTACTTCGGTGGAGATTATGAAGTTCTGCCGACCACTGCCCTGACCATCACACCCAGCACGCTGGCTCGCGAAATATCATCGCTGGTACCAACAACCAATCAACTCACAGTTGGTACGTTTAATGTCGAAAATTTAGATCCCAATGATGGAGCAACTAAATTTAACAATTTAGCCAGCCGCATCGTCAATAATCTACGCTCGCCAGACATTATCAACCTGGAAGAAATTCAGGATAATAACGGCGCCACAAACAATGGTACGGTCGATGCCTCTACCACGTTCCAGACACTTATTAGTGCCATTACGGCGGCTGGTGGTCCAACGTACTCTTATCGGCAAATTGACCCGGTCAATGGGCAGGATGGTGGTGAGCCAGGCGGCAACATTCGCGTAGGCTTTCTCTTTAATGCAGCCCGTGTCTCTTTCGTCGACCGTCCGGGCGGAACGTCTACCGCAGCCGTTAACGTAACGAACGTGGGCGGCCAGCCTCAACTCTCGTTCAGTCCCGGGCGAATCGATCCAACCAACTCGGCTTTCACGAGCAGCCGTAAACCACTGGTCGGTGAGTTTATCTTTAACGGGCAGAAGATTTTTGTCATCGCGAACCACTTCAACTCGAAAGGGGGTGATCAGGATCTGTTCGGGAAAACACAGCCACCAGTCCTCAGCAGCGAAACCCAGCGCAGACAGCAGGCGACCATCGTCCGGGATTTTGTATCCAGCATCCAGGCAATCGACCCGAATGCAAGCATCCTTGTCGCTGGTGATTTAAACGACTTTCAGTTCTCGAACCCACTTACCATTCTGAAAGGCAGTGGTCCTACTTCGCTTACAACGCTGATTGAAACCCTACCATCAAACGAACAATACACCTATAATTTCGGTGGAAATGCGCAGGTGATTGACCATATTCTGGTCAGTAGCGGATTGAGAAGTCGCTTAGATGCATATGACGTCGTACACATCAACTCGGAATTCTTTGATCAGGATAGCGACCATGATCCAAGCGTAGCCCGGTTTACCATACCGTCTGCGGATTTATCTCCGATTATCCGGCTTCCACAGGCCAACTTTACGGCATCTGGCGACGATGCAACACGAAACTTTACGGTAGAGCTAACTGAATACAATGGCCAAGCGACATCTAGTGGAAATGTAGCGATTACGATCACGGCACCACTGGGTTATACCCTTGACTTTGATAACACCCGTACTACAATCAATGTCTCTGGCGGGCTCACTAACCCTGTAACTGTAGATAACACGAAATGGACGAGTACATCGGGCAGCAGGCAATTAACATTGACCATCAACGCAGGCCAGGTAATTTCTGGCCTCGGCACGGCTACTCTTGGTTTCACTATGACGCGAGTAGGGGCAAGTTCGCCGAGTACATCAAATCTTACGGTAAACGTTAATGACGACCCCAGCAAGACATATGACGGGAATTCGACTAATAACATCTTTGTTCGAAATATCAACGCGCTCTAAGCAACGCTAAGTAAGCGTTGACTCGGTCAAGCTAACAAACAAGTACGCCAACACACAGCAGCCCGACCATTGGATGGTCGGGCTGCTGTGTGTTGGCGCAAACCGTTTTACCTGTTACGCCTACCGTTCGGCTATCGAATCAGCACGGTAAAAGTCTGTCGATAACCCTTTCCGTACACCTTAAGCCAGTATAGACCCAACGGCAGCGGTTGGTCAAAAATCAAATCAGCTTCGCCGGGCTTCCTGTCAATCCGCCCGGTCAAAACCTGTCCCGTAGGTGCTGTTAGTTGGATAGTAGCCTCGTCGGTATTCCATAGCCGCACATGAATTTGAGTAGGACTTGCCGGGTTAGGATACACACTGACTACCGGTTCATTGGCCCGTATGATCGTTGATATAACAGCGTACGTGTGAATTTTCCCGCCCACGTCGATCTGCTTCAGTCGGTAATAATTAGCTCCAGTATGGGGATTAAGATCAGTTAGCCCATAATATTGGCGCTCATTTATAGTGCCAGCGGCTGCAATTTCACCCACAGGGATGAATTCGTCTAAATTGTCACTACGTTCAACCCGAAAGTGATCGGCGTTGTATTCACTGGCTGTTGACCAGGCCAGTTGAACGCGGTCGCCTTCGGGTTTGGCCGTGAACGAAAGTAAAGTAACTGGCAATACGACAGCGTTGATCTGAATCTCATCCAGTTTAAGCGTTCCACCACCTGCCGTCGGATTGCAGGCATAAATGCGGAACGTGATGGCACTTGACTGATTAATAAACCCGGCGCTGGTCAAGGCAATTGAGGCCACCTGGTAATTCGTTGCTGTACTTTGTGAATGAATATCACTACTGAATCCATCAACACTCGAGCGAACGGTCAGTTGCTGCGGCCCCTGTGCCGATCGGGCGAAAGCAAATGACAGAGTAGTTAAGGTAATAGTAGCTGTACCGGCTGGTTGCACTGAAAACTGAACATACTCCGTCTGGTCGCAGCGCGTTGTTGACCAGTTTTGCACATTGGCTCCTGAATTGACGTAACCGGATGAATACGGACTCACAGCCAGCAAATTAACACCCACATAGCTAACGCTTGAGGCAGTTACTAACCCGCTCGACGAGGTACCGTTGTCGTTCCCCTCGAATGTCCAGCTAGCCGTAAACGGGGTTGTCTGGGCTTTTCCGATCGACAAGGCTAACAGCCAGACAAACGCAAAAATGACGGAAAATTTCCTCATAGACAGGCGTATTTGTGCGAGAACACATATTTCGCCTGCAACCTATAAAAATATAAGTAACCTAGTACACAAATTTACCTACTTCGCTTTCTATTGTTACCTGCTTGCCATCGAATGGCTCTACCCGGCCAATTATCTGAGCCTCAATACCAAAGGTTTCGGCTATATCAATAACCCGTTGGGCATTCGCTTCTGGCAAATAAATCTCCAGTCTATGCCCCATATTAAAGACCTTATACATTTCCTGCCAACTTGTGCCACTTTCAGCCTGAATCAGCCGAAATAAAGGAGGTATTGGGAACAGGTTATCTTTAATGATATGCAGGTTGTCCACAAAATGAAGGACTTTCGTTTGCGCCCCTCCCGAACAGTGAACCATGCCATGAATTTGAGCCCGGAGTTCGTCCAACAACACTTTGGCAACAGGCGCGTAGGTACGGGTAGGCGATAGAATGAGTTGCCCTACAGTAACACCAGCCGGAACAGCGAGCTGTGCCGGTCCACTTTCCGACGAAACGGGGGACAGCGTATCCGTTAGCTTTTTGGACCCGCTATAGATCAACGACTTATTAATGGCGGGATCGAAGCTTTCGGGGTATTGGTTGGCCAGATAATGAGCCAGCACATCATGCCGGGCCGATGTCAGGCCATTGCTGCCCATGCCACCGTTGTAAGCGGTTTCGTAGGATGCCTGCCCATAGGACGCAAGCCCAACCACAACATCACCGGCTTGAATTCGATCGTTACTGATTACCTGATCGCGTCGCATCCGGGCAATAACTGTGCTATCGACAATAACGGTCCTTACTAAATCACCGACATCGGCGGTTTCCCCCCCGGTACTATAAATCTCGATGCCATGATCGCGCAGCATCTGCAACACCTCTTCCGTGCCGTTAATGACTTCGGCAATAACCTCGCCCGGAATCAGGTTTTTATTACGACCAATCGTCGATGACAGGAGCATGGGGCCCGTTGCCCCGGCACAGATCAGGTCGTCGGTATTCATGACAACTGCATCCTGCGCTATCCCCTTCCAAACGCTCAAATCACCAGTTTCGCGCCAGTAAAGATATGCCAGTGCCGACTTTGTGCCGGCTCCGTCTGCGTGCATAATGGTGCAATAGTCTGGATCGCCGGCCAGTGTATCGGGCACAATTTTGCAGAATGCCTTCGGAAACAGGCCTTTATCGAGTTGGGCAATCGCGTTGTGAACGTCTTCTTTACTGGCGGAAACTCCGCGCTGGGCATACCGATCTGTCATGGGACAAAGGTAAGGAGAAAAGCCCCCAACCCCCAAAGGAGGCTTATAATAGCCTGATGAAGTTACAGGAGAGCTCCTTTTGAAGATTGATGGCTGTCATAAACGATGCCAGCCTCCGCCCGAACGGCATCTAACAAGGCCATCAGGTTTAAGCTATCATCGAGCGACCAGAGCGGGCTTTCGGTCCGCCCTTCGGCCAGGCACTGCATCACATGCCGGGCTTCGTAGTCGTAGCCATGCGTCGTTCGGGTAAAATCAAATTCGGTTGGTTCCTCGTTTTCCCTAACAAGAGTAACACCCATCGTTTCGTGGAATCGGCTATGAATACGGATCTGCCCGGTTTCGCCCTGAATCAGGCCTATGCAGTCCGTTTGCGCTTGTAATGTACTGTCCAGCAACGCTATGGCTCCGTCGGAATAGGTTAGCACCATGCCACATTGTTCATCGACGCCAGTTGACCCGAAAATAGCCGATGCCTTCACGCCCGTGGGTTTACCCAGAATGAGATAGGATAAAAACAGGGGATAAATACCAATATCGAGTAATGACCCACCGCCCAACGCTTTATCGAAAAGCCGACCTTCGGGCGAGAAAGGAGCTTTAAAGCCAAAGTTTGCCTTCACAGAGACGACCTTACCAATAGCACCAGCCTGAACGAGCGCCAGGGCTTTTTCAATGCCGGGCATAAATCGGCTCCAGAGGGCTTCCATCAGAAATACCCCCTTCGCACGGGCCAGATCAACCATGTCCCGAACCTGTTCGCTGTTCATGGCAAAGGGCTTCTCACCCAATACGGAAACGCCCCCATTGAGCAGCATCAGCGCATTTTCGTGGTGTTTGATATGTGGGGTGGCCACATAAACCACATCCAGATCAGGCAAAGTGAGTAGCTCTTCGTACGAACCGAACGCATGCGGTGCACCATACGCAGAAGCAAATTCTTCCGCCCGTTGCTGATTCGTGGATGCCACTGCATACAGTTGAGCATCAGGTAAGGTAAGCAGATCCTGCGCAAATTTGTGGGCAATACGGCCCGGTCCTAGAATTCCCCAGCGAGTCATGGTAAAGGGTTAAGAGAGGTTAGCTATTGAATAAATTGACCATCTGGCCAGCCGTCAAATGTATCTTTTTTTTCTAAGTTGCACCCTCAACAACTCAACAATCCGTGAAAAGCAGTCCATTCTTCTTTTTATCTTTTCTTTTTTTTCTGGTGCAAACTGCTTCGTTCGCCCAAATTGTCGAACAGCCCGACCCGCTGCGCCCATCGACAATTACGCCCGATAGTACAAAGGCCAAAACCCCGGCAGACTCAAGCAAAAAGGCGGTAGATAGCAGCAGTACTACCAAAAAAGACACAACCACTCCAACACAGACACACATTTTCCGATACCGCTTTACGGCCGATGGCACCATTACATCGGGTAATGTTAACCGCACGCTCCTGCAACTTACCAGCGCCGTCGACTATGAACTGAGCCATTATTTCAAGCTATCGAGCAGTCCGTCGTTTGTGTATGGCAAACAGAATGGGATACTGGCGGAACGGGAATGGTTCGGTGATTTTCGGACGACGTATCGGTACGAAAAGAGACTCTATTACCTGGCCTTTGGATCGTATGAGCGGAGCAACCTCCGGCAGATCAATAACCGCTGGACAGCGGCAGGCGGTATTGGCTACAAACTCCTTAATCACAAACGAGCCTACATCTCGATTACCGATGTGATTATGAATGAAAACACGGACTTTATTGAACTGGAAGACATTTATATTGTCCGTAACTCGCTGCGTGTTTTTGGTGAGTATTCGTTAGCGAATGACCGTGTCACTGTTACCCACACGGCTTTTTATCAGCCTGCGCTGGGCCAGTACAACATCCGATGGAACGCCAGCCTGAGTGTTCAGATAAAGTTAACCTCGGCCACTAGCCTACGCACAACGTTGGCCAATGCCTACGAGAGTCTGGTGGTGCCCGGTCGTCAGAACAATGATCTTCGATTTACGGTGGGCTTGGTATACGAACGAAAATAGCGAGGGGATGCAAACACACTAAATTAGTGCGTTTGCATCCCCTCGCTATTTTTAAACGAATAGCTACTGTTTTTCCGGGAAAGGAATAATCAGTTTTTCGCCCCGCTGGGCGATGTCTTTGTCTTTTTTGTTAGCTCGCATGATGGCCTCCTTACTAACGCCATATTTCTGCGCCACTACGCGTAACACATCGCCCGGCCCAACCGTATGAACGGCCATCGCTTTCACATTTAACTTTGTCACCCCGGCTTTGATATCGCTTTCGGTTACACCCGGATTGAGTTCTTTCAACGTGTTGATTTTCATGTTATAGCGATTAGCTACGCCGTAAAAGGTTTCACCAGCCCCAACCGTATATTTAGTGGCTACGCCACCCGGCTTAATCTTCGGCCGAACGATCGCTGGCTTTTCGGCCGCAGCTTCGGTTTTCGGTTTTTCTTTGGGCTTAGGCTCGCTGGCTTTCTCAACAGGCTTCTCTTTCGGTTTTTCGGCAACTGATTTCTCTTTCAGCTTTTCGTCGGGACCAGGTTTACCATCGGTCGTTTCGCGATTTTCTTCAGCTACTTCTTCGGCTTTGGCATTTGCCTCAGGGGCATCGGCAGGCGGTGTAGCCTGCGACAGGTCGACGGGTGCCGGTTGAGACGAGGTATCTTTCTCTTCGGGTGCCATCAGCATTTCGGGGTCATTCTGCGATATGGGCTGTTGCGAAGCCGTATCGAGCGCCACATTGGTCAGTTCGTCGGAGCCATTGGTATCATCGGTAACGTAGCCGTAACCAATATATAGCAGAGCCGCAATAAGCCCCACTAAAACAACGAGAGTGATGGCAGGAAGACTGGAATTACCAGTGGGACGCGGGTTGGATGATGGGTTGTCAGCCTCCATAATGTAAATTTGGATTGGGGTGTGGTTATAACTGGCGACTCATTTCAGCCACTTTTTCCTTTAAACTTTCTTTGAACCGGGTCAGGTTAGCGGCCACCGTTTCATCGAACGTGCCAACAATCTGCGCAGCCAGAATTCCGGCATTTCGGGCGCCATCGAGCGCCATTGTAGCAACCGGTACGCCACCGGGCATCTGAAGAATGGATAAGACCGAATCCCAGCCATCAATTGAATTACTGGATTTTACGGGAACGCCAATAACGGGTAATATGGTCAGGGAGGCTACCATACCCGGCAAATGCGCGGCTCCACCTGCTCCTGCCACAATCACCCAAATACCCCGATCGCGGGCTGATTTTGCGTACTCGACCATTTTCTCGGGTGTTCGGTGGGCCGACACAATATCCATTTCCCACGTTACGCCCAACTCGGTTAAGATGTCGGCGGCCTCCTGCATGACCTTCCGGTCGGAGAGACTGCCCATTATTATACCTACCATTCAGAAGACTATGAATTTGACTCTCTGCGAAATAACGGAGTTTACCGCAGATTCTGGCCGTATGACAACTAATTTTTTCTCCCGGCCCTAAATCCTGCCACTTTCCGGGTGAGTGGTGCAAAGGTACACCAATCAACCCGATAGACCCGTTGCTTACAGCTCAAAGAAGCGACGGTCCTGCGCCATCAGACAATTTTTATTCCATCGAATTTACGCCCCAGAATGGCCACATCATCGGCACCGAGGTAATCGTGGAGCAGCGTTGCATAGATCTGTCGGAAATCGACCGAATAAGTCAAGTCACCTTCGGTTAGGTTGGTAAGGTTTGGCGCTTCGTTTAGAACCCGTTGCGCCGGTAGCCCACCACCGATCAGGAATACATTGTTCGCGGTACCGTGGTCTGTACCGTTGCTGGCGTTCTGTTTTACCCGTCGGCCAAATTCCGAAAAGGTCATCAGCAAGACATCTTTCTGACGGCCAGCCGTTTTCAGATCGGCCATAAACGCCCCGACGGCTTCGGCATATTGCCCCAACAGTCGCTCCTGCTGACCGGGCTGGTTAATGTGCGTGTCGAACCCACTGATGGACACGTAATAAATGCTGGTTTCGACACCCGACAGGATGAGTTGCGATACGGTTTTGAGCCGGTTTCCCAGTTCGTGATTTGGATAGGTTGTCAGTGTGGTTGGAGCGGAAGCCGCCGAAACAGGCCGTGTGGTACGGCTCACTTTTTCATACACATAATCGGCCGACGATACGGTTTCGGCCAGGGTTTTATAGAGATACGCTACCGATTCGGGTTCGTGGGTTCCGTGGGTATGCGCCTGTTCATGGCTCAAACCCGTTATGAATTTGCTGCGGGTCTGGTTATACAGCTTCTTAGGGTCCAACACGGCCAGCCCATTCAGGTTACTGCCTTTCAGGGCCAGGCTCAAGGTGTCATCTACCTCAATGGTCCGAAAAGGCTGCTGGGCTTTTCCGGTGCAGGACGCATCCAGATACCGGCCAACCCAGCCCGTATTGAGGTATTTATCCGAATCACTAGCGGTTTGCCAGATATCCATTGAGCGAAAATGCGATCGGTCGGGGTTCGGATAGCCCACATTATTTATTACGGTCATCAGCCCGTCGTCATACAGCGCTTTTAGAGGTCCCATAGCGGGATGCAGCCCGATTTCATCATTTAACGGAAGGACTTTCTCGGCTCGTATGGCAATGGTAGGGCGCTCCCGGTAATAGATGTCGTTTCGATAAGGCACAACAGTATTAAGGCCATCATTTCCACCCGACAGTTGCACGACCACCAGAATTTTACCATTCGACGCTGGCCCTTTGCCAAGCATCTGCGATTCATACGCTTTCAGAAAATGCGGAATCAGCATAGTGCCCGCCGTCGTGAAAGCTGATTGTTTAAGGAAGTTCCTGCGGTTCATGGTTTAAAGAGTGAAAGAATGAGTGAATGAGCGAAAGCCGTCCGGTGTAAAAAGCGCTAGCCAATCGGACGGCTTTCGCTCTTTCGCCATTAAGTAAGTTGATACTCGGGCAGGCTCATTAAGGCGACCGTCAGCGTCTGAATGCGTTCGGGACGTGTTTGAGATCCGGGAGTCTGACTGTCAATTAAGGTACGCTGGTCTGGACGAAGCGGAAAGGGCAACAAGGTTAGGGCAAGCGCGTCGGTCAATTCGGTATCGGGTATTTTGGCAAAGGCAGTTTCAAAATCAGCCCAATTGACCTTAGTTCGGAACCTGGCGTTGCCTCGTCGGGCTAAGAGTTGGGTGTTCACGTCGCCATCTTCTTTGGGCTGTACCGCTACTTCCGTAGCGTTCAAAACATAGTTTGGCAACTGCATCCGAAACAGTAAGCTCGATGAGTCGATCCAGTTTTTCCCGCCCGGCCAGCCCGCCACATTCGGTGGATAGAACAGGACTTGTCCTAATGTGCGTTGCACAAAAATCTGCGATTGGGGTTGCTCAAACTGAATACCCAGCGTATGGCGTAGTCCAACCAGCAACTCCACCGGCGACTTAATGTGGGCACCCCTATTTTTAGGCTCATAAAACCAGTCTGACGTAAAGATCGTCTCCATCAGATCACCAATATCGTAGCCGTTTTTGTAGAACTGCTCGGCCAGTGTATCGATCTGTTTTTTGTCTTCGGTTTCGTTTACGAAAAAGCGATAGATCTTGCCCGTGATGAAACGGGCCGTTTGCTTATTGGCCAGCAGCATCGCGATCACGTCTTCGCCGGTAAATGAGCCGGTTTTCCCGAAAATCGTTTTCTCTCCTTCGTCGTGTACCTGCTGCCGGAAAATAAACTGACCATCGGGTGTAAATTGCCAGCCCGTAAAGGCACGGGCGGCATCTTTAATATCGTGCTCCGAATAGTTGCCCCGGCCGAGCGTAAAGAGCTCCATGACCTCGCGGGCAAAGTTTTCGTTGGGCGCATTCTTCCGGTTTTGCTGGTTGTTCAAAAATTGTAGCATGGCCGGTTCTTTCGACACCGCCATGAGCAAATCACCAAACCGTCCCAGCGCGTTTTGCCGGATCGTATTGGCATATTGCTGCATGAAGAGCGGATTGCGTCCCTGCGTTCGGCAGGCGAAATGCCCATGCCAGAATAGAGCCATTTTTTCGCGCAGGGCTCCTTGGCCGGATGCCATGCGGTCGAGCCATTGCAGGTTCAGGTCGCGCACCTTTTCGGCATTGAGCCGGATGCGCTCTTTCAGCATGTCCTTATCGAACTGCCCATCCCGAACCAAGCCCTTCAACTGCTTTTTCGTTTCGGTTTCGTCTGGCTCCACGACATGCAATGCCTGTACAGATTTACTATCATCGAACAATTGCCGTACAACTTTCCGTATCGATTTACGATCAAATGCCTCGTCCAGTTCGGTTAGGGTAGCGCCAAAGCCCGCTCGTGCAAAGAGGTAGCGAATCTGTTGCTGTCTCGTCAGTTTATCCATGCCTGTCAACCGTTGCCTATTGGCATATGACAAGGCAAGACGGCAAACGTTTAATAGGCTGAAGATTAAAATTTAGGTAACGAGTTGATAGGTGTACAGTTACCAAAGCGTATTGAATAAATGAAACGTGCAAAATAGTTGTGGAGACAGAGTATTCATTCTGTTTTCACAACCATTTTGCAGTAGCCTGTTCGCCGACGAGTATAATCTAGACAGGACAAGAGTCAAGTAAACCGTTAGGTCATCAGCTTTAGGTTTTAACAAAATTGCCGAAACAGTAGACTTCCCTCTACCTCCCGTAAATGATCGTTTAGAACTGGTTTAAACTTTAACTGTTTTAAGAGCCAATCCATCTGGCATCTGGCTAACGCCGACTAATAAAAACAAATGACAATTTTAGTCATGAGCAAGGCCTTAACCTATACCATTCAAGCCTATCACGAAACGAACGAGCTTATTTCAAGGCACATTAAAAGTGCATAAAAGGAATGACAAAGTCGCTTTATGACGCAACAGAAAACATTCTTTTTCCGTATTGGATATATATATTCATTCTTAGGCCGACATCCGCTTTATTTCAGTTATATGACTCAACGTTTATGGTCTCGCACAGGCTGGCTCACCGTTTTTTTAGGCATGACGGCCAGCGCACTTTTATCCGCTCAATCGTTACCCCAATACAGCAGTCTCCAGCGGGCACAGCAGAAAGAGCTGCAAAAAACGATTGAGCAGGCACAAACTGAAAACTACCGCCAGGCCGTTGCCAAAGCGCAGCAACTTAAGCGGCCCATTCAACAAATATCACCCACCGGGCGGGTAGTTATGTTACGCGGCATCAGCCCCACTGGCGAACTCCTCTACGATGCTACTTACAGCACTACCAAGGCGGGAATAAGCACCCACACAAACTCACTTTACGCCGGTGGCAGCCTGGGCGTTTCGCTCTCCGGCAGTACACTAGCCAATAAGCTTGCGGTTTGGGACGGCGGTAAAGTACGTACTACACATGTCGAATTTCGCAATGGCACAGGTAGTCGGGTTACAAGTGTTGATAACGCAACCGCGTTGGTCAGCCACTCCACCCACGTCGCCGGAATCCTGATAGCGGCCGGTGTCAATCCCGATGTAAAAGGCATGGCTTTTGGCACAAACCTGCGCGCTTATGATTTTAATAACGATGTAAGCGAGATGAGTGCCGCAGCAGGTAATTTGCTTATCTCAAACCACTCTTATGGTTCTAATGCAGGCTGGGTTTACAACGATGCCAGAACCACAGCAACCAAGTGGGAATGGTGGGGCGACACTACCGTCAGTAAAACGGAAGATTACAAATTTGGCTTTTATAATGCAACAACAGCTTCTTGGGATAGGATTGCCCAAAATGCGCCCTACTATCTAATTGTTAAATCGGGCGGAAACAGCCATGGTTCCGATGGCCCCGGTGCAGGGCAACCTTATTATATTCCAACTAATGATGATACGGATGTTATAAGTACCCGCTCCCGTAGTAATCAGGATGGTTACGACCAAATTAGTACATATGGAAACGCCAAAAATATTATGACGGTGGGCGCTGTTGGCAATTTAAACTATGGATACAACCAGGCGGGCGACGTGCCCTTGAGCGACTTTACGAGTTGGGGGCCAACGGACGATGGGCGCATCAAACCCGATATTGCCGGTATCGGTGTCGGTATTCTTTCGTCAAGTTCGGAAAGCGACAGTGCTTATGTCGTGTATGATGGCACCTCGATGTCATCGCCCAACGTGGCGGGTAGTCTGCTTCTGTTACAGGAATTGTATTCGCAACGCAACAGCGGCAAGTTTATGCGGTCATCGACGCTGAAGGGGCTGGCGCTTCACACCGCCGATGAAGCGGGCACTACACTCGGCCCCGATTACCAGTTTGGCTGGGGACTCCTGAACGCCGAGAAGGCCGGGCGGGTCATCCTGAACAGCAACCAGAATCATCTGCTCGATGAACGAACCCTCAATCAGGCCGAAACCTATTCGCTTACGGTGGTGGCGTCGGGACTGGGGCCGCTCGTTTCGACTATCTGCTGGACAGACCCCGCCGGAACCGCGTCTATACCATCGACAGCTACGCTGAACGACCGGACACCCAAGCTCGTCAATGACATCGACATCCGCATCAGCGACGGTCAGGCCACCACGTTACCCTGGATTCTGGACCCGAATAACCCATCGGCAGCCGCCACACGGGGCGACAATATCCGCGACAATGTTGAGCAGGTTTTAGTAGCTAATCCCATACCCGGACGGTCCTACACGATTACCGTTACCAATAAAGGAACCTTAAGTGGCGGTAAGCAGGATTATGCCCTGCTCGTTAGTGGCATTGGGGGCAAAGCCTACTGTGCATCAGGAGCGACCTCCACCGCCGACACGAAAATCAATCAGGTTCAGTTTGGCAGCATCAACCAGGCCGGAGCCAGCGGATGTACTTCCTACAATGATTTCTCGCAGTCCGTAGCCACCGTGCAGGCGGGCCAGCAGATTCCATTAACAGTGTCTCTGGGCACCTGTGGAGCCGTTAAAAACGTGATTGTAAAAGCCTTTGCCGACTGGAACCAGAACGGCAGCTTCGATGATGCCGATGAAACGGTGGCCACGTCGGGCGTACTGGCCAACTCGGCTCAGTTCATAGCAACGGTCACCATTCCCAGCACGGTTCAAACCGCCCAAAACGTCCGGTTTCGGATCGTAGCTGTGGAAACCAGCGACCCCGCAGCCGTGGTTTCGTGTGGCAGTTACGGCAATGGCGAAACACAGGATTATGTGCTGAATGTGGTTCAAACGACGAACGATGTGGGAGCAACGGCACTTCTGTCGCCCGATGCGAATTTTTGCGGCCAAACGGGTACCGATGTAACGGTTTCTGTGCGACTCCATAACTACGGCACCGCTAACCAGACCAACGTGCCCGTGACTGTTAAAATTACCGATGCCAACAACAACGAGGTAACGACATTGACCGGTACTGTACCGCGAATTGCAGCGTTCCGGGAAAGTACCATTTCACTAAAATTACCGGCTAGTATTTCCCTCGTGGCTACACAGACGTATCGGTTCACGGTGTCGACAAACCTCAACAGCGACCAGAACACGGCCAACAATACCATTACCGAAACGCGCGCTACGGCCCCCCTACCGGCCAACGGTATCTTTTCCGTCACTCGTTGCGGTAGCGATACAGCCATCTCGCTGCGGAATATTGGTACCGGTACGGCCTTCTGGTATGATGCGCCAACGGGTGGTAATTTACTGGCAGCGGGCAATCAGGTTGGCGTCAAAGCGTTGCCTGCCAGCGGCCAGTTCTATGCTACGCTGAACGATTTTTCGGGATCAATTGGCCCCGTCGATAAAACTGTATATGGCGGAGGCTCCTACGGAACGGGGTTTCAACCCGCGCCCCTCATTTCGACTCAGGTTCCGCTGCTGATCGAAAGTGCGCGCCTGTATATCGGCTCGGCTGGCACCCTGACCTTCACGGTTCGTAAATACGATAACACGGCTGTATCGAGTGTTACGCTGGATGTGTCACCTACACGTACGCAAAGCATAACCGCATCGACTGGCGGTACCTATCCCGATGACCCCGACGATCAGGGCGCTATCTATGCCCTGAATTTACGCATTCCAGCAGCGGGCGATTATAAAATTACGATTGATTACGGCGATGGCGCGTCTATCTTCCGCAGTAACGTCTCGGTCGCGGGCTTTCCTTACCAGTTGAAAACGCAGACAGGTCAGCCTGTCGTTACCATCAAAGGCTCGCTCTTCAATAATGGCACCTCTACAGATACCTTGAAAACGGCCTGGTATTACTTTTACAACATGCGGGTTCGAGCGCTCGACTGTCCCAGTCCGCAACGGATAGCGGTTACACCGACAACGGGCGCAGGGGCCACGGCCAGTATCACACCGAATGGGTCAACGAGTATTTGCCAAGGCTCCAGCCTTATTCTTCAGGCCAACACAGGTACTGACTTTTCTTACCAGTGGTATCGGAACGGGCAACCGATTACCGGAGCTACCAGCAGTACGCTGGCAACAGCAACCGCAGGGAGTTACGTTGTTCAGGTCGCCAATAATTGCTTGCCCGTTAACTCGACGGCTGTTGCGGTAACGGTAAAAACAACCCAGACACCGTTAATTACGGCCAATGGCTTTTCGCTTAGTTCCAACGTAACGACCAATATTCAATGGCTGGTGGACGGCGTAGCTATTCCAGGGGCCACCTCCCCTACTTATACGGTTGTTAAAACAGGGCGTTATTCGGTCAAGGGTAGCGTCAATGGCTGCGGGGAGGCAATCTCCGACGAAGTATATCTGACGATACTAGGCACGGAGCCGACTACCGAAGACGGGAATCTGAGTGTTTATCCAAATCCGGCGGTTCGGCAGGTGACTGTATCGCTGGGCGCTTCACTGGCTTTACCCAAACCGCCATCCGTTCGCCTGACGAATCTGAACGGCCAAACGGTACGTACCGGAACGCTTCTACGGGACGGAAAAAATTATTCAACAAGTTTTGATGTGGCCGATTTACCCGGCGGTACGTTTTTTGTGGTTGTCGAAGATGACCAGACGCAGAGCGTCCGGGTAAAACGGATTCGCAAACAATAATTGTCCACGTATCTGCAACGATTATATCGAAGTATTTTTTCGAGAGAAAGCGAGGTACAATGCAATGCAGGAGGTTTTTCTCCAATTGCAGGGTACTTCGTTTTGTCGTTTCTGATCGGTTCAGGTACCCAAATCACTGCTCAATCGCTCTCAGGAATGGTTGGGCAAGGCTGGCAGACAGAACTAACCACCCGGCATACAAGCCTTCGGGAACGTACGCTCCAGGCCGCCAAAACAAATAGCTGGTCTCTTAGCAAAAACTATTCCAATCAGCGCATCCTGACCCTTCAGGAGATCGACCCGTTTGGCCAACCCGTTTATTATACACTTCACAATACAGAAGCTGCCCGTGGCACGCAAACCCAGGCGTTGTATGGCACTGGCTCACTACCCATCGCCTTATCAGGAAGTTCGGCATCAGTGGCTGGTCGGTTGGGGCTATGGGATGGTGGCCGGGCATTGGGGTCGCATAGTGAATTTGCCGGGGCTACAGGCACCACATCCCGAATTCTCCAGAAGGATGGGACGACCCTGAATAACCACACGACACACCTGGCCGGTACACTCATTGCGAAAGGCGTTAATGCCCCCGCCAAAGGAATGGCTTACGGCTCACAGTTGTCGGTCTGGGATTATACCAACGACATCACGGAGCTAGTCACGGCGGCTCCAAACCTGCTCGTCTCCAATCATTCGTATGGGCCGGTGGTCGGTTGGGTCTACAACGAATCGAGGCCCGGCGCCAACCCGGACCTGAAATGGGAGTGGTGGGGAAATACCGCCATAAGCGCTACAGAAGATTATCTGTTTGGTTTCTACACCGCCAACGCCCGCGACCTGGATCGGATAGCCTATAACAATCCGTTTTTCTTGATGGTCCGCTCGGCAGACAACAAACGAAGCGAAACCGGCCCACCCGCCGGAACACCTTATTTTCTAAAAAATACAACCACCCAAAGTGTGCTGCCCCGAAGCCACAACGATGCCTACGACGTTATTCCGGCCGAAGCAAACGCCAAAAACGTACTCACCGTGGGAGCCGCTACGGTTTCGTTTACCGGACAAAATAAAGCTGTATTGGCAGGACCGACGGCGTTCAGCGGTTGGGGCCCTACCGACGATGGCCGCATAAAGCCCGATCTACTGGGTATCGGCACCGATGTTCTGTCGTCATTGGCCACCAGCGATACAGCCTATGGCACCTACAGTGGCACATCAATGGCAGCCGCTAATGTTACCGGGTCGCTGTTTCTATTGCAGGAATTGTACGCTAGTCAACGAGCGCCAGGCCTGCCTACTGGTGGGCAATTTATGCGGGCGGCCACGTTGAAAGGGCTAGCCCTACACACCGCCAATCGGGCCAAACCAGAAGCAGGTCCCGATTACCGGCAAGGGTGGGGTTTGTTGAATACCGAAGCCGCGGCCCGCTTGTTGTTAAATGAAAACCTGGCCAATCTGGTTCTGGAAAAAAGCCTGACGCCGGGTAGCACGTTTATCCAATCCATTACAGCCCAGGGCAATGAACCGCTGATCGTCACGCTTTGCTGGACGGACCCCGAAGGTGTTGCCACCAACATAACCGCCAGTTCCGTTAATAGCCGAACCCCAAAACTCATCAACGATCTCGATTTGCGGCTGAAAACGAATCAGCAAAGTGAGTTTCCCTTTGTGTTAAATCCAGCTCAACCAGCGCAGGCAGCGACGCGGGGAGATAACATTCGTGACAATGTTGAACAAATCTACATTGCCAGCCCCATCGCTGGCCAGACCTACACCCTTGTGGTTTCGCACAAGGGCAAAATGACTTATTCCAGCCAGCCGTTTACCGTCATTATTAGTGGCTTACGCAGAGCGGATTGCAAATTAGCGGCCTCTATTCTGCCGGCGCAGGACACCACCATTTGTAGTGGAACCCGTCTTGTTCTTCAGGCAGCCAATAAACCAACTGGCTTACGATACCAATGGCTACGCAATGGTATTGCCATACCCAATGCGCCAGCAGACGCTTACCAGGTCACGGAGACGGGTTCTTATCTGTTGCGGATTACGGACAGCAAAGGTTGTGCAGCCACTTCGCAGCCGGTACAGGTTCAAGTACGGACCGCAACGGCCGCCATCAGCCCAAGTGGTGATCAATGGCTTTGCCCGAATAAACCAGCGGTTTCTTTTCAAACCTCAACGAGTTCAAATGACGCCATTATTGACTGGCTACGCGATGGCATTGTTTTTGCTCATACAGCGACAATCTTGGCCAGTCAGTCAGGTCGCTATCAGGTTCGGGTCACCAAAGATGGTTGTCAGGCGCTATCGACCGAAACAGATGTATTGCTTAGTTCTGTTAACAGCCTGAATGTCAGCCCTGAAGAAACAGAGTTGATGCTACCTGTGGGAGCATCCGTAACCCTAAAAGCCTCCATCGACTCATCGTACCGGTACCAATGGTATCAAAACGAGCAGGCGTTAGCGAAGGCCAATGACTATCGCCTTTTGGTTACGCAGCCGGGTGTTTATAAGCTACAGGTTAAACAGCGGGAATGTGTGGCCTGGTCAACCGCTCGAACGATAAGTCCGGCATCCCTTGTCACAGCCCTGACTACTGATCCGAGCGATCAAGTTTTCGTTTATCCCAATCCTGCCGAGCACACGCTTTCCATACGCTATACGGGCTCGCTTGCCAAGCAGACAACCATCAGTATCGTTGATTTACGGGGCGTTCTGCAACAACCGCCGTTTTTCGTAAACGCCCAGAATGGCCACATAAAAGCCGACCTGTCTGTTCAGGCCCTATCGGCCGGCACCTACGTCCTTCACCTGACAGATGGCCATTTCACTCAAGCAGTTCAGTTTATAAAAAAGTAGAACCGGTTTTCGAGAGGCATTTGCCCTCAAAAACCGGTTCACTATTCCTGTATATCCAATGAAGGATAGCGGGGTTAGGCTTTTATTTTCCTTTGCCAGCGGCAGCCTCCTGTGTCAACGCCAGTTTAACCGCATCATATAAATTGACAATACCACCCGTTTTGGACAGGGAAGCAAAAGCTACCGTATCGGTCGACTCTGGCTTCGTCACCTTGGTTGCATAAGGCGTTGCCGACTGCAGAATGATGCGCTTTATATCGGCATATGTCAGCTTAGGAAAGTACGACTTCAATACAGCCGCCACACCAGCCACTACGGGTGAGGCCATGCTTGTACCACTGTTGTTTTCATATTTGCTGCCTGGCACCGTCGAATAAATGTCTTTACCGGGCGCGAAAACATCTACATTCTGTTTGCCATAGTTTGAGAAGCTGGCTACCAGGTCGGCGGTGTTTGGCTCGGCGCTGGCGCCTACCGTGATTACGTTCGGAATGGCAGACCCATCTATAAAGCGGGGAGCCGGGTAATTGGCAGCGGTATCGATGTCTTTGCCATCATTACCCGCAGCATGAATCATCAGAACCCCTTTCGAAAGCGCATATCGTTCAGCGTCTTCGACCGTCTTGCGCTGGGGCGAGTAATCTTTACCGAAGCTCATGTTGATTATCTGCGCGCCATTGTCAACCGCATACCGAATGGCGTTGGCAACATCTTTATCGCGCTCATCTCCATCCGGCACCGCCCGAACCCCCATAATCTGTACGGCGTCGGCAATACCCATTACGCCCAGATTGTTGGTCCGATCAGCACCAATAATGCCTGCAACGTGTGTACCGTGGTCGGGGCGAGGACCCGCAATGTCGGGGTTGCCATAATCGCGCTGATTTACATCATTCGGATTGTCGCCGACAATCGTGCGGCTATTGAAATCCGGGTTGTAATTGTATTCGGCGCGGGATTTGAGCTGCTCATTAGCTTTTTCAAGCTCGCTCATTACCACATCCGTATCAGCGGCTTTTTGTTGACGCAGCAAGCGGAGGATACCCGTGACGGGCCGTTTCAGAGCTGCGTCGCGGAGTGTATCAGCCGCTTTGCTAAGCGTTAGCGTATCGAGTTTTGTAACGTTCAGCGCTTTTTTCAGGGTAGCAACCGCCGTTGAATATTGGGTATAGAACTGACTGATGCCCTGATACTGCTGCTTGTACTGCGCCTGGTTTTTCTCGACCTCCGCTTTCGTTTTTACGTACAGATCGTACTCTTTTTGCTGCTCGGGCTTAAGCGTTTTACGGTCTTTACCTTCGTAGGTTGGCTTCAACTGGGCATAAAGCCGGGTCACTTCTGCCGTTTCATAATCGACATTGCGACCGTCTTTTCCACCAATAAAATTCCAGCCGTGGACATCATCAACATAGCCATTCTTATCATCGTCTTTGCCATTTCCAGCCACTTCTTTCGGATTCACCCACAACACCCGACGCAGATCTTCGTGGGTCGTATCGATTCCCCCGTCGATAACGGCAACAATTACTGGTGTTGGTTTACGCCCTTTCAGTAATTCACTATAGGTACGCTCAACGCTGATACCGGCTGTATTATCGGTTTTGTCACGCAGATACCACTGCGTTTCCTGCGCCGACGCTGCTACTGTGAACAGACAGACAGACGCGCTAATAAGGAGTTTCTTCATGAATTAAGAACAAAAATTCCTCACAAATTACGAAGAACCTGGCTTAAGTTTACCTTAAAATTTGTTAAACGAGTCTGGTTTTCTTCTTTATGGCTTCGCTACATGGCTATTTTTGTAGTGCTCCTGTAATAAGTCTTCACCAAAATCATTGGTCAAATCCCGGACTACGGTATGAATGTGGTTGGCATTGGTTTGGGTGTTATCGTATTCAATTAAGATGGTTGGGCCATGAATCCGGTAATACCAACCTTTCCCCTCGCCCAGTTCGGGCGTGAGGTCACCCGCCCAGGCAAACCGGAGGCTATCCAACCCCGATTTCTCCAGCTTCGCCATTTGCTGCTTAGCCAGCGTGATCCGATAATTGGTCATGTAGATCTGTAACAAGTCTAAAAACAGCTTACGCTGACCGGCGTTCATGTCGGACAGCATTAGTCCATCCATCTTTTCCAGCGATGCTTTTCGTTTATTACTAGTTACGATTTCGGGGTAGGCGACGGCGGCAATGACTGCTTTTTTCCGCTGCTCAGCGTCGAGCGTTTTCAGTAGAGCAAAAGCCTGTTCTGTCTCTTTTTTTAATATTTCTCGTCCTTTCTGGGGTAAATCGGCCACGCGTGGATCGCTCATCCGTTTGTCGGCCATGTGCGTGTCGTACTTAAGTACCCCCGGATTGCTGCCAAAAAATGTAGGCGTTTGTGCCAGTACCTGCCCAGTAAGTGATAAAAACTGCAGCGACAAATGATGCCCTTCAATGCGCCAGCTCCACGGATTTTTGGCGGACGGTTCACCGAAGATAGTAAAGGAGTAATTTTCAGGATCACGGTATGTGTCGTTCGGAGGGCGGTTATCAATGACACGCAGCACGTTTTCCATATCAATAATGGATGTTGCTTTCTCATACCCCTGATCGCTCAGCCCTGTTTTGAGCATCGCCATAGCTGCCCGACGCTGGTCGGGGGTCATCTGTTTCAGCGGGAGTCCTTTGCGTTCACGGGGAACATAGTGCCAGTTGAACCGCTCCGCATCATCGAGCGGATAGGTCACGAGTTTTCGCTGATCGGCCGTAAGTGTCCCCATAAAGGTGGTGACGGCATCCAGCATTTCATCTTTAATTCGTTGTTGGGCCGCCGTTGGTTTTGGGGCGGTTGTCGTTTGCTGAGCCAGCGTCGGAACAGCCAGTAGCCAGCAGAAAAGTAAGCGTTTCATAAGTAAAAATATTGATCGGTAAATCACAAAGCTGGCTACGTTCGACATTTACCTATTTGATTGTAATTCCCACAAAATCAAACGATTTATTCAATAAACGAGCGTTTTGCCAACAACAGTTGCCATTTGATAGTTTACAAATCAACTCACTGTTAACATTAAGATAATGTCCACTCGGCCACCTAATGACAGCACAGGTCCATTCGACCATTTGGCGCTTCGTTACCTGCGTCAATCCCTGGATACATCACATCCAGCCGATGAACCGTATGTACTGAATTCCATTGAGAGTCGCGTAATCAGACGGACAAAAATCGTTACCCTGAGTATTGCCTCCGTGCTCGGCATTATGGGTGTTGTTCTGCTATACGGACCTCAGTATATGTGGCCGGATTTATTTTCCAATACCACCGTTTCGTTTTTTGGCAATACGTATGAGTTGCCGCTGATTACAATGCTATACGGGGTGTTGCTGGTGTATCTGGAAGTGAATATGCTGGTTATGTTAAACCTCCGCGGGGTAAAGACAATCATGCGTATTTGTCAGTTTCCCAACGCCCACGATGCACAATATGACCGACACTTGCAGGCCTTAGCCGACGCTGCGCTCGAAAAAACGAATAGGGGCATTTTACGTTTTGGCATCGATCCTTATTTGAATATGCCGCGTTGGGGGCTCACAATTTACTTCCTGCTGAATATGATGAAAGCAGCGTTGAGTAATTTAGCCCTTAAGTTTTTATTAAAACGATTTTTGGGACGTTACATGCTGCGTCAGCTAACAGACTTAGCCGGCATGCCAATTTATGCCTTTTGGAACGCCTGGGCTTCCTGGCAGGTACTTCATGAGGCCCAGGTCCGTGTCATGGCGCCGACAACGATCCGGGAATTTGTCCATGAACTGCACGAAGAATGGGGAAAGAACGACCAGTTACGGCCCTTACTTCTGGAAGCGCTACAGTATGTGGCAATCCTTAAGCGGCAATACAACTATGCCCACTTTCTGCTCACCGAAACGCTCATTGACCGTTTTGACCTGAAGGCTGATGCAGCCCTAACCGGTAACTTTCTGGAGCAGGTATCTCAGGCCCCCGTTGAGGTGCGCCGGAGTCTTGAACGACTTATCGTTTTTGGGGTTCTCGTGGATGGGAAGCTGTCTTTTATTGAAAAGAAACGGCTGCGCGAATTGCGCAAAAAAGGCTTCCTGACGTATTCTGCCAGCGAAATCCAGCGTATCGGCAACGATTACAACCAGGGTCGCGGACTCTGGGTGTAATCACTACCAGCCATAAGCAAAATTTTTTGCTTACATCATCTTGCCTTGATCAAATATATCCTCCTGATCAGGCATTGTTGGGTTAACGAACACGTCGGCACCATTCATCGTACGCCGTACAGGCTCAGTGGTCGGGCTTTGACGATGATGCTTATAGGCTTTTTCTGACGAGTAATGGCATACGTAAGACTTTCGGGTTTGAGCTGGATTACGAATTTCCTCCCCGCCGTGTGCTAAAGCAGCATGCCAGATTAAGACCTCCCCTTTTTTGATAAGCAGCGTTTTCTTCTTGAGTCCGGCCCGCTGACAGGCAGCATCGAGATACTTGGCAAAATCATTCGGATTCAACGTTGATTTACCGTTGAAAAAGATACCATTGCCAAAATCAAACTTCTTGATTTTATGCGAACCTGGATAATACGATAGCGGCCCTGAATCAATGTGTACATCCTCAAGGGCTATCCAGGCAGCGGCCAAGTGGCTGGGAATTTCTGAGACTACATAAGCAAAGTCCTGATGCGTTGGTTGCTGGCTGCCATATTTAAACAACAAGCTCTGCATAGCAATTACTTTATCACCAAACACAGCTTCCAGAAAAGTAACGATATTTTTGTGAAGCATTATCTTTTTGCCAATCACCGAATTATCGTGGAAATCGTTGAATTTGAGAAACGGCCCGTTCAACACAGATTTAGGAACATCTTTTACGGGCTGCACCGGATTGGCCTGGTATTCTGGCAGGTCGATACGTACCTGAGTCTGGTATTTTTCGTGGTGCTCAATCAATTCTTCAATTTCGCGCCAAAGCTGATCGAGCCATTCCGTTGGGATAGCCTGCCCCAAAATGACGTATCCGTTCTCGCGCCAGAATAGTAGTTTTTCACCTAAATCATATGGTAATTCTTTGGCTGCCGGAAACTGCTTGACAAAAGCGTCAATGTCAGCATCGCTCTTGTCGATCCAGGGCAATGAATCATAGGCAAATTCTGTAATATATTTCGCTTTTTGTTCTGGACGCAATACCTGTTTGGCAACAGTTTTCAATTTAGTAAGAATACTGGTCATATGTTTGGATAGTTAGCTTCGAGTAAACTTACTCAAAGCTAGCTGTTTTCATGACCACTAATTACTAAACGGTAGATAGTGTATATAAGGATATGGTCCTTCCTAACCAGCCTCTATGTTCTGGTTACTTTTTTTGACCCGTACTTCGTTGATGCGTTTATCATCTGCGGATAAAACCTGGAAGAGAAATCCAGCGCAGGTAATCTCTTCACCAGGTTTAGGCAAGTGGTTAAACAGCTCTAACAGCAATCCGCCAAGTGATTCACTATCGCCTTGAACGGCTTCAAATGTGGTTGCGTCGACATTTAAGACCCGACATACATCGGTAAGTGGTATTTTCCCTTCAAAGACGACCGAACTGTCATCTTCCCTCCTGTAGCCAAGAGGAGCTTCGTCATCGAACTCGTCGTTGATCTCACCAAATATTTCTTCAATAATATCTTCCAGTGTAACCAGCCCCCGCGTACCACCGTATTCGTCAACCACAACAGCCATATGCACACGGCGTTTTTGAAAGTCCTGCAAGAGGTCATCCACCTTCTTGTTTTCCGGAATAAAGAATGCTGGCCGCAGCAATGATTGCCAGTTGAACGAATCATCCTGATGAATGTGCGTTAACAAATCTTTGATGTATAAGATACCCTCGATCTGGTCGAGCGATTCATGGAAAACGGGTACTCTAGAGTAGCCTGATGCATTAATCTGCTCCATGAGTTCACTAAATGTCAGATCGTCCTCAACCGCAGAAATATCCAATCGGGCACGCATCACTTGACGGGCCGTCAGGTTGCTGAAATTAACAATTCCTTTAAGGATTTCTTTCTCCTCAACTGTAGCGTTCGTGCCCGTCAATTCAACGGCCTGACTCAACTCTTCAACGGACAATTTATAGCCTTTGCGTTCAATTCGACGGTCAACCTGATTGCTCAAATTAACCAAAACCATAGCCAGCGGCCGAAATACGGCCAGACCGATTTTTGCCAGCGATGCCGTTTTACGCGCCACAGTCAGGTTGTTCTGACTAGCATATACTTTAGGTACTATTTCCCCAAATAATACAATGGCAATGGTGGTTGCCAATGTGACAACAGGCAATACCCAGCCCAGCCCCTGCGATGTTTGGGAGAACTCCCAGGTCAGGTAGGTGACAATAACGACAATAGCTATATTCAATAGGTTATTAAAGATCACCAGCGAAGCCAGAAGCCTTTTTGGCCGTTCGAGAAGGCTGGCAATACGCTGGTCATCGGCCAAATGGCTATCCCGGCAGGAAGCCCGATCATCAGGCGATAACGAGAAGAAGGCTGCTTCGGAAGCTGATACTAAACCAGCCAGCGTAAGCAGTAATAAAATAAGCGCCGTATAGGGGCCGTATAAATCAAAATAGGTGCCCCAGCCGTCTGTGGCCAGGAGCACCTGTCGAGGAAGAGGATCACTAAGGTCCATGTATATCAAATCTCGTTCAACAAGTGAGCGCGCTACGTAGGTTAGAACGGTAAATCGTCATCGCTACTATTGCTCTCAAAGGGTACTGGTTCGGGCTCCCGACGTTGCACTGGCTGCTGACGTGGGGTTGGAGCTGCTGGCTGACGGGGAGCGCTGGCTGGCTGTGTCGGCGCTGCCTGCTGCCGGGGAGCCTCGTACGAGGGCTCATCCTGACGGCCATCATTTGGACTACCCAGCAGTTGCATGGTGTTTGCCCGCACGCGTAACGAAGTCCGCTCTTTACCTTCTTTATCTGTCCACAACTCCGTCCGTAAACGGCCTTCAACGTATACTGAATTGCCTTTCTTTAAGTATTTCTCAGCTACTTTAGCCTGTTCATTCCATAGCTCAACCCGAAACCACTCGGTTTGCTCCACTTTTTCGCCATTCCGATTGGTATATTTTTCGGTAGTTGCCACGTTAAACGTAGCGACGACAGCTCCGCCGTCCAGATAACGTACTTCAGGATCAGCTCCCAAGTTACCGATAATTGTCATCTTATTAAGACTTGCCATACTCTTTGTTTTGTTGGTTACTTCTTAAAAATAGGTAGCGTTTAGACAATTAAAGATAGTGAATTATAGCAACTTATCCAAACTGCTGGTCCAAATAGTTTGTAATCAAAACAGGCTTAGGTAGTTTACTTATCTCCGTTGGCAAATACCATTGTAAGTCAATCGGCAAGCTATTAGCCAACGCATCCGGCACATCAATCAGGTAAAATTTAGCCCGTATTCGTTGATGGGACAATAATTGTACCGATTCAACGGGCGGGGCAACCAGGACGCCCTCCTGAATGATCTGGCCAACCAGATCGGCTAATGGTATGTCTCGCAACGCAGTTTTTGGCTCATCGGTTTCCTGCAAGTGAAAATCATAGAGATTTTGCCAAATGTCGCGGGTAGTTCGCTCCCGAAGAGCCAGGCGGCCATTGTGTCTGAAAATAAAGTAATTGAAAAACCGCTCACGCACAGGTGCTTTTTTCGATTTAACGGGCAGCAGGTGCTGCCGACCGGTCAGAAAAGCGGCACATTGCTGCTGAACCGGACACAAAAGGCAGTCGGGCGCAACGGGCGTACAATGAATGGCCCCAAACTCCATGATTGCCTGATTATAGGTGGCTGGATCATTAGCCGATTGAATCAGTTGCATGGCCAGGCTAGCAAACGTTTTCTTGGCCGCCGTCGTGGTGATGTCTTCGGTAATCCCAAACACACGTGCCAATACTCGATACACGTTTCCATCAACCACAGGCACTCGCTCACCGAACGCAAATGAAGCTATGGCGGCTGCGGTATACGTACCTATTCCCTTCATTTTCAAGAGGTCATGGTAGGTATCCGGAAACTTACCGGCCAATTTATCAGTTACATAGCGGGCAGTCTGGTGAAGGTTTCGAGCGCGGGAGTAATAACCGAGTCCCTGCCAAAGGCGGAGCAGCTCCCGCTCATCAGCCTGGGCCATATCCACTACCGTTGGGTAGGCTTCGACAAAGCGTTCATAATACGGTTTTCCCTGCGCAACGCGGGTTTGCTGGAGAATTATTTCCGACAACCAAATGCGATAGGGATCAACGGTATGGCGCCATGGAAGGTCTCGTTTATGCAACGCATACCACTGTTCCAGTATGGGTGCAAACGTGGTTCGGATACCGTTAGAGTCTGATTGCCAATTCAAAATAAAACGAAAAATTAAGTCGTTACTTAGAAAAACGAGAGTACAGGGTTTTATAATTTATGGGAAACCCCTACCTTTGTGCTCCCATTTTTGAGACCCCAATTTTCAACAATACAGTAAACGTTAAAGTTTAAGAAGTCGTGACGAAAGCAGATGTAATTGCCGAGATCTCCGATAAGACCGGAATTGACAAGGCAGAAGTGACAAACACGCTGGAAACTTTCTTTTCAGTAGTTAAGGACTCGCTGGCCGAGGGAGAGAACATTTATGTGAGAGGGTTCGGCAGCTTCATCAACAAGAAAAGAGCCAAGAAAGTAGCCCGGAATATCTCAAAGAATACTGCTATGGTAATTGATGAGCATTTTATTCCCAGCTTTAAACCCGCCAAAGTATTTGTTGAGCAGGTGAAAACCAGCGACAAAGCCAAAGTAACGGCGGAGTAAGACAAGTAACCTGAATCGAACAGGTCAGGGCGTTTGCCTTGTAACACAAATCTCCTATGAACAAATCTGTGTTGTTTGTTATTCTGCTGGCTGCAGCTCTAACGGTTGGGTTATATACCCGCCCGAAAGTGGTCGTACGCAATGAAGATAAACAGATTGCTACAGCAACCTCTGGAGGTCATGCAATGCAAGCGCCCAACACTGTTCAAGCAGGAACGAATTCTCCCAACGAACAATCGACCAGAAACGGGGCCGACGCGTCGGCAATCCACGAGAAGCCTGTATCGCCAGCGCAACGGAAGCAGATAGAAACACTGGAAACAGCGTTTGCCTCCGCTAGCCCGGCACAGAAAGAAGCGGTTGGCCTGAAGCTGATCAACCTGTTCCGTGAAGCCACCCGCTATGATAGCGCTGCGCATTATGCGGAACTGGTTGCCTTAGCCCAGCCCAATGAGCGAACGCTGGTACGGGCTGGCGATGAGTATTTCGAAGCGTATACATTTGCCGTAGACGATAAGAAAACAGCCATTTTGGGTCAGAAGACCCGGCAGTTTTACCAACAGGCGCTGGCTAAAAACCCGAATCTGCTGTCGGCCAAGGCAAATATGGCCATGACCTATGTAAATACCGATACGCCAATGCAGGGCATTATGCTGCTACGCGAGGTATTAAAACAGGAACCAACAAATGAATTAGCCCTGTTTAACCTGGGTCTGCTATCTATGCGGTCGAACCAGTACGAACGGGCAATTGAGCGATTCCGGCAAATTTTGGTGAATAACCCAACAAGCCGAAAAGCGCAGTTTTATCTAGGCGTTAGTTTAGCCGAGGCCGGTCAGAAAGCCGAGGCCAGACAAGTGCTCGCTCAGGTAAAGAAGCAGGAGAAAGACCCGCAGATTCTAGCCGCTGTACGCGAGTACGAAGAGCGACTATCCCATTGAGTTATAGAGTAGAAAAGTTGTTAAGAAACTGTCTATCAACAGGATAACCGTATAACTTTAACACTATAAACTTTTCAAGCCGTCCGGGTGGGCGGCCGATATGTATTTTCAACCATTAAACACTGTTTAACTATGCCTTGCGGTAAGAAACGGAAACGGCACAAGATTGCCACTCACAAGCGGAAGAAACGGCTAAGAAAAAATCGGCATAAGAAAAAATAGTTTACAGTTTGTCGTTTACGGTTGGCTGACGCGCCATATACTCCTGCGTCAGCCAACCGCAAATGACAAACTGTAAACTATTTTGTAGAAGCCTCGGCCGGTCTGCAAAGCCCGAACGTGGCTTCTTTCTTTTTATACAGCCATTCTAACCGTACATTCATCTTGTGAGTAATGAATTAGTTATCAGTTCGACTCAGAAAGGTGATCGGATTGCGCTCTTGCAAAACAAGAGATTGCTGGAGTATCACGAAGAAGAGTTAGACAGCAGCTTCACCGTTGGCGATCTATACTTAGGAACAGTCAAAAAATTATCCTCGGGCCTCAACGCAGCGTTTGTTGATGTTGGTCACGAAAAAGATGGTTTCTTGCACTATCAGGACTTGGGGCCGAATATTAATTCGCTCAACAAGCTGGTCAAAGATGTAATTGCCAAGCGCGTCACTACCGGACGGCTCAATGCGAATCAATTGGAGCCCGTTATCGAAAAAATTGGGAAAATCGATAAGGTACTGACGAAAAACGCGCCCATTCTGGTTCAGATAGTTAAAGAACCTATCTCAACCAAAGGTCCACGCCTTTCCTGCGACATTTCTATTGCCGGACGCTATTTAGTTCTGGTGCCCTTTTCAGATGGCGTAAACCTATCTAAAAAAATTACTGACCGTGCCGAGCGGTCGCGGTTGATGCGGCTGATGTCGTCGCTTAAACCCAAAAACTTTGGCGTTATTGTCCGGACTGTCGCCCAGGATAAAGACGTTGAAGAACTCGACCGAGACCTGCAAAACTCACTAGCTAAGTGGGACCAGGCCATAAAGTCCCTGGCCGATGCCAAGCCCCGCGATAGAATACTGGGCGAAATGAACCGTGCTTCGTCAATTTTACGGGATATGCTCAACGAATCATTTGAGAGTATTACTGTAGATACGCGCGAGTCATTTGACGAAATCAGAGATTACATTCACACGATTGCCCCCGACAAGGAGAAAATTGTTAAACTTCACACGGGTAAAACGAAGGTTTTTGAAGCATTAGGGCTCGAAAAACAGCTAAAATCGTTATTTGGCCGATCTGTTAGTTTACCAGGCGGTGGTTATTTGATTATTGAGCATACCGAAGCGCTGCACGTTATTGATGTAAACAGCGGCAATAAATCAAATTCTGAAGAAGACCAGGAAGCAACTGCCGTAAGCGTCAACCGCGAAGCGGCTAAGGAGATAGCCCGCCAGCTTCGATTGCGCGACATGGGTGGCATTATTGTTATTGATTTCATCGACATGAAGAAAGCAGAGAATAAAAAGCTGCTGCAGGACATCATGCGCGATGAGATGAAACCCGAGCGATCGAAGTTTACGATCCTTCCTTTAACGAAGTTTGGCCTCATGCAGATTACGCGCCAGCGTGTCCGGCCTGAGATGAATATTGTTACCAGAGAAGTTTGCCCAACTTGCGGAGGCACGGGCACCATTCAAGCCAGTGTTCTAGTAACCGACGTCATTGAAAACAATCTTGATTATATACTGACCAAGCAAAATGAGCGTGGCATTTCGATCTCAATGAATCCCTTTCTTTATGCTTATTACACAAAAGGAATCTACTCGAAGCAGGTTCAGTGGTATATGAAGTATAAAGTATGGGTGAAATTGGTCAAGGACACCTCACTTGGTATTGTGAATTTCAAATTTTTCAACAAGTCGGGAGAGGAAATCGAAGTAGGTACAAATGGGTAGAAACGTAGTAAAATTTTACTACGTTTCTGACATAAATGAGGGCCGAATCTAGTACTAGATTCGGCCCTCATTTATGTCAAACCAGAACGTTGATTAACGAAGCACTTCCATTTCCAGTAACTCTCCGAAAATTTCCTCTCCTACAACTTCTTCTACCGACTCAACTCCATTTAGGTTGAGTAATAAATCACGCAAGTCTTCAGTTATCTCATACGTTTGGTAGAGCTGTCGATCAAAAAGGATCGGTGCCTGTTGAAGATCACACAGTGAATATCGCTCTTCATTAAAGGCAGGCCGAATGCCTCCCCGTCGAGAAAGCCCGTCTTTAGGCATTTCAGGCTCTAAGAATGAATGTATATAATTCCAACCTTCCCACTGTTCGGGATATTGATTCAGGAATGGCCAAAAAGCATCATAAATCTGCTGCATAGCTTCCTGACAATAGATCTCCCGATCACTTTGCGCAATGGGTCGAATTGGTTTCAGGCAATGTAAAACATTGGTCATGTCGGGCTGTCGATAGCTCACGACGGGTATAATGGGAATACCTGTTGCATGCGAGAGATAACCAACCCCTTTGCGGGTTTTAACCCGACGATTTCCGAATCGCACGGACAGAAACTGCGCTTCGTCACCCGCTTCAGGTGCCGTTTCCGGGCTACCATCCACATATACGATCAATGATCGTCCGGCTTTCAACTCCCGCAGAACCGTCAGTCCAGCTGAGGGACTTCCTGTTTCAACTACGCGAAAAACATTCGTTAACCCATGTTTTTTGCGTAATCCTTCAATATGTTCTGCCATGCCATCGCCCTGGGCCCGATTCATGTTACTACCCACCAGCAATACACAATCTACTCCCTGCCTAAACAGTATGCTGGTCAGTAGACGGTAAGAACCGAGGTGATAGGTACAATAAATACGGGGTCCCGCTTCCTTCTTCAGCATTTTATGCGCCCCACGCAGTTTTACCAGATCGCCAGCAGCTAAACATTCCTGATCAAACGTGGTAAAAACTTGCTGCAACAATAATTGACTGAACATTGTTGCATGTCTGTTGCGGGGTACATCGGGCAGGAGGTTCCCAACGGTAGCTGAGAACGTTGTAAACTTCATCAGGTATCCTTGTTCTTTTTCGAGGTCTACCTGCTCAAAGTGTTTACGGCAATTCTCCAGCTCTTGCTTATAAAGTTGCTTTGCGGTTAGCATGGCCTATATAAATTAGCGGGTTGCTACCATTTTCGACAGATCGAAGCTGCTGCAGCAAGCGCCATCTGCAAGAAATTTCAATACGTTGGCTGATTCTGACTTAGCTACCGAATTGGTGATGGCTTTAACAACTTGAGCTGGTTTGATAGTGAATTGCTTTTTCATGATGACCTATTGTTTAAATGATGGTTAGAAGTTGCTTTGCAGTTAGTATAACCTATATAAATTAGCGGGTTGCTACCATTTTCGACAGATCGAAGCTGCTGCA
The DNA here is from genome assembly GCF_000974425.1 of Spirosoma radiotolerans. Classification (NCBI taxonomy): domain Bacteria; kingdom Pseudomonadati; phylum Bacteroidota; class Cytophagia; order Cytophagales; family Cytophagaceae; genus Spirosoma; species Spirosoma radiotolerans. The sequence continues at coordinate 5,679,126 of NZ_CP010429.1, forward strand.
GCAAGCGCCATCTGCAAGAAATTTCAATACGTTGGCTGATTCTGACTTAGCTACCGAATTGGTGATGGCTTTAACAACTTGAGCTGGTTTGATAGTGAATTGCTTTTTCATGATGACCTATTGTTTAAATGATAGTTAGAAGTTGCTTTGTTTGATCAGCGCCTGAACAGCGCCTTTTTGTTGATACAAAGCTACTGGCTGAAGCAAGGGTCATCAATGAAGAAAAAGTCACTATCCGAACTTGGAATTAGTTAAATATTACTAGTATATTAGTATGATATTTGAATAAGGGGACAGCATGAAGGAAATTCGACTAACACGGGGCTTCCTAAATAAACCGACCAACAGTGTTATCATACTGTTCAGTATTATCGTGCTTATTGAGGCTATTTCGTGGTCTATCGGTTATGATATAAAAGCACATAAGGTGGAAAAAGCCGGCGGCTATTTCTACTATGTAGGCGTATTTCTGGTTAAGTTCCTAATTCCGGAATTATTCACCTTGTTTATTACTATATCGCTTGTCAATCGTTTCCATAAGTGGTTTAATATGGAAATCGTCGAAAACACCTGGAAAGAAATAGGCCGTTATGAGCTACGTTTCCTACCAGTTTTGGCCTTAGCCTTTTGGCTGTTTGATCCGGTTACACAGACCATTCGTTTTTTATTAGAACAGTACCCTACTTATTCCTTCAGCAATTACTGGAAATCGTATATAGTCGATACGTATACATGGCATGTCTACTTCATGTATTTCTTCCCAGTACTTTTGATTGGTTACACAGCTCTTAACATTTCTCTTCTCCAGGACTTCTTGCACCAACGCCGGGAAGCCCAAGAGATCGCTGAGGCAGAAGCTGCCAAAGCTGCTCAGGAAGCATTAGCGCTATCCGCAACATTTCTGCCAAAACCCATTGTACCTTCTTCTTTTCTTACCTATCTAAAAGGAAAGAACTTACTCGGCGAACTTGATTTCCCTGTAAACGACGTTTATTATTTTACCATTGAGGAGCGATTTTACTACGCTGAGTTGGCCAAAGGGAGATATATGATCAGTAAAACACTGAACGAACTGGAGGCAGAGTTAGACCCCACCCAGTTCTTCCGGATAAAACGAGACTATATTGTTAACCGGCAGGCTGTTTTAAACTATGCCTACTGGGAAAATGGGAAATATATTGTCCGCGTAAACACACCTGAAGGCCACGACATTATCGTTCCCCGCGCACGAATGCAGGAATTTAGAGAATGGCTTCAGAGTGGTCAGGGGCCGTTTGCTACGTCCGATTCATTTATGTTGGCTACCTAAAGGCATTTTACAAGTAATTTTTAACCGCTATACCATATTTTGGTAACTGACGGCAGCTGTTCAACTGGAGTTTTTTAGCTATGTGTGCTTTGTGATTTACAGCCGTCCGATAGCTAATATTCAGTTTATCAGCAATATCAGTGGCAGTATGCCCATTTGCAATCATGCGTAATACTTCCCGTTCACGCTGGGTCAGGCGACTGAGTTCGGCACGGGTAGAATCAGAGATCACGTCTACGCCATACCCTTTCAGCAAGTTCATAAAGCCATTACTGTAATAACAGCCCCCATTGCTAACCGTCTGAAAGCAGCGGTACAACTCATCCAGGCCATCTGTAGCATACAGAAACCCAAAGAAGCCAATCTGCATAGCATTAGCTACCATTCTCAAATCAGAATTGCGGGTATACAGGATAAACTTTGTTTGCTGATTCGATTGTTGCATCTGCTCAACAATCCCAAAGCTCTGCTGACCTGAAATTTCCGCTTCCAGAATTACACACTGCGGGCGCTTCACTCTGATTTGCTGTAATGTGTCTTCCATCTCAACCGCCCGGCCTACAACATTATAGCCTTGCTCTTTCAATAGCTGACTCAAAACCTCGCAATTAAATAACTCAGATTGGGCAACGAGGATTGAGAAGTCCCGTCGCCGAATCGCGAACTTTTTTGTGAGTTCTTCACGACTGTCTACTTGATTCATGATCATTTACATCTATAGGTGGAACAAGGTAACAACGATAAAGGCCATTCGGCAATACTCGACGGATGAAATCAACCTTTTTCCGGACGAAATCACCTATTTAGTCAAAACTATTTGGGTGATTTCGTCCGGGAAAATGGTGATTTCACGCAAACCGGCTTGCTTTCAGCCTAAATAGGCGCCTATTTTTGATCATCCAATTGCACAACACATATTTGACCATCGAATGATGAATCAGGAAGAATCAGCAATATCGTTTGGCTACGAAGCCTCAGAAGAGGAGATCCAAAAAGTCATTTTAGCATGGGCGCAGGCAACGGAAGCTTTTCATTACCGCTTTGCTAAATTGGATCGCCTGATCAATACGTTACAGACAGCATCTCGTCGGAAGCCCACAGCGAACCGGGCTCGGTTGAACCGGCTTGTCGCCTTGCGGCAACATATGGGCGATGTACTGATGACCTTACTGATTGACATGTCAAACCAAAAGACAGGTCAACCGGCTCAGTTATCTAAACCTGGTCAACTCTATTCACATGCTAATTTGCTGGATGAGTTGAATCGACAAATTGATGTCGAACTGATTAGCGTCACGCACGTCGCTCAAGCTTAGTGTTCACCCTCCCCTCCTATAAAGGTTAGCCCCGGCATTGCCGGGGCTTTTTTTATATCGGCTTTGGTGCCTACCCAGAAATCACCGTACCGAGAAGGCTTGAAATTTCAATGTCGATTCGTTTGAAATGCATAAACTCCGCTAACAACTGGTCAGCCTCATCTGCCGATTTATTACTGGCTTCACGAAGTAGTTGTTGTAATGTGGCCATACGCTGTTCGGCCAGCATCTTTTTTATTCGTAGAATATTCCGATAAGCCGAGTCCGCCAGAATCCCGACCTCTTCTTCTGAAGGCACGAGAATCTCATGCTTCAGCCATCCACCACTAATCTCATATCGAGGGGTTGTTAGGTGAATCGCCTGGCTTTGAAGCGCGACATCATCCGATCGCTCAGGGGCATCGGAACGGCGATTTAAAAAATCATTGGCCGTCAGAATATCCCCCCGGCTGTAAGCCTCCCTGAATAAGGTTAGAATAAGGTCATAAGGTGACGTTTGAAAATCGATCTCGTGCAGCTCGCTCAGCACATACTGACAGAGCGTTATACCGGGCTCCAGTTCACGCGTACCGTAATTAATCAATAACCTGACACACTCCTCTTCCTGATAGGATATAGGCGTTCTAACGGGCTTTACACGCTCATCTCTGTAGAATCTGTCTGGCTCTGAACCGTTGGGCGTAGGTGCCTGATCAAATGGTTCAGCGCTAAACCCATCGAGTAGCGAATTTATATCCTCAAAAGATGGCTCGGTCGGGCTATTCATCGAGCCCGATGTGTTTTTTTTACCATTATCGCCTACCCGCTGCTGGCGTTCAACATCCTTTTTGCTTTGATCCTGCTGCTTACGAAGTAGACGGTTTATCTCAGAAATAACTGACTGTTCGCTGACATGAAACACCTGCGCTACCCGTTGCGAGAGCGTCTGACGCTTAAGCGGATCGGGTATTCTGGTAATGCTGGCACAAACGTCCGAAATACCTTCTGCCCGCTTAAGTGGATTATCACCCGCTTCGGTTAACCATTGACTGGCTTTAAAGTCGATAAAGTCTTGTGAGTGTTCCCGGATATACGTTTTAAACGCATCGGCTCCTACCTTGTGTACGTAACTGTCGGGGTCTTCGCCATCGGGCAACAGCAACAGTTTAAGATTAAGCCCTTCTTCAAGTACCATGTCCAGCCCACGCAGAGCCGCCTTAATGCCAGCGGCATCACCGTCATAGAGAATGGTAACATTAGGCGTAAAGCGGGAAATCAATCGGATTTGCTCCGTCGTGAGCGACGTACCCGATGACGCCACTACGTTTTTTATACCGGCCTGATGCAGGGAGATCACATCGGTATACCCTTCCGTCAGGTAACAGACGTCTTCTTGGCGTATGGCCTGCTTAGCCTGAAAAATCCCGTATAAAACCTGACTTTTATGGTAGACCGTCGTTTCGGGCGAATTGAGATATTTAGGCTGATTTTTATCGACTTTCAGAATTCTGGCCCCGAAAGCAATGACCCGCCCCGATACGTTGTGGATAGGAAACATAACCCGCCCCCGGAACCGATCAAATACCTTTTTTTCGCCCCCTGCTGTGCCGTCTTTGATTAAAATTAACCCGGCCTTTTCGAGCAAATCACGACTGTAACCCCGGCGCTGGCCTTCTTTCAACAGGGCATCCCATTGGTCTAATGTATAGCCAAGCTCAAAGGCGTCGATGGTAGGGTTTGTGAATCCTCTTTCCCGGAAATAACTCAGGCCGATGCTCTTCCCTTCGTCAGTCGTTCGCATGGTCTCCTGAAAAAAAGTCTTCGCAAAGTTGAGAACAATCAATAAGCTCTCACGTTCATTCTGGCGGAGTAAATCTTCCGGCGTTTGTTCTTGTTCCTCAATCTCAACGCCATACTTTTTGGCCAGATAGCGCAGTGCTTCTCCATAGCCAATATTTTCGATGTCCATTACAAAACGGACAGCATCACCTGCCTTACCACAACCGAAGCATTTATAAATTTGCCGAGTGGGATTGACGTTGAATGATGGCGTTTTCTCATTGTGAAACGGGCAACAGGCAATGTAATTACTGCCCCGTTTCTTTAAGGATACAAAGTCGTTTATGACCTCCAGAATGTCGGTTGACTGACGGATTCGCTCAACTGTTTCTTCAGGAATTCGCATTGATCAGGTACTGGTTAAAATAGATTATCAAATGTACAGCGAAAGTTTCGCGCTTGTTTACCGGTTACTCAGGAAGCATTCATAAGTTAATTTATTCTGGCAGCGTTTTTGCTACCCGTCCTTATTGAGACTCAGCCCCACTATAGAATGACACGACTTTTTTACCGTAATCAATCATGAATGTACCTTTCCCCACCGTAACCCATAAACCCTCTTATATCCCAACAAGTATCTACCGAAGCTATCTGGGCTTGTTGGCCAGCCTGCTCCTGCTTGCGTCCCTACAGGCCTGCCGTGTTCAACCCGATACAGATCCTGTTGTTACGCCCGGTGGCAAATCTGCCGACCAGTATACCGGTGACGTAGCCACTCAATGGGCTGCCTTACAACTAAAAATAACTAAATCTACGGCTGGTTTTACGCCACCAGTAGCCTCACGGGCGTATGGATATGCGGGCATAGCCATGTACGAGGCTGTCGTGCCGGGCATGCCAACGGGCAAGTCACTTGTTGGCCAGTTGCAGGGGCTTACCGCCTTACCACAAGTCGAATCGGGACAAATCTATAACTGGGCTTTAAGTGCCAATGCGGCCGAGGCTGCTATGCTCCGGAGCCTATATCCGACCACAAGTGCGGCCAATAAAGCGACGATTGATTCGCTGGAAACAGCCCTGCTAACCGCTTTCAAAGAAACGGATGAAACCGTGAATCAGCGCTCCGCTGAGTTTGGGAAGAAGATTGCAGCTGCGCTGTTCGATTGGTCCAAAACCGACGGGGGCGATGCTGGTTACTCGCGTAATTTTCCAGCTAGTTACGTTGTCCCAACAGGTGCCGGTCTATGGCAACCTACTGAAAACGGTCAGAAAATTCCAATGCAACCATATTGGGGACAAAATCGGACGTTTGTAAAAGCCAATAACGAACTACCCATGCCCAAGCCTCTGCCCTATTCAACAGATGCAAAGTCGGCTACGTTTGCCCAGTATTTTGATGTATACACCAAATCAAAAAACTTAACCCAAACCGAAAAGGAGATTGCCGTTTGGTGGGCCGATAATCCCGCCGAAACCTTTACGCCACCGGGTCACTCGTATAGCATCGCCCGAATTGCGGCTTTAACAGCCAAAGCGACGCTGGCCAAAGCAGCCGAAACGTTTGCTCGCACAGGCATTTCAGTCGCCGACGCCTTTACCCTTTGCTGGCGCTGTAAGTATGTCTACAACAACATCCGGCCTTACACCTATATCCGACTCGCCATTGACCCTAGCTGGACAGCATTCTGGCCTGCTCCTCCCTTTCCGGGTTTTCCATCGGGCCATGCTACCCAATCGTCATCGGCCGCTACGGTGCTGACGGCTCTGTATGGGGAGAACTTTGCTTTCACAGATGATTCGCATATTGGTCGGGCAAAAGATGCACAGCGAAATATTGAGTTCAAAGCCCGTTCGTTTACATCCTTTACACAGGCGGCTCAGGAGTCAGCCGACTCTCGTTTCTATGGTAACATTCATACCCGTCAGGATAATGAAACCGGGCTCACCGAAGGCAAGAAAATAGGTACCAATGTCAATGCTCTGGCCTGGCAGAAATAGCGACGAGCTATAAACAAAACGAGGCTTCTGAAACTAGTTTCAGAAGCCTCGTTTTGTTTATTTTTTGTGACTTAATACGCTCTCACTAATTTGCCTTCCATAAAATTCACAAAGGCTTTATTCACGACGACGTTACCACCCGGCGTTGGATAATCGCCCGTGAAATACCAGTCTCCAGAGTGATTTGGACAGGCTTTATGCAGATTTTCAACCGTTTGATACACGACAGCCACTTCGGCGTTGAGATCGGCGGGGGTAATTATCTGCGCTACTTTTTTCGATAGCTCTTCGTGGGTGAAGGGCTCGAAAAGAGCCTTTACATAGTTTTGATTCGATGCATTACCCGTTTCTATGGCGGCTACGCACTGGCCGTAGACTTCGTCCAGCAGTTCTTCCTGCCCTCTGTCCCGGAGAAGTTCAAGAGCAGCCCGGAAGCCAATGAATTCTTTAAACTTCGACATATCAATGCCGTAACAGTCAGGGAATCGGATTTGCGGAGCCGATGAAACAATAATAATTTTCTTAGGTCCCAGACGGTCCAGCATACGAAGAATGCTCTTTTCCAGCGTTGTTCCCCGCACAATAGAATCGTCGACAACGACCACGTTGTCTTTTCCCTTTTTGATGACTTCAAACGTCGTATCGTACACATGCGAGACCATGTCGTCGCGCTGGGAATCATCCGTAATGAATGTCCGGAGTTTTACATCTTTGGCAACCAGCTTTTCGATGCGCGGTCGGAAAGAAAGTACGCGATCCAGTTCTTCTTCGAAAAGAATGCCATCCATAATGGCTTTCTTACGCTGTTTGGCCAGATGATCCTCCAGCCCTTCTACCATGCCGAAGAAAGCCGTTTCTGCCGTATTGGGAATGTAGGAGAAAACGGTGTTTTCGAGGTCGTAATCGATCTCTTTAAGAATCTGCGGGATGAGCAGTTTTCCCAGTGTTTTGCGTTCGTTATAGATATCAGGATCAGTGGCCCGCGAGAAGTAAATCCGCTCAAAACTGCATGATTTCTTTTCGATTGGCTTCACGAACTCCTGCTCCATGTATTCACCATACTTGTCGATGATGAGGGCATGGCCGGGTTTCACTTCCTGAATGGCGCTGTAATCGACGTTGAAAGCCGTCTTAATAGCTGGTTTTTCCGAGGCTACCACAACAACTTCATCATCAGCGTAGTAGTAAGCTGGACGAATACCAGCTGGGTCGCGGGCAACAAAGGCGGCCCCATAGCCCGTCATACCGACCATTGCATAGCCGCCATCAAAATCGCGGCACGACCGGTGCAAAACGCGCTGCATGTCGAGGTTATCCTCAATAATATCCGATAGGTCGGGGTTTTCATAGATACCCTTGAATCGTTCGAATACGCGTTGGTTTTCTTCGTCCAAAAAATGGCCGATTTTTTCCATCACCGTCACGGTGTCAACCTTATCCTTTGGATGCTGACCCAGCGAAACGAGCTTATCGAACAATTCGTCAACATTTGTCATGTTGAAATTACCCGCCACAACCAGGTTTCGGCTGCGCCAGTTGCTTTGGCGGAGCATGGGGTGACAATTTTCGATTTCGTTGGCGCCATGCGTACCGTAACGCAGGTGGCCCATCCATACTTCGCCCGTAAAGGCAATGTTTTCCTGGAGCCATTTTGCGTCTCTGGCCTTGTCTTTGTTGCCTTTGAGCGCCTTGCGGAATTTCTTATTAACTTTTTCGAAGATGTCCGTTACAGGGCGCTGATCGACGGATCGGTAGCGGCTGATGTACCGATGACCGGCGGGTACGTCGAGTTTGATATTGGCAATTCCGGCTCCGTCCTGGCCTCGATTGACCTGCTTTTCCATAAGCAGGTAGAGTTTGTTGGCTCCGTAGAGCGCTGTTCCGTACTTATCAATGTAATATTGGTACGGTTTGCGTAGCCTGATTAGGGCAATACCGCACTCATGTTTGATGGCGTCGCTCATGAGAGAGTTTTCGAAGCTCGTTGATTTATGTAGTACTGAGGTAACGGCGCTGCATAGGCAATGGTTCGGCAGTGCCCTGAACAAATGTAATCAAAAAAAGATAAGCTAATGACCTTTTAAAGGGTTCGGTTGTGTCGCCCAGCGACACATTAGCCCGTAAATGATGATCGAGGAAAGGGTGCCAACCAACGAACCAGCAAAAACATCTTCAACAAAATGTTGAAATAAATATACGCGTGAATAGCCCGCCAAAACCCCCAGCAACAACCACACCCAGCCTCTGCTCTTCTTTTGATCCAGAAAAGCCAGCAGCCCAAACATGGCAAAAGCCGTGGTCGTATGGCCCGAGGGAAAGCTATTGTAGCTATGGATATCCAGGCCTTCAATTACGTGATATTGAAAGGTAGAATGCTCAAAATATTTAAGCGGCCGGGGCGAACCATCGAAAACAATTTTCTTTAAAAACTCCGATGTAAGCGATGACAGCGCGAAACTAGCGAACGCCATGAGCCCAACCCGCCAGTTGACCAGGGCAAGAAGCAAAAGACAGACAACGATAAAAAAGGCCCCATCGCCTACATATGTGACATAAGGAAAGATTAAGTCGGCCAATGGGCTGTTCCGGCTGTTGACCCATTGCATCAGATGCTCCTGTGAGTAAACTACCTGCAAGGTGCCAAACACCACCAACAACAACCCGTAAGGCAGGAAAAAGAGCCGGTTTTTTCGGAACAAGTCGAACACCATCAGAAACACAAAATCGGGTTAATGGGCCGGAGTAGCCTTCTCAACGGTAATGCCCACGCTCATGATATTCAACAAGGGGTCCTGCCGCATATATTGCTTGATCTGCATGGTGTATTTTCCGGGTTTCGGAAAACGATAATTACGCTTCATCAGGAATTTATGGTCGAAAAGGTCGCCAAGACCATCGCCATTGGGCTTACCGGTTTTGGGGTCCATCAAAATCAGTTCATCTAGCCGGGATTCAATTTCTTTCCCGTTGGCATCGCGCAGATAACGAGTTAGGTAAAGGTTGTAATACCCGTAGGAAAGGCTGTTTCGGAGGTTATAATAAATATTGTAGGGTTGTGTGGCATCTGTAATCTCGAATGTGAACGAGGGTGCATTTTTAATGTACCACTTTCCGCCCTCAATATCCGTGTATTCTTTATAGACCGCATTTGTGTCGCAACTGCCCATCAACAAGGCCAGACACAGCAGTATTCCCAATCGTTTCATATACATCCCTAAATAGTTTACAAAGCTACGACGGTAGGACTGGCTTTTCAAACGACAAAAAACTACGTAACTAGTTTGAAAACGAGATGAATAGTTCTAGCTTTGTTTTATGGAAAAGTTAACCGCCAAAGAAGAAGAAGTCATGCAGGTGTTGTGGAAAATGGAGCAAGGCTATGTGAAAGACATGGTTCCCCAGTTTACTAACCCACCGTTGCATTACAATACCGTTTCGACAATTGTCCGTAACCTCGAAGAAAAGGGATACATAGGTCACAAAGCCTATGGCAACACCCATGAATACTACCCAATTATTACAAAAGAAGCCTATCAGAATCGGTTTGTGCTAACCAAAGTAGTCGGTGAGTATTTTGATAACTCGTATAAGAATCTGGTGAGCTACTTCGCTAAAAACGAAAAGATTTCGGCGGATGAATTACGGGAAATCCTGGCTATGATTGAGAAAAAATAGGCAGCTTCGTCCCGGGCAGCCGTCCGGTTTCACAAAAAATCAAACCGGACGTCTGTCCAGGACACGTTATCCACTATGGAAACTTTGCGCTATGTGGTGTTAGTCAATGGCCTGCTGGCCGTGGTAAGCGTTACCTATTATTTATTGCTTCGGCGCGAAACCTTCTTCGGTACAAATCGACTGGCATTATGGCTGGGTGCATTAAGTTCCCTCCTACTCCCTCTGGTTGACTTACCCGATTGGCGCCCTCAACCCATACGCAGGGCAATGCAACAAACGGCTCAGGTCATTGTGCCAAAAATAGTACCCGCCCAACCAGACATAACGATTACTTTCCCCAATCAACAGACATTTCGTGCCTTTCAGTCGCAGCCAAAACGCACTGCCTGGTCGTGGTATACGGGCCTGTTTGGCCTCTACATCACTGGCGTTCTCTTATTATTGATCCGGCTTGGCATCCAGCTAGTATCGCTCCGGAAACTCATCCACCAATCGGTACATGATCCTTACGACGATTTTATTCTGGTCCGGAATGAGGCTGTCTCCTCACCTTTTTCGTTTTTCAACTGGGTTGTATTGAATCCCAATCAGCACACAGTTGACGAACTGGACCAGATTCTCCGACACGAGCGGGTCCATGTGCGGGAACGACACAGCATCGACATGCTTGCGGTGGAGTTGGTCTGCATCGTATTCTGGTTTAATCCAGCCGCTTATCTATTCCGCCATTTGCTTCACCAAACCCTAGAATTCAGCGCCGACCGTGCCGTACTAGCCGAAGGTATCGACGCAAAAGCTTATCAGTACAATCTTCTGAAAGTGAGTTTGTCGGCTGGGCCATTGGCAATCACCAACCAGTTTAATGGCCCATCTCTACGCCAGCGCGTTGGCATGATAAACAGCCAACCCTCTGGACCAACGGCCTGGTGGCGGTATGCAGTTTGGTTATTATTGATAGGCACCACTATTCTGGCTTGTCAACACGAACGGAATCAGACGATTAACTTTTCCGGTCAACCGTTCTCGTCGAAAGAGCTTCCTGCCATTAGTCCGGCACGAGCCATGGTTGCCGACCTGGAAGAAAAGGGAACCTGGTATCGCCATATGGCTCTATACCGGGACAAGTTCAGTACACAAATTATTGAAAGTAACCCCATTATACTCCAGCTGAATCAGGATCGGTTTGTATTGCCCGACGATTATAAATATGAGTCGGCACTCTATATTGACGGCAAAGAGGTTCCGGTTGATAGATTAGTCAAGCTATCTCCAGAGTTTGTCCGCGAATTATTTGTGATGCATCAGTGGGAAAACAGGGCCAACGCCGACAAACAGGCGAAACCCTACCAGATATTCATTGAAACAAGCCCGAAACCAGTCCCATTTGATAGTAAGCGGAAGCAGTTTTTCACACTCTTACAAGCGGCTGCTATGTCAAAATATCCCTTGGGAGAGTCGTTCTCTTTCAACATGAATCAACTGCTCGAAGCGACGTTTTTCCACAACAAAAATGCGCTTGTTGAACGAACCAAGAACGAACACCTAAGTGTGTATGAAGACTACGCCAATGCAGTAGAAATTGAAATCAACCATTTACCGGCAACCCTTGCCGATGTCAAGACGGTTCATGTTCGGGAAGTGGCCCGCCTTTACACAAAAGAGCGTCCTTATATCGAGTGGTTCCGCGCCGACAATCCCTTACCCCGCTTTCAATTGTCCATCGAGACGTCCCCCAAACGCGCCAAGCGGGATAGCAGTTACTACGTTTTTAGCCCCTTTTATACGGGTGATTTCTAGAGTTTTTTCGTGATGTCAGATGCTTACATCTGACATCACACCTCGTGTGTCAACACGAATACCGTTATCAATAAAAAGCCCCGATCTGTTAAGTCGGGGCTTTTTATTATATTTTGCCATTCGATGCGGGCCGCGGAGAGCCACCCTCTGGCCCCCGCGATTTCTTTTTCTTCTTTTTATTACTACTGGTTCGAGCGGTGTATTTGGCATCCAGCTTTTGCAGGTCGCTATTCAGGGCCGCTGCAGTGACAGGCTCTTTGGCACCCATGGGTGTCAACACATCGAACGATTCGGGAATGACTCCGTTTTTGTTCAACTCAACAATTTCCAGCACACGGTTGATGGGCAATGGATACCAGGTGCTCTCTGCTCCGTAGCCAAACCACATGAGTTTACGAAAGATGTCGGTCTTTTGTAAATAAGCCCGTCCTTTTTGCGTTTCCAGCGGTTTTTCAATCGTTGGAATATCCCGCAGCGCATCCATGTACGTATCCAGCTCATAGTTCAGGCAACACTTAAGTCGCCCACACTGCCCCGACAGTTTGGCCGGATTCAACGATAGATTCTGATACCGGGCCGCCGATGTCGCAATATTTTTAAAATCGGTCAGCCAGGTCGAGCAGCAGAGTTCGCGGCCACAGGAACCAATACCGCCCAGCCGACCAGCTTCCTGCCGAAGGCTGATCTGCCGCATTTCGATTCGGGCTTTGAATTCACTGGCCAGCATTTTGATCAGCTCCCGAAAATCAACCCGCTCTTCAGACGAGTAGTAAAAGGTTGCTTTGGTATTGTCCGATTGAAATTCGACATCAGACAGTTTCATATTGAGCTTCAGCTCACGTGAAATTTCACGGGAGCGGTACAGCGCAGGGAGGTCACGCAGAACAGCCTGTTCGTGGCGTTCCATATCTTTCGGCGTCGCAATTCGATGAATGACCTTTGTGTCGTCGTTGATTTTAACGGCCCGCTTTTTCACCTGAAGCCGTACTAACTCGCCTTGCAGCGATACAGCGCCAATGTGAAAACCCGATTGCATTTCAACGACTACATAATCGCCCGTTGTAAGATCCAGCTGATGAACGTTTCGATAATATTCTTTGCGCCCACCTTTAAATTTCACTTCAACTACGTCATATCGCAGACCTGGCATCGCAATATCACTGAGCCAGTCGAAAGAATTCAATTTGTTGCAGCCTCCACTGCTACACCCTCCGCTACCGCATCCGGTAGTGGCCGTTTTCTCGCCGTCGGATGCTCCTCGCTGGGTTCCACACCCACCGGTTGCACAAGATTTGCAGGACATATATATATAGTTATGAAGCCATAGCGCCATGAGGTTATAAAGCTTTACCCTAGAGTAACTCGACAACTTTACAACTCTATAACAGTATAACTTCGTTAGTCGGAGTACCGAATTAGGTCGAGCCCAATGTCTTTTCGATACTGTTTTCCGTCAAATTGTACCATCCGGGCCGCTTCCTGCGACTTACGAACAGCGTTTTCAAGCGAATTGGCCTGTGCCGTAATGGCCAGTACCCGTCCGCCATTGGTCAACACGTGACCGTCTTTTCCCAGCGTTCCGGCATGGAACGCCATCACATCTTCTAAACGCTCCAGATCTGAAATCAGTTTACCCGTTTCATAGTCAGCGGGGTAGCCACCCGATACCAGCATCGTTGTTACGGCTGTCTGAGAGGACACCTGAATCGCAACATCATCCAGTGTCCCATCCGCGGCTGCCATCATCAATTCAGCAAAATCGCTCTGGATACGCGGTAGTACGACTTCGGTTTCAGGATCACCCATCCGAGCATTGTACTCAATCACATAGGGCTCACTGTTGACTTTCATCAACCCTATGAAAATGAACCCTTTATAAATGATACCTTCTTTCTGCAAACCAGCCAGTGTAGGCTTGACAACTTTATCTTCAACTTTTTGCAAGAACGACTTATTGGCAAATACAACCGGCGAGACAGCACCCATACCACCTGTATTTGGTCCTGTGTCACCATCGCCGATACGCTTGTAATCTTTGGCTTCAGGCAGAATTTTATACCCTGTTCCATCGGCCAAGACAAAAACCGACAGTTCAATTCCCCGCAAAAATTGCTCCACGACAACTTTACTGCCCGCTTCGCCAAACCTTTGCCCATCGAGCATATCCCGAAGGGCTATTTGAGCCTCCGCCAGCGTTTCGGCAATAATAACGCCCTTACCGGCCGCCAGCCCGTCGGCCTTAATCACAATCGGCAAGGCATGACTTTCCAGATAATTAAGCCCCTCCTGAAGCGTATCCACCGTAAACGTTTGCGACGCAGCCGTTGGGATATTGTACCGAAGCATGAATTGCTTGGAAAAGTCCTTACTTCCTTCTAACTGAGCTCCTTTGGCATCGGGTCCAACAATCCGCAGGCCAGATAAACCGGTTTGTGCATGCAAGTAATCAACAATTCCTTTTACCAACGGCTCTTCGGGACCAACGATAACCAAATCAATTTTTTTATCCCGGATAGCGTCAGCAACAGCCGGAAAGTCATTATAACTAATGGGCAAGTTGGTGGCTACCTGTGCAGTTCCGGCATTACCCGGTGCAACAAATAACGCGTCACACAATGGGCTTTGCGCTAATTTCCAGGCAAAGGCATGTTCGCGCCCACCCGACCCAAGTATTAGTATATTCATAAAAAATGATGAATGATGAGTGATGCGCACTACAGGATGACTAATGTGAACCCATTCACCCTGTGTTGCGCATCGCTCATCATTTAGTTAGCTACTTCCGACAGGAATTTTATGCGCATCAGGCGCAGATCTTGTTCGGTGAAATCATCGCCCCCAAATTCACGCAATGCTACAGCGATATTATCGCTTTCGGCCCGCATGAAATACTCGAAAATTTCGTCCTGCCGGTCTTCATCCATTACCTGGTTTATGTAGTAATCGAGGTTTAGGCGCGTGCCCGAGTAACAGATGTGTTCAATCTCTTCCATCAGGTCTTCCATCGTTAGCGACTTCGATTCGGCAATCTCATCGAGGTCTACCTTCCGGTCAATCTGCTGAATAATAAAAATCTTGACTTTCGATTTATTAACGGTCGACTTGATAACGACGTCTTTCGCCGTTTCTATCTCGTTGTCTTCAACGTACTTTGTTATAAGATCAATGAACTGCCGTCCGAATTTCTGCACCTTACCCATCCCGACACCATTGATCTGCGCCATCTCTTCGCGCGTGGTCGGGTAAGTTGTCGCCATCTCTTCCATGGATGTCTCCTGGAAAATAACATAAGGTGGCAGATTTTTTTCTTTGGCAATTCGTTTCCGAAGGGCTTTCAGCAATCCGAGCAGTTCTTCATCGTAGGCAACACCACCCGATGCCGGCGACGAATCTTTGTCCTCATCTTCCTTTATTTCCGTACTCTGCTGCTCATAATCGTGATCCTTCGTCAGCGTGATTGGATAAGGATCTTCAATATAATTCAGGCCGCGCTGGGACACTTTTAGTATCCCATAGTTATCGACGTCTTTTTCGAGATAACCGTAAATCGTGATCTGTTTAATCAGCGAGCACCAGAAGTTGCAATCTTCATTAAATTCCAGTCCTTTACCATACACGGCCAGGCGGTCGTGTTCATAACTCGTTACATACTGATTTCCCGTAGCCGTCAACACATCGGCTAAGTGCGCCACATCGAAACGCTGATCCGTTTGCAGAACCGTTTGCAGCGCCAGGACTACTTCGTGCTGGGCTTTGAATTTCTCCGGCGACTTCAGGCAGTTGTCGCAGAAACCGCAGTCCTTCTCCATATACTCGCCAAAATAGCCAAGCAACTGCCGACGGCGGCAAACGCCGAGGTTGGCATAGGAAACCATTTCAGCCAATAGATGTTTGGCGTTATCGCGTTCGGTAACGGGCTTGTCTTTGTTGAATTTTTCGAGCTTAACAATATCGTCGTAGCTGTAAAACATCAGGCAGTTTCCCTCCAGACCATCGCGCCCGGCCCGGCCCGTTTCCTGGTAATAGCCCTCGAGCGACTTGGGCGCATCGTAGTGAATAACGAACCGAACGTCGGGCTTGTCGATGCCCATTCCAAAAGCGATGGTCGCACAGATAACGTCGGCGTCTTCGTTCAGGAACGCATCCTGGTTATTCATCCGCGTTTGGGGGTCCAGACCCGCATGGTAAGGCAATGCTTTTACATCATTCACACGCAGGAGCTCGGCAATCTCCTCAACCGTCTTACGACTGAGACAATAGATGATTCCTGACTTCCCCTTGTTTTGTTTGATGTATTTTATGAGCTGCTTTTTAGCGTCGACCTTCGGTCTGATTTCGTAGTATAGATTTTTTCGATTGAAGGATGTCTTGTATAAATTAGCATCTTCCATCTGCAGGTTTTTCTGAATATCCTGCTGCACTTTGGGCGTAGCGGTCGCTGTGAGGGCTATGACCGGTAAGTTGCCAATATTATCAACGATGCCGCGAATTTTACGGTACTCTGGTCTGAAATCATGCCCCCATTCTGAAATACAGTGGGCTTCGTCGATAGCGACGAAGGAGATATTGGCTTTCTTCAAAAAATCCAAATTCTCTTCCTTAGTCAATGACTCGGGCGCAATGTATAAGAGCTTAAGCGAACTATTAAGCGTATCCTTTTTGACCTTGTTCATCTCCGCCTTGGAGAGCGTCGAGTTAAGGAATTGCGCGTTAATACCGAACGCATTAAGCTGATCGACCTGATTCTTCATCAAGGCAATCAAGGGCGAAATAACAACGGCTGTACCCTCACTGACAATAGCAGGGAGCTGATAGCATAACGATTTACCGGCTCCGGTGGGCATAATCACAAAGGTATTTCGCCCTGCCAGGATGCTATAAATAATGGCTTCCTGCTCGCCCCGAAACTGGCTATACCCAAAAATTTCTTTTAGCCGCTCTTTAAGAGTTGAATGGACCGACTGATCAACCTGCATCATTCTACAAATCGTACAAAAGTTACTTTACTCAATATGCTTGCCGTATCTTTGCTATATAAAGTTAGCGAATATACGTACCAATCACTTCCTGATTATCAAACCTGACGTTGAAAGTAATAAAAAATCCTAAGACTATCGCCCGTTCGGTTTTGTTGGCCGAAGCCGAAGCAATCCGAAATGCCGTTGATTTACTCGATGATCAATTCGATGCTACCGTTGAAACCATACTGAACAGTTCGGGTAGGCTGGTTATAACGGGGGTGGGGAAAAGCGCGCTTATCGGCCAGAAAATCGTGGCTACGATGAACTCGACGGGAACACCGTCGCTATTTATGCACGCGGCCGATGCGATCCACGGCGATTTGGGTATGATTCAGGTAAATGACGTGGTTATGCTGATCTCAAAGAGCGGTAATACGGCCGAAATAAAAGTTCTGGTGCCTTTATTAAAGCGAACCGGCGTTCGCTTAATTGCCCTAGTAAGCGCCCGTGATTCGTATCTGGCCCAGCATGCCGATCACGTACTTCATGCCTATGCCGAAGTTGAAGCCGATCCGCTCAATCTGGCTCCCACAACCAGTACGACGGTAGCTCTGGCCGTTGGTGACGCCCTAGCTGTAAGTTTACTGGAGGTCCGTGGATTTACCCGACAGGATTTTGCCCGCTACCATCCGGGTGGATCGCTTGGCAAACGGTTGTATTTGCGAGTCGCGGATATTTTTCCACACAACCAGTGCCCGCAAGTTGCACTCACAACGCCAGTGAGAGAAGTGATCTTTACAATTTCCGCTAATCGGCTGGGTGCCACAGCAGTAGTTGATGAAAATGGGCAGTTGAAGGGCATTGTTACCGATGGAGACATTCGTCGGATGGCCTATGACCACGCTTCTTTCTGGGAACTCTGCGCAAAAGATGTCATGACCCCTACACCCGTCTGCGTAGATCCGGATGAATACGCGGCTGCAGCTCTGCAATTGATGCAGGAACGTGACGTTTCACAGCTTGTGGTGTCTGAAGCGAATCAAGTGCTAGGTTTTATCCACCTGCATGATTTGCTCAAAGAGGGTCTTGTTTGACCTTTTATCGATTCCTATTGCCTATAGATGTCTGGCTAGTTCAAACGACTTTCCGCAAATATTGGTAGGGCGAAGAGTTCTGCCTATTTTTGTTTAATGCCGATGCGCAAACGTTAAACAAAATCCACAGTGTGGATTCCCCACAATGGGGGAAATATTCCACACTCCACAGTAAGTAAGGATTATTCATAGGTGCACTGGCACAATTTTAATGACTACCAAACGCTTGACTTACAGATATTTATGCCAGTGACTCAAGTATTTGACCTTTAACAAAAAAAGACTGGTTTCTTTTTTGTCTAATGGTTATGTGTATTTGATTCAATAGATTCAACAGAAAAACTTAAACAGCCATGACCGCTCTCGAATTTACTAACCATATTGGCAAAGTGTCTAAATCGTTGCGTCCGTTTGCCCTGCGTTTGACAAAAGATGTTGAAGATGCAAACGACTTACTACAGGATACATTATTGAAGGCATTTACCAATCGTGACAAATACACGGATGGAACAAATTTGAAAGCTTGGTTATATACAATCATGAAGAATACATTCATCACCAACTACCAGCGTATGGTGCGGAAAAACACCTTCATCGACACAACTGACAATCTGCATTACATCAACTCGATCGAGAGCAGCACAGATAACATTGCTTATTCTTCTTTCGCACAGGATGACATCAACCGGGCTGTAAACGGTTTGGACGATACATACAAGACTCCATTTATGATGCATTTCCGGGGTTTTAAATACCACGAAATTGCCGCGAAACTAAATATCCCCATTGGCACAGTGAAGAATCGGATTCACATCGCTCGTAAGGAATTGAAGGGCCAACTAAAAGTTTACGCATATTTTAACGCCTAAGCGATACTTTTTAAAAGTTAGTCGTCTAAGGTTTATTGATTGAGTAGTTTTTGGTTAAAAAAGAGGAAGGTTCGAAAAGTTGGGTAGTTTCTACCCAACTTTTTTCTTTTATAACCCGCTCATTATCAATGATTACAAGCAAAATAGGTAAAATAGAAACTCTGTTAACGCCACAGGTTTAGCATTAGTGAATCTTCTCAATGTGGTTTATTATTCCCTCAGTTTACCCCTCCCCTCCCCTAAAACGACATGGTCGTTGTGTAGATAAGAGCCCATTGGTTGGAAATTTTAGATAGTTTAGCCCAAACAAATTTCTTCATCAATAACTTTTTTAAACTCTTACCTACTCATTTAACCATCAATGCCCAAACGAGTTCTTGTTATAGGAGCCGGGTTTGCCGGGCTGGCGGCAGCCACAAGCCTAGCCGATAAAGGCTACGACGTTACTATCCTCGAAAAAAATGACATGCCGGGTGGTCGAGCCCGCGTTTTTGAGGCAGAAGGCTTCACCTTCGATATGGGGCCAAGTTGGTATTGGATGCCCGACGTATTCGAAACATATTTCGCCCGCTTTGGCAAAAAACCCGCTGATTATTACAAGCTAGTTCGTCTTGACCCCTCCTATACCGTTGTCTTTGGGCCCGATGAAGCGGTCCATCTTCCTGCCGGGCTAGATAATCTGGAAGCCCTATTCGAACAACTGGAACCCGGAAGCGGCCCCAAACTACGCGAGTTTTTGAAGCAGGCTGCCTATAAGTATGAGGTAGGTATGAATAAATTCGTTTGGAAGCCGAGCCGGTCAGTTTCCGAGTTTATCAGCCTCAAACTACTCTACGATGTTGCACGCCTAGACGTATTCAAATCGTTTGCCAGCCACGCCCGGAAGTTTTTTACGAATCCACGTTTACTCGAAATCATTGAATTTCCGGTCCTGTTCCTGGGTGCCACACCTGCCAATACACCCGCGATGTATAGCCTGATGAACTATGCCGAAATGGCGTTGGGAACCTGGTATCCGATGGGTGGCATGCACGAAATTGTGAAAGCGATGGTCAATCTGGCAGAAGAGAAAGGCGTTAAGATTTTACTGAATCAGACGGTTCAGAAGATTGATATACTTAAAAATAAAGCCCGGCGTGTGGTGACCGCCGATGGTATTTTTGAGATAGACGCGGTTGTAGCTGGAGCCGATTATAACCACGTCGAAACCAGTTTAGTCACCCCGGAAAACAGAAACTATGACGACGCTTATTGGAACACGCGCGTTATGGCGCCCTCCTCGCTGTTATATTATCTGGGTATCAATAAGCGTGTGCCAAAATTGAAACACCATACGCTATTCTTTGACGAAGATTTTAAGCTTCACGCCCAGGAGATTTACGAAACGCCCCGCTGGCCGTCCAAACCCTTATTCTATGCATCAGCACCCTCAAAAACGGACCCTGGGGTTGCGCCGGAAGGATATGAAAATTTGTTTTTGCTCATACCCGTTGCACCCGATCTTACGGATGATGAAACAACCCGAGCGTATTATTTTGACATGATCATGGATCGGCTGGAAGCGTATGTTGGCGAAGATATTCGCAGCCACATTGTCTTCAAACGTAGTTATGCACACAGCGATTTTAAACAGGATTATAATGCGTTTCGGGGCAATGCGTATGGCCTCGCGAATACCTTACGACAAACAGCCTTATTGAAGCCATCTCTAAAGAACAAACGGGTCAACAACTTGTTCTACACCGGTCAACTCACCGTACCGGGGCCGGGTGTGCCTCCTTCCCTTATCTCAGGACTGGTAGTGGCCGATGAAGTGGCTAAAGAAGTTACTTGATTTCAGCGATTTACAACTGGTTCCGGCGAAAGGGCCCAGTCTATAATCCGCCTGACTCCTTGTAACTTACGCCGTTTACAGTCTTTTTATCGTTCATTCCTTACCTCAAAAACTACCATACACTCTATTTTTATGATGGCATTGTTCAACAAAACCGCACTGGAATGCAGTAAGCTTATTACGGAGCATTACAGTACGTCATTTACGTTAGGCATTAAAACGCTTGACCGTAAATTCCACTTGCCGATTTATGCTATCTATGGATTTGTTCGGTACGCTGATGAGATCGTGGACACCTTCCACGATTATGACAAAAAAACGCTGCTGATGCGCTTTAAACACGATACGTACCAGGCCATCGAAGAAGGCATTAGCCTGAATCCGGTGTTGCAGTCCTTCCAGTTAGTGGTTAGTCAGTATAAGATTGAACACGAACTCATCGAAGCTTTTTTGAAAAGCATGGAAATGGACTTGTATTGTCAGGACTACGACGCTGACGGCTATAACGAATACATTTATGGTTCTGCGGAAGTGGTTGGCCTTATGTGCTTACGGGTTTTCTGCGAGGGTGATTTAGCTGAGTTTGATCGCCTTCGGGCATCGGCCCGCAAGCTTGGTTCGGCCTTTCAGAAAGTGAATTTTCTCCGCGATCTGAAAAGCGATTTCGTTGATCGGGGCCGTACATACTTCCCCGGTGTGGATTTCAACGATTTTGGGCGCGATGCCAAGCAACTCATCGAAGCGGATATTCAGCGTGACTTCGATGAAGCCTATATTGGCATTATGAATCTGCCGCGTGGAGCCAGAATGGGCGTTTACCTGGCGTACATTTATTACCAAACTTTGTTTAATAAGATAAAGCAGTTGTCCGCCACGCGCATTCAAACGGAACGAGTCAGGGTACCTAACCCACAAAAATTTGCGCTGCTGGCCCAAACATATCTGAAGTATCGGCTGAATGTGCTTTAATCCGTGGACTTTGCCGAATCCACGTATCCGGATTACCGTTCAAAGGTTCCCAGCACGCCCCCCAGTACTGATAAATAGGTTTGAACAGCTTTGGCTAATGCAGGTCGGCGCTGGCTCATGTTGGTATCAACTTCCTGCATAAAATTTTTCCAGTTAGAGGCATTCAGGCAATCCAGTGCTACAGATATGGTTGGCGTGAGCGAACGAGCCGTATGCCACCATCCACAGGGAATAAACAGGGTTTCGCCGGGGCCAACGACAAACGTGACTGGCGTTGCTTTAGCAAATAACGGGTATTTCTCCAGGTCAGGATTTCGAATATCATTTACTTCAGAAACCCAGGCATTGTCCGGCTTTGGATACACATAAGGCGTTTGGTCGGGTGGAATAACCGTAAATTCCTTATGGCCGTACAACTGCGTGATGTATGCATGAAGGCTCATGTAGTCGTAATGCACATAAGGAAACTGCGCCCCTGGGCTACCAAAAAATATCTCCAGTGTGTTTGCCCCCGACAGCAACCGATTTGGCAGGAGTTTACTGTGAATACGATCAGGCTGGGCGTATTTCAGTCGGGGCAGCACATCGGGCAGTAATTCAGGATAATCGCGCTCAATCTGTAGCGTACACGGGTATGGCGCAGGATTCTCCTCGGTGCCCGTCAACATCCAGTCGATGTAGTCACCGAAATTATAAGTTTTCCCCGCTATGCTCACCTCCCGGTCACTGTAGCGCTCTTTGAAGAACTGGGGGGTAAATTTATTCTTTGCCGACCAGGCTTCGCAGGCATCTCCAATCACAACCGGGTAGTTCGCAAAAAGATGCTCCTTCGCAAATTCTTCATAACTCATGTGGTATTTTTTCTCCACAACGATATTCTTATCGCGTACTAATTCGACTGTCTGGGTAGCCATTGGGCAGGAGGGTTGATGTTTATTAGTTTTTAGACTACACGTCTACTTAAATGGACACTTGCCGTTTGGTCTATTTATTGTTTGGTAGTTTTACTTCGTTAGGCTAAAGCATACACGCGGCAATGCTCTGTTTAATTTCTGCCTATCTTTGCCTAAACTTATTTAGTTCTTACAATGGTGGACCAAGTGCTTATTTCGCCGGAGGTTCTGTCTCAATACGAAGCTGTTATTGGGTTAGAAGTACACTGTCAGTTGCTCACGCAAAGCAAAGTTTTTGCGGCCGATGCCAATGCATTCGGTGCTGAACCAAATACCCATATCAGTGTCATTACGCTGGGGCACCCCGGTACGCTGCCCAAACTCAACCGCAAAGCCGTTGATTATGCCATCCGAATGGGCCTGGCTTGTGGCAGTTCCATCACGCGTCATAATGTGTTTGCCCGTAAGAATTATTTTTATCCCGACCTGCCAAAAGGCTACCAACTGTCGCAGGATAAAGGGCCAATTTGCGTTGGTGGGGGCATTCTGGTTAAAGCAAAAGACCCGATTACGGGCGAACCCTACCAGACAACGATCCAGATTCATCACATTCACCTTGAAGAAGATGCCGGGAAATCTATTCACGACGGCGACGACTGGGCAACACAGTTAGACTACAACCGCGCCGGAACGCCCCTCATCGAAATGGTAACCGACCCGTGCATTCGCACAGCCGAAGAAGCGGGTCAATACCTGACCGAAGTTCGGCGACTGGTTCGGTATCTGGACATTTGCGACGGCAACATGGAGGAAGGCTCGTTGCGCTGCGACGTGAATGTTTCCATCCGGCCAAAGGGCGCTACACATTTAGGCACGAAGGTTGAAGTAAAAAACCTGAACTCGATTCGGAATGTAATGCGAGCGGTCGAGAGCGAATTTTTGCGGCAGGTTGAACTGACAGAGACGAACGGGCGCATTATTCAGGAAACGCGAACGTTCGATGCAGCCACGGGGCTTAGTTATGGTATGCGCGAGAAGGAAACGATGAACGACTATCGGTACTTCCCCGACCCGGACCTGACGCCAGTAGTTATTTCCGATGCCTGGCTGGCTGCTATTCAGGCGGCTATGCCGATGTTGCCAGCTGCCCTGTATCAGAAATTTACCACGGTGTATGGTCTTCCGGACTATGACGCGGCTTTATTGACCGATGCCAAAGAACTGGCCGACTATTACGAAGCCGTTTGCGTGCATACGACCAACTACAAGGCCGCGTCGAACTGGATCATGGGACCAGTGAAAGGGCAACTGAATGAGAAAAGCCTGCGTGACCGCCAGTTTCCGGTCCTGGCCGAACAACTGGCCGACCTGATCAACCTGGTCGACAACGGGACAATCAGCCAAACAGCTGCTCAACAAGTATTTACACTGATGGTTGGGCAATCAGATGCCAGGCCCGCAGACATTGCCAAAGCGAATGGCCTCATACAGAACCGCAATACAGACGCGTTGCAAACGTTGGTAGAAGAGGTACTGGCTGCCTGGCCCGACAAAGTCGAACAATACCAAAAAGGTAAAAAGAACTTACTAGGTTTATTTGTTGGTGAAGTAATGAAAAAATCGAAAGGCTCGGCCGATCCCAAATTGGTAAATGAGTTATTAGCAAAGACCTTACAAAAAGCATGAAAAACTTATTTTTTAGTGTCGCCAGTTTGATAGCGTTGAGCCTGACAGCCAATGCCCAGGGCACCAAGCCATTTACGGTAACGGGCAAAATCAACAAAGCCACGCCGGGGAGCTACGTTTATCTGGAAACGAACTCGCAACCCACGCACAAAATTGACTCGGCCAAAGTGACAGCGGGTAATATGTTTACCCTGAACAGCAAGGTAGCCGATGGCGGAGAGGTATTTGTGCTGAATGTAGGCGGAAATCAGAAAATGGCGCTTCTGGTAGAAGGGGGTGAAACGCTCAATGTACAGGCCGATGGCTTTGTGATGGATGCCAAAACAGGCCAGATCGGGAAAGCAACCGTTACGGGCTCTAAAAACATGGAGTACTACGGAAAGCTTTCCGCTCTCCGTACCGAAATGGAAGCGAAGGTGAAAAACTGGAACAAAGAAGTTGCCGCAGCGACCGAGAAGAAAGATAACAAGCGAATTACACAGATCGAGCAGGCGTATCAGGCCGCCGAACAGGATGTCGTTAGTAAAGTGAAGGCGATGTTGCCCGAAATGGGCACCTCGCTTGTGTCGCTATTTGCGCTGAATTTCATTAACATCGACAGCGATTTTGCGACCTACGAATCCCTGGCGCAACGATTCGAGAAGGAAAATCCCAATAGCCCGCATGCCAAATCATTGATCGGTCGGGTTGCCCGGATCAAAGGCGTATCTGTTGGCGCTCCAGCGCCCGAAATTGCGCTGAATGACACTACAGGTACACCCGTTCCGCTGTCATCATTACGGGGAAAATACGTGCTGATCGACTTCTGGGCATCTTGGTGTGGCCCCTGTCGGGCTGAGAACCCCAATGTGGTTCGGATGTATAACAAATTTAAAGACAAGGGCTTCGCTATTTACAGTGTTTCGCTCGATCAGGCAAAAGCCAACTGGACGAAAGCCATCCGGAACGATAACCTTACCTGGACTCATGTTTCGGACTTGAAGTTCTGGCAATCGGCGGCCGCTCAGCAATACGGTGTGCAGGCCATCCCGGCCACTTTCCTGCTCGATAAAGACGGAAAAATCATTGCCAAGAATCTGCGGGGCGAGGCTTTGGAACAGAAATTAGAAGAAATTCTGAAAGGTGGCCAATAGGTTAATCGCAAGTCATTAGTTTTGTGGGGTCAGGTTATACACCTGACCCTTTTTCTTTTGGCTAAGGTCAAGGAAATACTTCATCAACCATGATTCATTCACTAATTCACTCATTGAAAAAATGAAAATTGCTATCGTTGGTTGTGGTAATATGGGCATGGCTTTCGCCAAATCGTTTTTGCAGTACGATCTGGTAAAGAAAGACAACCTACTGCTGATTGAAAAGAGCGCGGATCGCTCGGAAGCGCTTAAAAACGAAAAAGCGGGTGTTGTTGTAGACACCATTGGGCCCCATATCGGCGAAACGGATCTGATCATTTTATCAGTGAAACCACAGGATTTCAACAGCGTTCATGAAGCCCTCCGGGCCGTTATCCAACCGACGCAGATTGTGCTGTCGATCATGGCTGGGATTCCAATCGCGCAGATTCAGGAAAAACTGGGGCATCCATTAGTCATCCGGGCCATGCCCAACACGCCCGCCATGCTGGGTATGGGCATAACCGGTTTTACAGCCGCCAAAGAGGTGGATTCGAGCAGCCTGCGCCGGGTTGAAAACCTGATCAATGCTACGGGCCGGTCTATTTTCTTGGAAGACGAATCGATGCTCGATGCCGTTACGGCGCTTAGTGGCAGTGGTCCCGCATACTTTTATTATGTGGTGAAGGCCATGATCGACGCCGGTAAACAAATGGGTTTTGATGATGCCGTGTCGGCCTTACTGGTCAAACAGACCATGCTTGGCGCGTATCACCTCATCAACACCGCCGACAAATCGCTTGACGAACTCATTAAAGCGGTAGCCTCAAAAGGTGGAACCACCGAAGCTGCCCTACGTGCGTTTGAAAGCGGTGGGTTAGCCGATACACTCGTTTCCGGTATAAAGGCCGCCCAGACCCGCTCAACAGAATTGTCGAAAGGATAGCTCATCTCATAGCCAGCTATTTGTCAACGTACTATATTTCCTTATAATCTGCCAGTTTCCTCCTCTGAAGCATTATTGTTATGCCTGCGTTTGCGGGCAAATGTGTCTTTGCCAAAGCGATATGTGAAGGCAAAACCAATTCGCTGGGTATCGGACTTGCTGGTTTGAAAATACTCGGCCTGCTTCAAACCGACTGACCGGTTGTGATAAATCCACGAATGAAACAGGTCGTCAACGCTCAAACGAATACTGCCTTTGTTGTTCCATATTTTCTTCTGTACAGCAGCCCTTAGCTGGTACATGCCGCTCGTAACCGTTTGTCCATTCAAATCCCTACTGGCATAATAGCCACTAAACTCGGCATTCCAGTTTTTATTGATCGTGAAGTAATTATTAGCTTCAAACCGGACCACATTGGTGCTGAAATTCAAATTCTCGGTATATACCTGCCCTTCAAGGTTCATGTGTAAAAACCTGACTGTATAGTTGACAAACCACCACTTCCTGGGCGAAATCGACAAGCTGGTACTTAAGATTGTCATATACCCGTTGGCTATGTTTTCAGGTTTAGTAATAAAAATATTATCGACAGCCTGCGTCGTTTGAAAGATTACGTTTGTGAACTTATTGTAGCTCAGTCCCATATTCAGGAGTTGTTTATGCTGAAATTTTAGCTCGTAGCGGCTCTGATACTGGGGATTCACGAATGGATTTCCTGACGTATAAGAATATTGGTCTTTAAAGAAGACAAACGGATTAAGTAACTGGTAATTTGGCCGGTTAATCCGTCGAACAGCCATTAGGCTAAACGTATTTTTATTAAGTGTATCCAGTTTATAACTCAAAAATGCACTTGGAAAAACACCCGTGTAGTTTTTAGTGAAGTTACTCTGCCCTACGGCTTCATTGCCTAATTGCTGGCCACGGGCCTGTGTATTTTCGACCCGTAAGCCCAACTGCAAGCCAAATCGTTTCCATTCTTTCTGACTATTTACATAAGCAGCGTTAATGTTTTCATGGTATTTGAAGTGGTTCGACTTTGCATTATCAATGAAGCTAACTGTATTGACCACATCATAATATTGGGCGATGTAGTCATTATCGACAATACTCGACTTAAATCCAGCATCCAGTCTTGCTTTATTTTTAAAAGGGTGGACATAGTCGGCTTTAGCTGTGTAGATATTTATAAGCGAGGGGATCGCATATAAAAAATCAGTCCGATTCGATAAGGCTCCATTCGGCTGATACACAAAATTCTGCAAAGACTGATTCGTCTCTGAACGGTAGGTGAGGTAATTAATATCCGCAGAAAGCTCCCGGCCCGAGTTACTAAATTTATGTAAAAAATTAAGATTAGTACCCACGTTTGTCCGTGATGTATTACCGGTTGTTTTTCCTGCTCCGATAGAATCTACTTGGTGTTTAGCATCGTAATTTTTACTGGTATAATCAAAATTACTTTTTCCGCTACCTCCATTTATATTGACAATGAACCCAATCGTTGTGTTGGCTGAAGCAGCATAATCTAAACCTAGATTTATACTTTGTCCGTGGCTCCTGTTCAGCAAGTTATTTTTCAGATCGACGGTTGATATTAATTCAGCCGTTGGCGAATAAAACCGGCGATCATAGTTGTCAAGGTTATACGTTTTTTCCTGTGTATAACCCAGATTTGTGAATAGGTTGATTTTTTTATACTTGTAGTTTAGGTTAACGGCGTCATTACTCCGGCCATATTTACCCTGCGAATATCCCATCGATACGTTTCCCGTTAAACCACCAACTCTATTTTTTTTAAGACGAATATTAATGATTGCATTGCCTGCAGCATCGTATTTGGCAGGTGGATTATCCATCAATTCCAGCTTATCCAGAATGCCGCCAGGCAATGATTTCAGGTAAGCCGTTAAATCCTGCGCCGACATATATGTACTTCGGCCATCAATGAGCACTGTCACACCGCTCCGGCCATTCAGGCTAATTTCTCCATTACTAGCGATGGTTACACCCGGCGTTTTCTCCAATACCTCCAACGTGTTACTCGTCGCACTGCTTAACATTGCGTCTACATTGACAACTGTTTTATCAATTTCCTGGACAATCAAAGGCTTTTTTGCCGATACGACCACTTCTTTCAGGTCTATATTTTTGGCCGGCATCAGAACAAATGCGGGCAACATGATGGTCGTATGCGCATCGTCGATGGTAAGCGGTACGCTGGTAAAACGCTTTTGACCAATGGCCGTAATGGCTAGTATATACGTGCCATTAGCCAGACTGCTTAACTGAAACTTCCCATCAGCATTTGTAACTTCACCTTTCACCAGGACGGAATCGCCAGCGGTCAATAAACGTACTGTTGCTCTTGGAATAACGTCATTTCTGTCATCTTTTACGGCTCCGGAAATCATCTTAGGCACAGATTGGGCAAAGGCTGCTGGCATGAAAAGCCAGAGGAGGGGCGTGTAGCATATTCGTTTCATTATTTGCTTGCGTTACTGGTAAAAAATCCTCAGCAAATATTGATCGGTCAAAATGCAGCCTGAAATAATTATGTTGTACCTTGGATAACACCTGACAGAAAACCATTTTTCGGTGTTAAAACCGTTTAAACACTGTCACGCGGTTTCTATCATCCGTTCCGGGGTGTTCGTCAGTATAATTTCTTCACCTTGTATTAGTTGCCCAACTTTACAACCCAGTAGTAAAAGAAAACAGGTGCAACATGAATCGTACAGCAAACAATTGGGTTAGTAGTTTTTTTGGCAGAAGCCTGTATTTTTTTCTGTCGCTTATCATTTCGGTACCCATATACCTGGCCATCGAAACGTATGTAAGATCGATTGAAGTACACGAAGATGAAGCGGTGGCCACTGCCGCAACGGGCTGTTTTATTGTCGGCGTTTTTGCGGGTCGGTATATGGCTCAGCTCTGGTCGGCAAGAATAAAGCCCGTATCAAATGTGCTTATCGGAGGACTGTTTATTTTAATTATAGCGAATATCTGCTGGCTATTTTTCCACGCCGATTTTCCGCTTCAGGGCAGAGCAGCCATTAACCTTTTATTATTTTGGATTCCCTTTGCCGTTATAAGTTTTTCTCTGGGTATACTCATAAAACTGGTTCGTGCAGTTACCCAGAACCAATTACAGGAAGCGCAGGCATCAGCGGCTACTAGTCAAAGCGAACTGCAACTTTTGCAATCGCAATTAAGTCCACATTTTTTATTCAACACACTTAATAATTTATATGGATTATCCTTGACGCAGCATGAAAAAATTCCACCCTTATTATTAAAACTATCGGATCTATTGCGCTATTCTATATATGATGTGAAGGAAACGTTTGTGCCCTTAGTCGATGAGTTAGCTTACATCAATAATTACATTGACTTCGAAAAAATACGTATTGGCACTAGACTGGAGCTAAAGACAGATATTGAAAACATAGCGCGTACGGATATAAAAATTGCGCCCATGCTATTGATTGTTTTCATAGAAAATGCATTTAAACATTCCAAGAATACGGCAAATGAAAAAATATTTATTGAGGTGGCGTTAAAGACTTGGGGAAAAATGATTCTCTTTTTCGTGAAAAACTCGCATAGCAAAGCAGAAACTACTCCTTCCGGAAAGGGCAACGGTCTGGGCCTGGATAATGTGGCGAAACGATTAACCTTGCTATATCCTAACGAACACATACTAGAGTTTCAAAACGATAGCGAGTTTTATACCGTAAGCTTGCAGCTAAAAATGAAATAACATGACCACCTATAATTGCCTGATTGTAGACGATGAACCGATTGCCCGCGAGATCGTTAAAACCTATTGCGGTCATTTACCCAATCTGCACGTGGCCGCCATGTGTGGCAATTCGCTGGAAGCGAAAGCGGTCATGCAAACAAAGGCAATTGATATTTTATTTCTGGACATCAATATGCCTGTACTGGATGGAATCGCATTCTTAAAAACGCTGAAAAGTAAACCGCAGGTAATCTTCACCACAGCGTACAAAGAGTTCGCTGTCAACGCGTTCGATCTATCGGCCTGCGATTACCTGCTCAAACCCTTTTCGTTGGACCGCTTTATTGTCGCTGTTGATAAAGCGGTCGAAAAATTAGCGCCGGAGGGCATGCCCACAACAGATTCCACAAAAAGAGACGCTTACCTTTTTATCAAATTTGACGGGAAAATATGTAAGATCCTGCACGATGATTTACTCTATGCGGAAGCCAATGGCAATTACACAAAGATCGTTACCATGCAAAACCTGATTACACCTAGCATGGCGTTTTCTACCTTCACCGAACTACTTCCCCAAAAAGTTTTTATTCGTATACATCGCTCGTTTATCGTCAACAAATCCAGGATCACTCATATTGAAGGCAATCGAGTTTTTATTGACACAATAGAACTACCAATTGGGAGTAATTACAAAGATGATTTTATGCGGGAAATAGGCATTCGAAGTCAAAACTAGTTAATCGTTGTGACGCTTACCGAAACACATCTATAGCTACAAACCTGTGTACGAAAACGGCGTTATAGCGCGTAGTTCGGCCTTTACAGCATCAGAGACGTTTAACTCGTCAATAAATTGGCTGATCGTTTGTGCCGTAATCTTCTGATTC
Source organism: Spirosoma radiotolerans (assembly GCF_000974425.1). Taxonomy (NCBI): domain Bacteria; kingdom Pseudomonadati; phylum Bacteroidota; class Cytophagia; order Cytophagales; family Cytophagaceae; genus Spirosoma; species Spirosoma radiotolerans. The sequence continues at coordinate 5,709,975 of NZ_CP010429.1, forward strand.
GTGCGGGTCAGGGCTTTAAGCGCTTCGTAGGGTTTGGGATAGCCTTCACGACGGAGAATGGTCTGGATACCTTCGGCAACGACGGCCCAGTTTTCTTCCAGGTCGGCCGCAATGGCAGCAGGGTTTAGCTCCAGTTTGCTCAGCCCTTTCAACAAGGATTTCAGCGCAATAACCGAATGGGCGAACGGAACGCCAATGCTTCGTAATACCGTCGAATCAGTCAGATCGCGCTGAAGCCGGGAAATCGGAAGCTTGCCGGATAAGTGTTCGAACAAGGCATTGGCAATACCCAGGTTACCCTCTGAGTTCTCAAAATCAATGGGATTGACCTTGTGCGGCATCGCCGAAGAGCCCACCTCTCCTTCTTTCAATTTCTGCTTAAAGTAGTTCATGGAGACATACGTCCACACATCACGGTCAAGGTCGATGAGGATGGTATTCAAACGCTTGAAGGCATCGAGCGTAGCGGCCAGCATGTCGTAATGTTCAATCTGGGTCGTAAACTGGCTGCGAACCATGCCCAAGCCTTCTACAAAGGTATCCCCAAACTTCTTCCAGTCGTCTTTAGGATAAGCAACCATATGGGCATTGAAATTGCCTGTTGCGCCCCCAAATTTGGCGGCCGTTGGTATGGTCGACAAAAGCTGGAGTTGCTTTTCTATTCGCTCTACAAACACCAGGAGTTCTTTGCCCAAACGCGTCGGGGAAGCGGGTTGGCCATGGGTGCGGGCGAGCATGGCAACGTCTTTCCATTGTTCAGCCAACACCTGCAATCGCATAAATACATCCCGATAGAGCGGAACGATCTCTGTATCGAGGGCGTCGCTCAGAAGCAGTGGAATCGCCGTATTATTAATATCCTGTGAGGTTAGCCCGAAGTGGACAAACTCCAGAAAAGGCTCCACAGACGAGCCTTCCAGCTTTTCTTTTATAAAGTATTCAACAGCTTTAACGTCGTGATTGGTCGTTTTCTCAATTTCCTTTATGCGCAACGCATCACCCTCTGTGAAGTTTTCATAAAGCGCCCGCAACGCTGGAAACTGCGACCGATCCACACCGGCCAGTTGGGGAACCTGCCACTCGCAGAGCGCAATGAAATACTCGATCTCAATGCGAACGCGGTAATGAATTAAGCCCAATTCAGAAAAATAAGGGGCTAGAGCGTCAACCTGGGACCGGTACCGACCGTCGACTGGCGAGATCGCCGTTAATGCAGATAAATTCATGTTTATGATAAATGTATGATGTATGATAGAGGGTATATGACGGATGATATAGATCAGCTTTCCATGTATCATACAGCATATACTTATATCATACCCTTCTTAAAACGGGTTTAGATACAGGCCAACCCCTATCCACGATGTTTGTTGTTGTTCATACTGGCTATAAGGCCGGAAACCGGAATAGCCTTCCAGCAGAAACGTCAGGTTATTTTGTGTACGGCCCAACTCAATACCAATGCCGCCATGAATACCGGGCCGAAAATCCGTCTGCTGCCAGAATTTAATATCAACACCACCTACCAGACGAGCCGCACTAGCCGAAGGCTTTTTATAGAATGCACCCAACTGAGCGCTCATCAGCTTACGTTCTTCCGCTTTCCGCAACACAATGCCTAGCCCACCATATAAACGCCAGTTATCAACCACACGACTGTAGGTAGCGTCTAGCTGTTCATAGTTGACTGAATTAGGCGATGGAGCGGTCAGTTTATTTCGGTAGATATAGTCGTCGCCCAGGTGAGAAGAGATGTGATAAACCCGAAACCGGTAGTTGTTTTCACCCCGGCGAACATTGTAAATAATGCTGATTTTATAATCAGTATTCATGATTTGCCGACGGGCTTTATCCTGTACATCGTCATGATAAGCCTCAAACTGCGTGAAGGACGCTAAATCCAGTACCCATTCCTCTGCGTGCGTTGCGTCGGTTGAGCGACGATAAAATGGCTTGGCAAACCCAAAAGCAAACGGCACGATGCTTCCTTTGTATTTTTTACCTTCCGTCCAGTAACCCGGCAGAATGCTCCCGTAAGTTTGCGCTTCGAGGGGGTCCAGCAAGATCGGATCAAATAAATGTCCCTTCGGTAGAAATTCCCGTCCCGGCCGAACGACGCTTGCGTCGCGATTACTTTCCGCAACAACAGGCTCTGAACTAACCGGTTTGGGCTTTCTTTCCCGCTTAACCCGTTCGGGGCGTGGCGTTGTAACAGGAGCTTCGGCAGCCGGGGCCGGCGGAGCGTCAGGTTCGGCAACGGGCGCGTTAGCAGGTGTTGGTGCTGAAGCCGCTTCTTTTTTGCGTTGTTCGCGCTTTTCCTTGCGCGTTGGCTCAGCAACAGTTGGTGCGGGTGTACTTGTCGACGGTGGGTTGCCCGTGGATGCCGGGGCAGTAACGGGCGCTGGCGGGGCAATAGGCTTACCCGCTTTCTTGGCAGCCCGTTGCCGCTCCTTCTCGGCCTGTCTGGCTTCGTATTCGCGTTGTTTCTGCAACCATTCTGCCCGAATTTGGCGTTCGCGCTGAACTTCCCGATCTATTTTTTCTTTTTGCCGCTGCTCAGCAGGTGTTAAAACACGGGCAGGTGGTGTGGTCGGCGTTTGTGCCAAAGCTCCTGCTCCTAATAAAATACTCAGTAAAAGAACCGACAGCGTTTGTTTCATAAAGGAAAAATCGGGGTTAATAAGTAAGCTAGGTAAGGGGTAGGATTACTGTTTGAGTTCGGCGTAATGTTTGTAGAAATAAGGAATGGTTTCGATGCCTTTGTAAAAGTTAAACAGCCCGTAGCTCTCATTGGGTGAGTGCAGGGCGTCGCTGTCCAAGCCAAAACCCATCAGGATGGATTTCACGCCAAGCTCCTGCTCAAAGAGAGCCATAATGGGAATACTTCCACCACCCCGTGTTGGAATTGGCTTTTTTCCCCAGGCATCTTCAAACGCTTTACTGGCCGCTTCAAATTCAATGGAATCGACGGGCGTAACATAGGGCATGCCACCGTGATGTGGCACAACCGTAACCGTGACACCGGCTGGTGCAATGGATGTAAAGTGTTGGGTAAACAGTTCCGTAATCTCCTCAGGCGTTTGGTTAGGCACCAACCGCATACTGATTTTAGCCGATGCTTTAGAGGGCAATACCGTTTTGGCACCTTCGCCGATGTAGCCACCCCAGATACCATTCACATCGAGCGTTGGCCGAATAGAGGTACGCTCATTGGTCGAATAACCAGCCTCGCCCATCACCTCATTAATGCCCAGATCACGCTTATACTCAGTTAAGTCGAAAGGTGCTTTTGCCAGTTCAGCCCGTTCGGCATCACTTAAATCGGCGACATTCGTATAAAAGCCTGGGATGGTGATTCTACCATTTTCATCGTGGAGAGACGCAATCATGTCGCATAATACATTGATTGGGTTGGCTACCCCACCGCCGTATACACCCGAGTGTAAGTCCCGGTTAGCACCCGTTACGTGTACCTCTACGTAAGAAAGGCCACGCAGACCTGTCTCCAGCGAAGGCGTATCGTTCGATATGATGCTGGTATCGGATACCAGGATGACATCCGCTTTCAGCATATCCCGGTGTTCAGCGACAAAGATGCCCAGATGGTCGGAACCCACCTCTTCTTCACCTTCAATCATCACTTTCACATTACACGGCAGCCCATCCGTTGCCACCATTGCCTCGATGGCCTTCACGTGCATGTAGAACTGGCCCTTGTCATCGCAGGCTCCGCGTGCATAAATCCGTTCATTCCGGATCGTAGGCTCAAACGGAGGTGTATGCCAGAGTTCATAAGGATCGGCGGGCTGAACATCATAATGTCCATAAACCAGCACCGTAGGCTTGGCCGGATCGATCAGCTTCTCCGCATAAACGATTGGATGGCCAGGCGTTTCAAAGAGTTGAGCATTATCTAAACCGGCTGCCTGTAATTTTTCTTTAACAAATTCGGCAGCCCGGCGAACATCGCCTTTAAATTTAGAATCGGCCGAAACTGACGGAATGCGGAGCAGTTCCAGCAATTCGTCTAAAAACCGCTGTTTGTTGGCTTCAAGGTAAGTCGTCATGCTTATCAAACTGTAGGATATAGGATGTACGATATATAAAAAGCGACTCTATTATACATCCTATATTATACATTATTAAAAGTTCGCCCCGAAGTTACGCACTTTTTGCGCAACGTCGGGGCGTTGATGTTGTTGGAAATCGTTTTGGTCTTTATCGCTTTTTGCGCAAACGAATCAGGACCGTGCGCGTTTCCTGACCACGCAGTAACCGGCCAATATTTTTCTGGTGGGTGAGCACAACCAACAGAAAAACAATGAATCCAAAAACAATAAGTAGGGGGCTTTCCTTTTGGCCAAAGATGCGGAGCAACAGCAAAACGGGGAAAGCAAGTGCCGCCATAATTGAGCCCAACGATACATACTGGGATGCGATAACAACCAGCAAAAAGATGCCAATGCAAACAACTGCCATTTCAGGATGTGTAGCCAGCACCATTCCCAGCAGCGTAGCCACACCCTTACCACCCTTGAAATCAGCAAAAACAGGGTATAAATGGCCTATTACGGCCACCAGTCCGAAGACAATTTTGAATGTCAGAATTTCTTTATCCGTAATAACATCGGCGTACCACAGCAACGAGGACAGAATAGCGGCCGTATAGCCTTTGAGTACATCCACAAGCATCACAATTGTGCCAGCCCGTTTACCCAATACTCTGAACGTATTGGTAGCGCCAGCATTACCACTGCCGAATTTACGGATGTCGAGACCAAAGAAGCCCTGTCCGTACCAAACAGCCGTAGGTATTGAGCCCAGTAAATAGGCCACGACCACTGTAATGCTAATGAGAAAAATATTCATCAACAGATAAAATAAGTTGTTGTTGGATAAACGGATTGACCGATTTGACGCAATCGACCCTGAAATGTGAGGTCAAAATTAAGGTATTGTTACTAGACGGTCAACCTTTTTAACCTACGAAACAACTGTACTAGTAAATAAATTTCCGAAAATTAGTTTATAAAGCCCTATTTTCCGCCAACAACCACCTCGCGCAGGCTATCAGAAGCCAAATAGCGGGTAGCCATCTCCATAATATCACTGGGCGACACGGCCCGTACCTTTTGAATATAAGTTGTCAGGAAATCAGCAGGCATATCGTCTAGTAATATCACCTTGTATCGATCCGCAATTTCGAAAGGCGTGTTAAGAGAACCGACAAACTCACCAGCCATGTAGTTCTGAACGGTCTCTAATTCATCCGGCAATACGGGCTCCGTTTGCAGAATATGAATCTCTTTTCGAATCTCGTCCAGCGTCTGCTGCGTATTTTCTTTATTAACATCGGTACCAATCAGAAAATACCCATCCCGCCGGAACGAGGGCATATTCGACGAGATACCATAAGTAAAGCCTTTCTCTTCCCGAATATTTTTCATAAGCCTCGACCCAAAATAACCGCCTAAAACCTCATTGGTAACGAGCATTTTGAAGAAGTCCGGGTGCGACCGGGTAAACAGCCGGCGGCCCATGCGTATGGATGACTGGATACTGTCGGGTTTTTCAGCCAGTACGGTTAACTGTTCATCGGCTTCTATTTGCCCATCAGCCGATGGCAGCGTATCCGTGCGAATAGTCAACTGGCCCAATTCACGGTTAATGGCGACGACCTCATTCTCTGTGGCCTGTCCGGCCAGCACGATCTGAAACGGTCGATTACGAACAACGCGCTCGAAAAAGTCGACAACACTTTGCCGGGTCAACTTTTCAACAGCCTCCGGGCGCTGACTCCGGCCATAGGGGTGATCGGCGCCAAAGAGCGTTTCCCGAAAAAGGACTCCTGCGAGGTAGGCATTTTTCTCGTAGTTAACGCGCAGATTCTGAAGGGTAATGTTCCGCAGATCATCCAGCTCTTTTTGCGGAAAAGCCGGTTCGGTCAGCATCTCGCGAAGCAACGGCAGTAAATCGGGTAGAAACTTCGTCAGGCAGTAGACTACCACACTAGCCCGATCGGGGCCTGAGTTCAGTTCCAGAAACGCGCCGTACCGGTCAATGTATTCATTAATTTGCGCTGATGAGCGAGAAGGCGTTCCTTCCGACAACATCTTCATCGTAAAAAACGCGCTACCTGGCACTTGCTCGTACCAGGTCCCGGCATTGAACACGCACTCCAGCCGCAAAACCGGCTGGTGCGCAACAGAAATAAGATGCAGCGGAATGCCATTGTCCAAACGGTGAGACTGAACGGCGGGTAATTGTATTTGCTGAATAGCCTGAAAAGCAGGCGGCTGAGTTCTATCGAGAGTCATAAGTGCCAAAAGAGCGAAGGAGCAAAAGAGTGAAAGAGTGAAAACCATCCGGCTCGATTCACCCTTTCACTCTTTTGCTCCTTCGCTCTTTTATTTAGTTGGAGTCGTTTGAATAAGCTTCATCATCGCCATCAATGCGGCTACCTTTATTCAGGCTCAGCAATAACGAAATCCGGAAGGTTTCAGACAGTGCGCTACCCTGTTTAACCGGTAGCAGATACGAAAAGTCGACACCAAAGCGCTGCTGTAGTTTCAAACCAATGCCGGTTGTTACGTATTTACGACCGCCTTTTGCATTCGACTCGTTAAAATAACCAACCCGTGCCGCAAACTGATCGTTGTACCAATATTCGACACCAGTCGAGATTGTAACTTCTTTCAGCTCTTCGCTAAAGCCACCGGGCGCATCAGCAAACGAACCAAAGACAGAGCTAAAATAGTTCTTATTTGCATTTACGTTGGTTATCACACCGTTAACCGTCTGAAAGTTAGGTGTTGGCACCATTAATTTATTGGCATCCACCACGAAGTTGAATTTGTTGTACTGGTCGGCAAAGATGGTGAGCCGGGTTCCTAAACGCAGGTTCGTCGGAATAAAGTAGCTCTGAGTTCCACCGTAATTAATACGACCGCCCAGATTAGAGATCATACCACCAAAAGCCCAGCCAATTCCTTTACCAGTTGCATTATCGCGCGCTTCATTCTGATAATACGCGCTGATGTCGGCTGCGGCCGTTGAGCCGGGTTTCAGACCTGGGTTGCTACTACCAGCGGCCAGATTGGAGCTTAGGTATTTGAGATCAACAGCAAGTGAAAAGTTTTCGGAAAGACGCTGTGCAAATGTAGCGGTGATGGCGTATTCCCGCGAATTGAATGTACCCGCTGCTACACCCGTTGCTGTTGTAAAATCGACCGTTCCCAAGTCGAAATACATGAGCGAACCACCCACTACGGAGTTTTTACCCACTTTTGAGTAACCACTCAGATAGGTATAATACATATCGCCAATCAAGTTGCGTAGCCACGGGGTGTACGAAATTGAAGCTCCTTTATCCTGTTTGGCAAAAACTAACTTTGATGGATTCCAAAAGATAGCATTGGCATCTACATCACCAAGGGCTACACCAGCATCACCCAGCGCACCCGAGCGGGCATCGGGGGTGAAATTAAGAAAGGGCACCGATGAAGTAGGAATATTTAGCTGGCCGTTAAGATTAGTAACTGGAGCAGGGGTAGGTGTTGTGGATTGAGCAGAAACGACGAACGGAAGAAAACTGCAAACGCCGAGAAGAACACGGGAAAAATTGCGCTTCATATAAAGTGAGTTTGTCAACGACAGCAACCGATGATGGTGAGAATGGCAGTACTGTGTGGTCAAAATTACGATGAAAGGTTGAATTAGAAAAAGAGATAACTTCAAGTCTGTGAATTCATTTGGCTAGTACTAAGCGGCAGGTCGCGTTGGCAATGGTGCCATCAACCGCCGAACGAACTTGACAATGAACAATATATAAGCCATTAGCCAGGGGCGCCCCCGTTTTGGTTAACCCGTCCCAGGTGCCAACAACCAGATTAGCGTCGCAATCGGTACACTGCCCTGTTTGCTGATACAGCAATCGGCCAGTTAAATCATAGATGCCCGATGTCCAGTCAAGTGGTTCTGCTGAGCGATTTAGTTCGGCAGTTAAGGTGGTTTGTGAATTAACCGGGTTGGGACTGGCCCGCAATATAGTCACTTCCAATCCCGGACGTGCCGAAACTACTATGGTCAACGAGCCCTCTGCCGAATTATTGTTAATATCCCAGGCTTTGACCCGAATCGTATACGTTCCTGGTGCTATATCCCGGAACGTGTATAACACCTCCCCCTGGCGTCCGTCGGTTCCAGTTGCTACATAACTTTCGTTCAGCACCACCACTGGTTGGGCGTTTAATTGAGCCGTAAGTTCATGCCCCAGGCCAGAACGAGCTATGTTGATCCCCCGGTTATCGGCCAACCCAATTCGCAGGGTCACGTCTGGTCCGGCTACCCGAACCAATTCGCCGTCAGGTACACCACCAACCACCGACATCGCTACAGTAGGCGGCTGACTGTCAATCGTATCCGCAAGAACGCTACTACCAATGAGCAGACTGTCGTAACTACCAGCCGCATCGAGTACGCTATCAGCCTGCACGGCATACAGGTATAACTTTCCCAAACCAACGGTATAATTAATGTCTTTAGGCATGGTAAACCGTACCGTAAACTGCCCTTGCTGTACAGCCACCTGCCCTGTGAAGATTGGGGCCGAAAACGTTTGGTAGCTCATTTTTGGACTCCCCGCTTCGGAGCCCAATGTCGTTTTCGTTATTTTTTTATCATAGAGCGTCAATCGGAGGAGGCCGGTGAAACTAGCAAGCCGTTTCTCCAGTTGCTGAATTTCGCCCGACAATTCGACGGTTTCTAACGCCCGCAATGTATCCGGCCGGGTATCCGTAATGGCTTTTCCGTTCACCTTTGTGAGCACAGCCTTGGCTTGTGGGTAGGCCAGCCGCATGGAAGGGTCGCCCAGAAGAGCAAAATTGCGGTTTACAGGCCCACTCAAACTGTTATTTTTTGTACTCTGCATAATCTCACCCAGGCGGGGCATTTGCCCATTGACAGGTTTAAAAGCAGCATCATAAAAAGCCTGATTCAGTAATAAATTCGTATTGGCGTATACAGGCCGGGTAGTGGTCAATAAGCCAATGGCGCCACCTGTTCGGCTCAGCAGCGTTAATTCAGCGCCTGAATTTTCATTCGGATCATCATAACGCCCGAATTGGCAGGTGGCAGTGACGAATAGCGGTAATCTCCGGTTTTTCCAGGACAGAATATCCTTAAGCGTTACAATCTGCTCATCGGCAAGCACTAAATTACCGCCATGTCCACTATAATTGATGATGAGTTGCCCATCGGCAATTGACTGGTCAATTAGCTGATTCACAAGGGGGGCTTTCTGACCATCGCTCGTGATTTCCTGCGGATAATCATCCAAAAAGACACGTTGGGGTCGGTAAGCGGGATCGTTTTTCTCTACGCTGCTCGCCAATTGGTTAGCGTGCTGCTCATGAATATTATAATCGCCATCATCAGCAATCAGCATTATCCGGGTTCGCCAGTCGCCCGACAGAGTTGGGTCAGCACTATACCGGATCAGTTTGTCGACCACTGTACTAGCTTCATCAACCGATTTTACCGGCAATCGACCAACCCCAATATCCATTGTATAGTCGCCTTTCGTGGTTTCCGGCCATTCGCCTTCATCGGCCCCCATAAACCCAAAGTAATCATCCGACGAGTAACTCAAAACCGGATGCAATGACTCCCGGCTTTCATAAACGGGCACCATGTTCGCCAACTGTGTTGAGCTGATCAATCCGCCTATGTTGCGATAATTGAACGTTGCGTCGCCAAAAAGCAGCAGATACCGAAACTTCGCGGGTTGCTTCTGATAAAAATACCTCGCCATATCCCGGATGGCAGTTGGGTCGGGCTGACCAGATCCAAATTCATTGAATGCCTGCTGGGTTGTCACGATTAGCACCGAAAGCTGGTCATGTTCACGCCTGAACTGCGCTAACCGTTCGGCCTGTTCACGCCAGGCGGCTGGTGTTACAATGAGCAGATCGGGGGCAGCCTGTGCATGAATGTCCTGATTCGCAACTGTTACCAGTGATACGGGTGCTAAAAACTGAGCTTCAGTAAATAGAAAATAATCACTGGTTCGTGTTGTTAGCCAACTGGCCCCCTGTGTGGTCGACAGTGTATAGAGCTGATTAGCGGGAACAAGCGGATTCGTTACATCCCAAACGCGCAAACTGGAAGCGGCCTGCCGAACCGCCACTTGCCCAACGGATAACCGACGTACCCACATGGAGTTGTCATATTGCCGAAGTTCACGCTGGGTCTGTACCGATAGGAAATTGAGATACCCCTGCGCGGATGGCTGATCCTTTCTCTGGAAGGTAATTGCCAGCTGAATAGAGCTAACAGCCGTTGTCAATTTAGTTAAAAATGTATCTGTCCGGGAAACGGCCCGGTAATCGTATTCATACCCGCCTATTACCGACATGGGCATTATGCCGGCCACTTGTTTATTAACCTGCACTTGAAACTGCGTTGGTGACGTAGCGCCGGCTACTGCCGAAGCCGTTATGCGTAACGGCACAGTTGGCACAGCTCCGGCCACATCGAAGGAAACGGTCTGCGTCGTATCGTTCGTCATGTACTCACCCAACCACTCCCGACCTGAACGAACCGATGGAAGTTTTAGTAGATCCTGTTCATGAAACTGATAATCATCGAAGGTGGTAACCGTGGGTGTAGCCGCAAGGGCTCCCGCCGATCTATCGACGATGCGTAAGCCGGGTGAATCGCCAATGGTCAGAAAGTAAAATGTCGTATCCGAATAGGCGTTTAGTTGATGGGTAAAACAGCGGGCCGTGGAGTCATATCGAATCACGTGCGGACTTTGGCCAAAGAACAGAAGCGCATCGCCCGCGTCGAATCGGCCGTCGGCTTCACCCACTACCTGAATGGCATTCTCAGTCAAGTCGGCGAGACGCGGGCGGGCATTGGGCTGGGGAAGCATCCCCCCGCCATTGCCGTACAAGCGTAAGCGTTTAGGGTCAGCCGTCGCAAAAGCTGGGTTGAGCTGAGCGAGTTGCGATTGACTAAGTCGATAAACGCCCGACTGGGTCACACCAATTTTCACCCAGATGCCCGTACGCAGAACAGACTGCGCCTTTAAGGAATGAGTAAAAAATGAAGAATGAAAAGTGAATAATAAATAGAACAGCCAATATCGCCTGATCAACATGTCATCTACTTTTTGGCTAGTTTTCATTTGTCATTCTTCATTTTTCACGGGGGCAACCCACGCATGAGCCAGAATGGCATATGACCTCCCCGTAGATACTTCTTTACAAACGACACGAGTCCGGCGGAGCGTACCCCGAACATACGTCTTTTTTGCAAACTCAAATACCTGTCCTTCAGGCACATTACTCAAGAGTATTTTTTTCTCTCCAACTGTGTCCCGCACGAGAGCATCCTCCTGGCGCAACGCGATCATCAACGCTGGGTTGGCGTAGGTTGTCGCTGCGGGTTTAGCCATGTATTGCTGAAGGGGCCACAGGATGGCTGGTGGAAACACAACCTCTGTTAGAAGCGGTTGCATTAGTCGCTGAAACGCGGTTTGCCAGGCTTTGCCGTGGGGTTGCACGCGCCTTTTATACCGCAGATTGACGTCGGCATGGGCTACCTCGTGAACGTATGTGATCACAAAAGCGTACGGGTTGAGATTTGCATTGACCGTAATCTGAATCTGGTGATTGGGCAATACTCTAAAATCGCCGAGCCGGGTCTGCCGCGGTTTAACAACCCGAAAGTGAAATTTATATTCCTGCCAAAGCGCCTGGCAATAGGCCGCAGCAGTTGGAGGAAAATAAACCGTGAATGGATCTGCCAAGGTATAAAAACAAAAAAGCCTTATAAAAATAAGGCTTTTTTTAAATCTTGACGAGAAGAACTTATTTCTTCGTGGTGTCAGCAGCCATCGTTGACGCTGAATCCGTCGACATGGTCGAAGCAGAATCCGTAGCCATCGTGGTGGTGTCAGTTGACATGACAGCCGTCGAATCGGTAGTTGTTTCTTCTGTTTTAGGTTTGCTCTGACAAGCTGCGAATGTTAGCATGCTGCCAACGAACAATAAAGCGAATACTTTTTTCATTCCTTCAGTGATTTTTTAGGTTTCCAGACACAAATATAGTTTTTTCCTGGTAAATCCAAAATTGTAGTCAACTCATACGCTACAAACAGCAAGTATCACTAGAATATTACTATTTACAATTCACTTAATTGAAGAAACTACTTTAGTCAATATTGCTTTTCTTCCTCTTTTGGAGTACGGAATCGGATTCTGTCGTACATGCCTGTACTACGAAAGGTTAGTAACTTATGGCCAAAATAATTAGCTAGAAAGCTAAATCCCATACCCACAACGTGAGAGCCTTTCTCGCGCCAGAAGGTAGTTGCATTTGGAAAGTAAGGGTTGGCGATCCACTCGAGCGTAGCGACGGCGACACCCACCTGAACGCCCCAGGCAACCAGAGCAATGATGCCAAACTTAATCATCTCGCGCCCTGTGTTGCCCGTTTGCTTGGCCGAAAACGCGAAGAGTTTAGTCGGTACGAAACTAACCACAGTAGCCGTTAAATAGCCGAGAAAAACACTAGTAGAGTAATCGAATGATTTGCGATAGAGAATCTGGCTGAAGAAATTAACAGATGCACCAAGCAGAGCCGTCAAGAAAAACGAGAAAAAACTTTTGTAGTTTTTATATTTCGGCTGGTCAATAATGCTCACGTTCACTGCTTTACTGGACAAATAGTCGAATTTGTTTGCCTTTACACTGAATAACAGCTCAAACTTACAAACTCGATAGCAAACAATAAGTTATTTTCTAGGCTATGGCCTGCCTAACAGTTACATATTTATTAGAAAAGTCCCTGTAATAGGCCCGGTGCAATGCCTAATCCAATTGTCAGAATGCTGGCAGCCAGTAATACGTACCGATAAAAAGGAGCAATTCGGATAGGTTCAGTAGCCCCATCCCGGAAATACATGGCAATGATAACGCGAAAATAATAGTAGATACCAACCGCCGACATGAGTACCGCTATCACCAGTAGCCATATCTGCCCCCGTTCGACAGCGGTCGAAAACAGATAGAATTTGCCCCAAAAACCAGCCGTCAAAGGAATACCGGCCAGCGATAGCATCGACACCGTCATGGCAAATCCCAAAAATGGATTCTGCTTGGCAAGCCCGTTGAAGGAATCGTAGTTTTCCCGTATCACGCCTTCACCGGTAATCGTTTGCGTACTGCGTTGCTGCGCGATTAACAACAAGATGCCAAACGCAGAAATCGTGGCGACTGAATAGGCAAGTGAATAAAAGACGATAGCCTGTTTGGTGAGGGCGCCTAAAGCCGCTAAGCCAATTAGCAGATAACCGGCATGTGAGATGCTGGAGTAAGACATCATCCGCTTGAAGCTATTCTGGTAAACCGCCGTAACGTTACTAATCACAAGGGTAATCGCCGTGATGACCGCCAGAATAATCCACCAGAAATTGTAGACCCCAACAAACGAAACAGACAATAGACGGAACAAGGCTGCAAAACCTGCTGTCTTCACCACCGTAGACATGAAGGCAGTGAAAATTGTTGGTGCTCCGTCATACACGTCTGGTGTCCAGAAATGAAAAGGGGCCGCCGATACTTTGAAGAGCAATCCGATGAGCAACATAAGCAACCCCACATACAGCAACAGCGAAAGCCCTACCTGCGGATGAGCCGCATAGGCACCAATACCAGCAATGGTAAATGAGCCGGTAGCCCCATATAGAAGGGCCATCCCAAACAACATAATACCTGTGGTGAAAGAACCCATCAAAAAATACTTCAGGGCAGCTTCGTTCGAACGCAGATTGCGCTTGTCGCTACCCGTTAACACATACATGGCAACCGATAGAATCTCTACGCCAACGAACAGCATCGTTAGGTTTTCGAAGCTGACCATCATGACGGCGCCAACTAGGGAAAACAGAATGATGGCGTAATATTCGGCGGGTTGCGATTCTTCGCCGTCAATCAAACTACTCGACAGGGCAACGACCAGAAAAGCTGACAACAACACAATGGCCGTAAACACCATAGCCAGGTTGTTGGTCCGCAACATATCGTTGAAATACAAGTAGGTCTTATTCCAGTCGAGAAAGTTGACGGCTAAGGTGATGAGTAAAAACAGGAGCGTGGCAGGTAACAGGATGGCTCTCGACTTTATGAAGCCAAGAAACAGCAGGACTATACCAAAAACCGATAACAGAACAATTGGAAACATAGGTTTACAGTTTACGCGGTTACCCGCCGGGTTTTCGGTTCATAGATTACGCGCTGACGTTGTGCTGACCGTAATCCACTCACCGGAAACGTTCTTATTTCATGGAAACTGACGTTGTACCGATGTATTTCATCAGGTTCGCCACGGCAGGTTCGGTTACGTTAAGGAATGTATGTGGGTAAACACCGATCCAGAAAACGAGCACAACCAGCGGGATAAACACCCAGCTTTCTGTGGTGGTCAGATCGGCAAACGATTCTGTACGGGGCGATGTGGGGCCGAACATACTCTTCTGAAACATTCGAAGCATGTATACCGCACCAAAGATGATGGTGAACCCAGCTGCTAAACCCAGGTAATGGTTGTAGGTGAAGACGCCGTGCAGCAGCAAAAACTCACCGATAAATCCGTTTGTAAGCGGTAAAGCCACACTTCCCAGCAACATAATCAGGAAGTACACGGTCAGCTTAGGCGTCGACTGTGTAATACCCCCGAGCTGGTCGAGCTGACGGGTGCTGGTTCGGGAAAAGATAATGTCGGCGACAAAGAACAAGCCAACGACATTGATACCATGAGCCAGCATTTGTACCAGAGCCCCCTGCATTCCGGTTTCGGTTTGGGAGAACACCCCGGCCGCCATCAGGCCAACGTGCGAAAACGACGAATAAGCAATCAGTCGCTTCATATCGCGCTGGCGAATGGCAATGATCGCTCCGTAAATAATGCCAATAACAGCTAGCACAATGGCTGTTCTACCCCAGTTTTCAACACCGAGAGGAACAATAGGCAGGATAAACCGGATGAGACCATAAACACCCATTTTGAGCATAATACCCGCCAGAAGCATAGTAGCAGGCGTTGGCGATTCAACGTAGGTATCAGGCTGCCAGGTATGAAAAGGAAAGACGGGCATTTTGATGGCAAAGGCAATGAAGAACGCCCAGAAAATCCAGTTTTGTGCCTGCGGTGTCAGTTGTAGCTTGTAAAAATCAGCGATGGCCGATGAGTGGGCCGATCCATTGACTGCTGGTGTTTGATAGTACAAATACACCAGCGCAATGAGCATAAACAGGCTCCCGAAGATGGTATAAACGAAAAATTTGAAGGTAACGGGAATCCGGTTTTCTCCGCCCCACATAGCCGCCAGAAAGTAAATCGGGATCAGAGCCGCTTCGAAGAAAAAGTAAAATAAAAAGCCATCGCGAGCCGTGAACACGCCCATTAAAGCCGCCTGCATAAACAGCATCAGCGCGTAGAACGTGGCGGGTTGTTTATAGGTCCGGTCAAAGGTCGAGAGGATAATGAACGGAACCAGCAGCCCAGTCAGCAACACCAGCAAGACACTTATGCCGTCGATACCCGCGCTTAGTCGAATACCCAACGACTCGATCCACGGATAATCGAACCCAAACTGAGAACTGGCATCGGGTTTAAAGATGAAAAAGGAATAGACAGCCAGCGCTAGTTCAATCAGCGCAGCGATCAACGCTACCTGTTTTATTCGCTCTCCCCCAATCAGAAAAATCAGGGTGGCCGCTATGGCAGGGTAAAGAATAAGAAATAGAGTAAGCATTTTGAACAAGTTTTCGGTATCCAGTTTTAGCTTTCCGGCCAGTCAGCCGCAATTAAAATTGAGAACCGGCTTATAACCGAATAAAGAACCGTAGAGCAAAAATGGCTACAATGCTCACGACCATGGCCAGCACATAAAAGCCAATGGAACCGCTTTGCAGCAACCGCAACTGCGCTGAAGTTTTTTGAACGAGCCAACCGATACCGGTCACGATACCATCGACAAGTCCTTCGCCAAAACTATAAAGCGTATCGCCCAACCCACGAATGGGCCGAATAATAATCGCTTCGTATAATTCATCGACGTAATATTTATTGTATACCACTTGCTCTGGCAACGAACGTTCGGCGGATTCGGGCGCAGGAACGGCCTGACGGCTGATGTACATGACATAAGCAATCACAAGAGCCAGTAACGCAACACCCGCCGAAACGGCCATGAGAGCATATTCCGTGCTGTGTTCTATCGTCGATTCGGCAAACGCTTCAGGATTTACCAATCTCGACCCCTCAAAAATGGGTGCCATAAAATGACTCAGCCAGCCATTTCCCGGCAGATTGAGCCCGCCACCGATTGCCGATAGTACCGCCAGTACCATCAATGGCAGTGTCATCGAAATGGGCGACTCATGCAGATGATGACGTTGCTCTTCTGTTCCCCGGAATTCACCAAAGAAAGTCAGAAACAGCAGGCGGAACATGTAAAAAGATGTCAGGCCGGAACCTAGAACGCCCAGCGCCCACAGCAGTTTGTTGTGCTCGAATACGTGAGCCAGAATTTCATCTTTCGAGAAGAATCCCGCGAAGGGCGGTAAGCCAGAAATAGCGATTGTGCCAACCAGGAAGGTAACGAACGTAATGGGCAATGCCTTCCGCAGCCCACCCATCTTGCGAATATCCTGCTCGTCGGACATGGCGTGGATCACACTACCGGCACCCAGGAACAGCAGAGCTTTGAAGAACGCGTGGGTAATAACATGAAACATCCCCGCTGTATAAGCCGTTGCGCTCAGGCCAAGGAACATATAGCCTAGTTGCGAAACCGTCGAATAGGCCAGCACTTTTTTGATATCGTTTTGCAGCAGGCCGATAGAAGCCGCCAGTAGCGCCGTAGCAATAGCAATACCGCCAATGATTTCGAGCGTTAACGGCGAAAGGGTGTAGAGCACGTTTGATCGGACAACCATATAAATACCCGCGGTGACCATGGTAGCCGCGTGGATCAGCGCCGATACAGGTGTCGGGCCAGCCATGGCGTCCGGTAGCCAGGTATAGAGTGGAATCTGCGCTGATTTTCCCATGGCTCCAACGAACAACAGCAACGTAATGATCAGCACTGTGCTATCATTCATTTCTAAACTCGTCGCCTGCTTAAAAACGTCCAGATATTCGACTGTGCCGAACGTGTTGATGAGCATGAATATGCCCAACAGGAAGCCTAAATCGCCAATGCGGTTCATGACGAAAGCTTTGCGGGCCGCATTGTTGTAGCTGATGTTCTTGTTCCAGAAGCCGATGAGCAGGTACGAGCAAAGCCCTACCCCTTCCCAGCCAATGAACATGATGACGTAGTTTGACCCCATCACCAGCAACAGCATAAAGAAAATGAAGAGATTCAGGAAGGCCATGAACTTGCCAAACCCTTCATCGTGACTCATGTAGCCAATGCTATACAGATGAATTAGCGATCCAACGCCCGTTACCACGAGGAGCATCAGCAACGAGAGTTGATCGATCTGGAACGAGAAGTTGATGTGTAAATCACCGACGCTGATCCAGTCGAAGAGCGTAGCGACCAGTGGCTGAGAATCGCCAGAAAATGAACTGAACAGATAGATGGACAGCAGGAAGGAGGCAAGTACAGCCGCTGTGGCCAGCACGCCGGCTAACCCTTTGGGTACCCGACGGAAGCCGAGACCATTGATCAGAAAGCCAAGTAACGGAAAGAGCGGAATTAACGCACTGAGTAATTCTATTTTCATGAGGTCTGTTTATGGTTTTCTGTTTACAGTTTACGGTTCAGCAATGACAAGTTCGCTGGGCAGCAAGACCGCTTCGCGTAACTGTAAACAGAAACCGTAACCCATAAATCTGTTTTTACCATTTCAGTTTATTGAGCAATCCCACGTCGATCGAGCGGGTATTTCGGTAAATCATAACAATAATAGCGAGCCCCACCGATACCTCGGCGGCCGCAACGGCCATGATAAAAAAGACGAATACCTGCCCCGAAGAATCGGAGCGATACGACGAAAACGCAATGAGTAATAAATTGACGGCATTGAGCATTAACTCAATGGACATGAAGATAATGATGGCATTGCGCCGGGTCAGTACCCCTATAATGCCGATAACGAAGAGCGCGGTACTGAGAATCAGGTAGTACGTGAGCGGTATTTGTTGAATGACTTCCGGAATGAGGACGTCCTGCGTGGGTTGCATGGCTTGCCGGTTAATACAAAGTTCCGCAAAGGTAAAGATTATTCGGAATTGGTGTAATGGTGTTTTCCGTCTCTACGCGGGCTTATTGTAAAACTAAGGCAAAAACGGCGTCTTTTGTGACGTTTCTTGTCATCCTGTCTAAAAAATTCACATTAACGCTTGGCGTTGCTGAACATCCGTAACCGAATTTCGGTCAGACGTCGTTTGGTATCGAGCGGGAAATCCCCTTTTAGAATCCAGTCGTAAAACGAAGGCTCCTTTTTTAACACCTCAAGCACCGGAGCCCCTTTGTGTTTGCCGAAGTTAAAGACTTCTTCACCTTTTTCGTTGATAATCATACGGCCTGCCAGGTCAATATTTTTATTGGCCGTCAGGCTATGGAGCATGTCGATGTCATTTTCGAACACCACATCCTGACCACTATCTGATTTCGCCACCATGCCCATATACCGTTGTACCTGGGCATCGAGGACTTCGAGCGTAGCAATGGTGTCGGCCTCCGCCCCGTGAGCACCAACCAACTCTTTGTTGCAATAAAACCGATAGGCTGCCGACAAATTACGTGGCTCCATCAGGTGAAAAATACGCTGAGAATCCACCATCCGGCGATTTTTCATATCGAAATCAACATTAGCCCGCAAAAATTCCTCAACCAGTAAGGGTACGTCGAACCGATTGCAGTTGAAGCCTGCCAGGTCACAACCATCCAGAAACTGAGCCAATGTTCGGGCTACGGCCTTAAATGGGGGCGCATCCTGAACATCGTCGTCATAGATACCATGAATTAGACTCGACTCCAGTGGGATTGGCATACCCGGATGAACCCGCTGGTTCTTAACGATTACCTCACCCCCCGGCAACGCTTTAATGATGCAAATATCAATAATGCGATCTTTTGCAATGTTGATGCCAGTTGTTTCGAGGTCGAAAAAGGCCAGCGGCTTTCTGAGTACAAGTTGATGCGTCATAACCAAACCGGTTTTCCAGGGTTTGACCACAAAGGTAAACAGGTTTGGCTTTTAAGCAGGTATGGAATCATGGCTAAAAAGCCACGATTTTTACATCATTCTCCGTTCCTCGATCCAACTAATGCCTTGCTGGGTCTGCTTTCATCTTACATAAACGGGTTCTTATGTGGTACTTCCAAGACGAAAATAGTTGAGTAACCCATAAAAAAGCCGACGCAACATCTGCATCGGCTCAAAATCATCTGCATCGTTTAAATCCTAAAAATCCAGGGCCTATTTCGAGGTGGCCATCACCATCTTAATATTGAGTTTCGCCCCCGTTTGCAATACATCGACCAAGTCCTGGACGGTTAGCGTTTTGTCGAAACGCACCACAACGGTTGGTTCGGCAATACCGACCATCATTGTTTTAAGCTCGTTCTCCAGGTTCGCCGGGTCGACTGGCTTTTTGTCAATATAATATTTTTTGTCGGCGTCAACAGATAGGGTTACCTGCTTTTTGCTCAGTTGCTGCGTTGATGCGGCCTTGGGCAATAGCAGTTTAATGACGTTTGGGTTGGCCACCGTCGATATTATTAGGAAGAACAACAACAGGAAAAACATGATGTCGTTCAACGAAGAAGTGGCTACTTCGGCGGCAAATTTATTTTTACGTCGGAGTTTCATAAGAGAGTTGACGTTTGTGGTTTGTAGTCGATAACAACAAACTACGAACCATAAACTGACCTACCGCATCCGGGCAGGTTCGTTCGTTGGTTTCTGAAGGACTTCGATAAACTCGAACGCATTCACTTCCAGCGCGAGGGTAAACCGCTCAATCATCATATTGAGCAGGTGATAGCCTGTATAGGCAATAACACCGACAATAAGGCCGGAACCCGAGGTGATCATTTTCTCGTATAATCCCCCGGCAATGATACCGACGCTAATGTTATCGGAGAGTGATATATCGTAGAAAATACGAATGATCCCGGAGATGGTCCCGATAAAACCCAACATAGGCGCAATACCGGCAATAACGCCCAGATAGCCCATGTTGCGCTCCAAACGCGAGAGTTCGATCTGACCAACGGTTTCGATGGTGCTTTCAATTTCGCGAATGGGTGACCCAATACGGCCAATGGCCTTTTCGAACACACGTCCCATAGCCGTTCGCTGGTTTTTGGCAAACGATTCGGCCGATTTGATGTTTCCCTGCGCCACCATATCCCGAATATTATCGATGAAATTGGCGTCGTACCGGCTTTGCGACCGAATCACAAAAAACCGTTCAAAAATCAGGTAGAGGGCGGAAAATAGCAGAAATGCGATGGGAATCATGACCCAGCCACCTTTGGCTACCAAATCAAATAGTTGCAGCGTTTGGGGTTGAGCAGCCGTTGTGGCCGACAAGGAGGTGGCCGTAGTGTCAATAGCCGGAACCTGGAGCAAGAGCATACGAACGAGTCGGGTAAGTGTATGAGGGTAAACCTGTAATCGTTATTGAAACAAACGCACCGGGGCGTATAATGTTGTCAAAGATACGCAAGCCACCTGAAATCGTGTTAGAAAATTAGTCAACGTAGCACTTTCGTTTGACCGGGTTACAACCCGGTCAAACGAAAGCCTCGCCCCCGTAACGATCAGGGTTTTAACAGAATCTTTCCCCGGCGGCCCGGTCGATCCGCATGCTCGACCGCTTCAGTAATTTCATGAAGCGGATACGTAGCTTCCACGGGCATTTGTATTTTACCCGATGTCAGCAGACCAATCACGTTCTGAGCCACGTCCATGCGGGTCTGGCTATCCACCCGACGCATCCAATCCGTAAGCCAGAATCCCTTAACGGTTAACTCTCTAAAAATTAAAAGACCGGCATTCAAAACGGGATCCTGCAAACTCATCAACCCGTAAATGAGCATCTTGCCTCCTCGGGCCAAACACTTGATCGCTTCTGTAGCGGTATGGCCACCAACCGCGTCGAGGATGCAAGCCACGCCAACCCCATCGGTAATCTGCTTGACTCGGGCCGCCAGATTTTCGCTCTCGGTGTTAATCACTTCGGTTAGGCCAAGCGCTTTCAATTCGTCGTTCATCTCATCGCGCCGAACCGTGCCAATTGTTTTAATGCCTCGCATGGCACAAAGCTGAATAACCAGCTTACCAAAGGCCGATCCGGCGGCTGTCAGCATGAGCCAACCGCCTTCGGGCACACCCGAGTCCTGCACCATGGCATAGGCCGTAAACGGGTTGACGAACAACTGGGCAGCCACTTCGTCGGACATGGCATCCGGTACGGGAATCAGGCTCCGGTGGTGTGCAATCGCGTACTCCGACCAGGTACCGATACTGGTGAAGCTAACGCGAATGCCCGTTCTCATCTGAACGCCCTCCCCTACTGCCTCCACAATACCGACGCCCTCAAAACCCGCCCCCGACGGCAACTGAGGCCTAATTCCGTAGAGATTCTGCACGAACATAATATCCGAAGGATTGATCGGCGCGGCTATAACCTTAACCCGAACCTCGTTAGGGCCCGGCTCAGGCGTCGATAACTCGGTAAGCTTCAGAATATCGGTTGGTTTTCCAGTCTGGTCGAATGTGATGCTTTTCATAGCGAAGAAGTAACGAACGAGAATAAAACGAGTCGTTGAGCAGTGGATGAACCAATGAATTTAAGACTCGGTTTGGAATAGGGCCAAAAATATGACTTAATTCGCACAAACTATTCCTAAACCCTGAATCAAGTCGGTAACTAACGAGTGTCGGTCAATCAGAAAACAGACTTTTTCTGTGCACTTCTTTAATTGACTGATGACCGTTAGTCCCCTACGAATGCCTGCTTATGCAAACGTCTCCTTTTCTTGGTGAATTAATTGGCACTATGGTCCTGCTTCTGCTGGGCAACGGGGTAGTAGCCAACGTTGTGCTGAAACAAACAAAAGGTGAATCATCGGGCTGGATTGTCATTACGGCAGGCTGGGCGTTTGCCGTAACAATGGGCGTTTTCGTCGCTAAAGCCTTTGGAAGCGTTGATGCCCACCTGAACCCTGCCGTTACAGTTGCCTTTGCCGTAGCCACAAACGACTTCAGCCACTTGGTGCCTTATATCACGGCGCAACTGATTGGGGCTTTTCTGGGGGCAACGCTGGTTTGGCTTCATTACCTCCCCCACTGGGCCGCCACACCAGATCCGGCCGCCAAACTGGCCTGTTTCGCTACAGGACCAGCCATTCGCCAACCTGGTTCCAACCTCCTGAGTGAAGCCATGGCCACCCTCGTACTGATTTTGGGTCTGGCGGGTATTTCATCCAAGCACCTGGGCGAACTGGCCGTGGGTGTCGGCCCTTATCTGGTTGGTATTTTAGTCTGGAGTGTGGGTCTGTCATTAGGCGGCACCACGGGCTACGCCATGAGCCCCGCCCGCGATTTTAGTCCCCGTCTGGCTCATGCCCTACTGCCCATTACCGGCAAAGGGTCGTCGGACTGGAGTTATGCCTGGGTGCCTGTGGTTGGTTCGCTGGCAGGGGCCACCATTGGTGGGTTATTGATTCGCTGGTTTACGTTGTGATAGCAAGTGGATTAATCGCAGACTCAACTATTATAGCACAACAAAATACTAATTGTTAGTCAGTTATAGCTCAGTGCTCTTTGTGCCTCTGTGGTTATATTTTTTGCCTGGCTACTTACTATTTCTTTCTCTCTTTGCATTTTCAGACTCCTATGCCCTCCTACATAGCCGCCATTGATCAGGGAACGACCAGTACCCGTTGCATTGTGTTTGACCGACAAGGTAAGATTGTCTCCCTGGCTCAAAAAGAGCATAAACAACTGTATCCGCAACCCGGCTGGGTGGAGCACGACCCGGAAGAGATCTGGCGAAATACCCTCGAAGTGATCGCACTGGCCCGTATCAAAGGAAAACTTTCGGTGCAGGATATTGCTGCTGTCGGCATTACCAATCAGCGGGAAACCACCGTTGTCTGGAACCGCCGAACAGGCAAACCTTACTACAATGCCATCGTTTGGCAGGACATGCGCACGGCGGATCTGGTTACGGAATTTTCGGGAAATGGCCACGGGCAGGATCGCTTTCGGGCGCAAACAGGCTTACCGTTGGCCACGTATTTCAGTGGACTAAAGCTCAAATGGCTGCTGGATCACGTGCCGGGTTTGCGGGACGACGCCGAACGGGGCGAAGCGATCTTTGGCAATATGGATACGTTTGTGGTTTGGAATCTGACGGGTGGTGTAACGGGTGGTCTACACCTGACCGATGTTACCAACGCCAGCCGTACGCAGCTTATGAACCTCCAAACGCTTGACTGGGACGATAGCCTGTTGGAAGATTTCACCGTGCCGCGCGCAATGTTGCCCCAAATACGGCCCAGCAGCGAAGTGTACGGAACCGTATCATCGGAAGTACTGCCGGGCGTGCCGATAGCGGGTATTCTGGGCGATCAGCAGGCGGCCCTTGTTGGGCAAACATGCTACGAGCCAGGCCAGGCCAAAAATACCTATGGCACGGGTTGCTTCCTGCTCATGAATACCGGCACCGAACTGCGTACCTCCACATGCGGCCTGCTGACAACGGTGGCCTACCAATTTCGGAACGAACCGGTTCATTACGCGCTAGAAGGTAGCGTGGCCATCACCGGGGCGCTGGTACAGTGGTTACGCGACAATCTGGGTATTATCAAGAAGAGTACAGATATTGAAACCCTGGCCCGTTCGGTCGATGACAATGGGGGCGCTTACTTTGTACCTGCCTTTTCGGGTCTCTACGCTCCGCACTGGAAAGCCGATGCACGGGGCGTTATCGCGGGCCTGACGCGCTTCGTGACTAAAGGTCATCTGGCACGGGCCGTACTGGAAGCAACCGCTTACCAGACTGTTGACGTCGTCCGGGCCATGGAGCAGGACGCGGGTGTATCATTGAAATCCCTGCGTGTTGATGGCGGCATGGTCGTCAATTCATTACTGATGCAATTCCAGGCCGATGTCTTGAATGGGCCTGTGGTTTGTCCACAAATGACAGAAACAACAGCGCTTGGAGCCGCCTACGCTGCGGGCCTCGCCGTAGGGTATTGGCAAAACCTGGATGACCTCCGCCAGAACTGGGGCGTTGCCAAAACATATGAGTCAACGATGGACGATGTTCAGCGTAAAAAACTGATGCGCGGCTGGCAAAAAGCCATTGAGCGGTCCTTTGGTTGGGAGGAATAAAGCAAATGGGGTGGCAGTTTCAAAACTGCCACCCCATTTGCTTTATTCCTCCTTTGGCTTTAGTTCTTCGGCCAGCATCAGACGCGTTTGCGGCAGGCTATGTGGATATTCATCACGGATAAACGCAATCAGCTGCTCGCGCATGTGGCAACGTAAATCAAAAGCCGATGGCGCATCGGGCGCTGATACCAGAACACGGATGACGATGCAGGTAGGTTGTGTATCGGTTACCTGCACGGCAAACGTATCGCCAGTCCAGAGGGGATCGTTTTCAGCCAGCTCCCGCGCCTTCTCCCGAATCTTTTCGACGGGAACGTTATAATCCAGATACAGGAAAATCGTCCCAACAATGGATGCATCGGAGCGGGTCCAGTTTTCAAACGGTGTCTCAACAAAATATGTAATGGGTAAAATAAGCCGTCGTCGATCCCAGATGCGAACAATAACGCTGGTGAGGTTGATTTCTTCGATTCGCCCCCATTCTTTTTCAACCACCACCGCATCGCCCAACCGAATTTGCTGATTGAAAGCAATTTGAATACCCGCCATCAGGTTGGCCAGCGTTTTCTGGGCGGCAAAACCGATTAATACCGAGACGACCCCAGCCGACGTCAATACGCTTAGCCCTACTTTCCGACTCCCCTGAAAGGAAATCAACAGCAGTGATGCACTGATAATGACAATACCTGCGGCCAGCACCCGGCGAAAAAAGCGAACCTGTGTGACGAATTTACGGTGCGATAAATTAACATCCTGCACCGTATCGTATTGCCGGACAAGGAGCAATTCGCCTACTTTTAGCAGTTGAATGACCAGCCAGGTACTGGTAATGAGAAACAATACTTCTGCCGTTTTATCGGCTACGGGATGCCGACGTATAAACCGCGCCGATTGGACATTGGTCGCCAGTAGAAAGAACAGAGAAGGCACAAAAACCCAGAACGCCCACCGCACATACACCTTAAGATAACCCAGCGTTTGAAACGGCCGGCGCCGAACAATAAATCGGATGACCTGGGTAATAACCAGATCGACCAGCAGGCCCAGCAGTATAGCTATGGTGAGTAGTACCCAACCCGATAAATCGCGGTTTGGAACATAGCCACACCAGCGGACTATGGCTCGTATCCAGGTATCAAATTGTTGTAGCATATCGATTACTGACAAAAGTAAGGCCTACAAGGTTGAAAAACCTCATAGGCCCACTTGTCCAATTACCAAAAACTACCCCGCTACTAGGCCAGCAGTGGCTTAACTACTTGGCCATGTACGTCCGTTAACCGGTACCGGCGACCCTGGCTTTTAAAGGTCAGTTTCTCGTGGTCCACGCCCAGAAGGTGCAGAATAGTTGCCTGAAAATCATGAACATGAACAGGATCACGGACGACATTGTAACCAAAATCATCGGTTTCACCGTATACCATACCTTTTTTGACCCCGGCACCGGCCATCCAGACGGAGAAGGCACGGGGATGATGATCACGGCCGTAGTTATCGCGGGTAAGTTTTCCCTGTGAGTAGGCGCCACGGCCAAACTCACCGCCCCAGATCACGAGCGTGTCGTCAAGCAAACCGCGCTGCTTGAGGTCCATGATCAGGGCCGCCGATGGCTGGTCGACACTCTTTGCCTGCGTCTTAATATCGTTCGGTAAATTGCCGTGCTGATCCCATCCCTGATGGTAGAGTTGCACAAACTTTACGTCTTTTTCGACCAGCTTACGGGCCAAAAGGCAGTTGGCGGCAAACGTACCGGGTTTACGGCTGTCGGGCCCATACATATCGAAAATATAATCGGGTTCTTTCGAAATATCGAGTGTTTCGGGTACCGAAGTCTGCATTCGATAGGCCATTTCGTACTGAGCCATTCGGTTATTGATTTCCGGGTCGAGCACGTGCTTATATTGCTCCTGATGCAGTTTGGTCAGGTAATCGAGCATTCGCCGACGGCTGGTTTTGTCGACACCCGGCGGATTATTGAGGTAATAGACTGGATCTGGCCCCGACCGAAATACCACCCCCTGATGCACGGATGGCAGAAACCCATTGCTCCAGAGCTTGGCATACAACGGCTGATCGCCATCGCGTCCTTTGGAAAGGAGCACCACAAAAGCAGGCAGATTCTGATTATCGGAACCTAGACCGTAGCTGATCCACGAGCCAAAACTGGGTCGTCCGGCCTGTTGGCTTCCTGTTTGGAAGAAGGTGACGGCTGGATCATGATTGATGGCCTCGGTATGCAGGGAGCGAACAAACGTTAGGTCACCAGCAATGCGGGCTGTATGCGGCAACAATTCACTAAGCCACATCTGGCCAGGTCCATACTGCGCAAATTTATATTTCGACGCAGCCAGCGGAAAACGGCTCTGTCCCGCACTCATGCCCGTCAGGCGTTGACCATTGCGTACGGAAGCGGGTAAATCCTGCCCCCACATGGTTTCGAGTTTCGGCTTGTAATCGAACAACTCCAATTGCGAAGGTGCTCCACTTTGAAATAGGTAAATAACCCGCTTCACTTTCGGAGGGAAGTGCGGCTTACCCACGGCGGGGTTCTCTCCGGGCGCGGACGAACCACCAAACAGCTTTGTTGGATTGAGCAGCGAGGCTAACGCAATAGCGCCCAGCCCCGCACTGGATTGCCCCAGAAACGTCCGGCGGCTGAATTGGTCATGTATTTCATCCTGAATATCCATTGTCCTCTGCCCTATCGTTTAATGATCGCTTCGTCGAAATTCATGATCGTGCTGGCTACTACGGTCCAGGCAGCTAACTCAGCCCGGTT
The DNA here is from genome assembly GCF_000974425.1 of Spirosoma radiotolerans. Classification (NCBI taxonomy): domain Bacteria; kingdom Pseudomonadati; phylum Bacteroidota; class Cytophagia; order Cytophagales; family Cytophagaceae; genus Spirosoma; species Spirosoma radiotolerans. The sequence continues at coordinate 5,737,188 of NZ_CP010429.1, forward strand.
TATATGCTTATCGACAGGGTATTCACCCACCGACAGGAGTTCGTTTGCCCGTTTGGGATTCTTTTTAAAGTCAGCCAGTTCTTCGGTATAGAGTTGGTTCACCAGCGTTAATTCTTCGGGCCGCGCCGGACGGCTGACAACCGCTTTAAAGACAGCCGTAATACCCGCCGAAGCATTGGTGACTGGCAGTAGATGTTGCGCCAGCACTCGGGCAGCTTCCACAAACTGTGGGTCATTCAGGGTAACCAGTGCCTGGAGGGGCGTACTGGTTTTCTGCCGTTTCACCACACAGGTATGCCGTTCGGCCGCATCGAAATTTAACATCATCGGCGCGGGCGATGAGCGTTTCCAGATCGTGTACATGGAACGGCGGTAGAGGCTATCGCCTTGACTTTGAACATACTTTACGGCATTTCGTGTAGCTAAAGCCTCCCAGATGCCTGCCGGTTGGTAAGGCCGCACACTTGGACCACCAACACGCTGGGTGAGCAATCCGCTGGCTGCGAGGGCGTTGTCGCGCACTTGCTCGGCCGACATTCGATAGCTTGGTCCACGGGTCAGGAATGTATTATCCGGATCGATTTCCCGTACGTTCTCAGGCACGCTCGATGCCTGGCGATAGGTGGCCGACATAACGATCATCTTATGCATGGCTTTCGTATTCCATTGCCCGCCCGATTTTAGGTCGCCCATGTTGCGGAATTTTATGGCTAGGTAATCAAGCAATTCCGGGTGGCTTGGCAAAGCGCCCTGATTTCCAAAGTCATCGCTATTTTTGGCGAGTCCCTGTCCAAAATACTGTTGCCACATCCGGTTCACCATTACCCGACTGAACAGCGGATTTTCGGGCGCCAGTAACCACTTAGCCAGACCAAGCCGATTTTTGGGCATACCCTCAGGCAAGGGATTGAGGCTGTGCAAAACAGCCGGCGTAACAACTTCGCCGGGAGCATCGTAAGCACCCCGCTTCAGGAGGTGAGTTTCGCGCGGCACTGACCGCTCCTGCATAACCATTACCTGATCGGAGTTGGTATAGAGCTTGATTTGCTCACCCCGCAGTTCCATGGCTTTGGCGTAGGCATCGTGGTAAGCGGGGTCCTGCGTCCTGACGTAATAGGTGTATAATCCGGTTCGCTGGGCAGGGGTCCGGTTCGCAACGGGTGTCTGTAGAGCCGCCCGGAGCGCATCGGGTTGACCAGCCAGACCGGGCATTTCCAGGGGTGTCAGGCAACGATTATAAATCCGAAGTTCATCGACCGCAAAATCTTTATAGAAATAATCATGCATCCGGCCTACGTAAAAGTTGTGCTGCGCCCAGTGCGTTCGATCTTTACCAAACACCATACTGTGCATCAGGTTATCGGTAATCACCTTTGTCCGAATGGGCCGCCCGTTCAGATACAATGCGATGCCTTTTGCCTGGCCCGTTCCATCGTAGGCAAAGGCAACCTGGAACCACTGATGCACCGGCACTTTATCGACGGATTCAATGTCAATGGCATTGGCGGGCCATACATGGTTAAAGGTTAGTTTCAACCGCCCATCCCCCAATAAATCGAGCTGGTAGCCGCGCTGGCCATCCATCGGGCCGGTCGTGCGCCCCATAAGCGTCAACGCCATGTTTGGCTTCGCCAAATTAAACCAGCTGCTGATAGTGAATGGCTCATTCTGCTCGAAGGCTCCGAAGTTGCCAGGCAACTCAATAAAGCTGTCACCAGCCAGGTAGCGTGCTTTGCCAAAACGGCCAGGCACCGCATACGGCACTTTGTCGGGATCGCCCCCCAACCGGGCGGGCAACGTGTCATTCACCGTATTAGCGAAGGCATTACGCGGGTCTTTCCAGAGATCCTCCTTCGTTTTACGTTTAACCGGTTCTTTCTTTTCAGGCTTCTTATCGTTGGACTTGCCAAGTTTAGCGATGCCTTCTTTTTTACGGTTAGCTTCCTCAGCTACTTTTTTCTTTTCGTCTTCCCGTTTGCGCTCCTCGTTTTTTGCTTTCACGTAAGCGCCGATATCAGCCCGGTCGGCTTCATCGAATGTGTAGTGCGCCAGTAGCCCGGAGTCAATTGACGTTACAGTAGGATTTTTGGCTAGCCACTGCCCAAACCGTTGCTGGTAATCGGGACGATTAGGATTGAGTTGCTGCTGAATAGGCGTCAATTGTTCGCGAATGAAGCGGAGTTTGGCTTCTGTTTCGGGTTTCGTCAGCGTGATGGTCGGCGCAGCTTCCCCGTTGTAAGGAATCTGGCCCCGATCGTTATTGCTGTTGAAAAAGGCAAAAAGTGAGTAATAATCCTTTTGGCTAATCGGGTCGTATTTATGATCGTGGCAGCGGGCACACTCAACCGTCAGGCCCAACATGGCTTTTCCAAACGTGTTGGTCCGGTCGGCAACATACTCGGTCCGGTATTCTTCGTCCACAATGCCACCTTCCTGACTTTGCTGGTGATTGCGATTAAAAGCCGTGGCAATAAGTTTATCGCGTTTATCTTTCGATGTGGCCAGATTGGGCAACAGATCCCCGGCCAACTGCCAGGTAATGAACCGATCGAAAGACAGGTTCCGGTTATACGCCCGAATAACCCAGTCACGGTAGGGCCACATGGTGCGCAGGCCATCGTCCTGGTAGCCATCAGTATCCGCATAACGAGCCACATCGAGCCATTCAACGGCTTGCCGCTCCCCATAATGCGGACTACTCAGGAGCCGGTTCACCACTTTTTCGTAGGCGTTTGGCGATTTATCGGCCAGGAATGCATCCACCTCAGCGGGCGTTGGTGGCAGGCCCGTCAGATCAAGGCTCACCCGGCGGAGCAGTGTAGTTTTATCGGCTTCGGGAGCGTGCCCTAATTTTTTGGCTTCCTGTTTCGCCAGAATAAACCGGTCAATATCGTTGATGGCCCACTTTTCGTCGGTCACCTTCGGAATCTTGGGCGTGACTGGTGCAATAAGCGACCAGTGTTCTTTATACTCCGCGCCCTGCTCAACCCAGCGGATCAGTATCGCCTTCTCTTCGGCGGTTAGGGTAAGATTTGATTTAGGAGTCGGCATCATCTCCTCGGGATCAGTGCTGATGATGCGGCTAACCAGTTCACTCTTGGCTAAATTGCCGGGAACAATCGCTTTATGGCCACTTTTTGCCAATGCTTGATAGGCGCCTTCGGGCGTATCTAGCCGCAGACCTGCCTGTTGCTTAGCTTTATCCGGCCCATGACAGGCAAAACAGCGGTCGGACAGAATGGGCTTTACATGTAAGTTATAATCAACTTTTTCGGGCAGGCTTGCTTCAACCGCAACAACATCAGCCGGTTTTTCAACGGAACTATGACAGGCTGTTAACCAAATAGACGCACCGAAAAGGCTCACCGTTGCGCTGAGAAGAACGTATCGAACTTGCATGTCTGACCAGGCGCGCATACCAACGATTGGCTTGATGGTGAAACGGATTCACAAAAATAACCTCGGGGAATATAGAAAAATCGTACTATCTTATCTTGTTGATAGACTATTTTGCTGTTAAATGAGTTGCTCTTTACCGGCGATATAGGGGTTCTCTGTAAACAGCGAGAAGAGCAAATTGAGTTCTTGTAGGATAAAATTTAATTTTAATATAATTTTTACCAGTATACTTTGAAGAATCGTATTTACTATTCGTCTAAAAACTGTTTGAGCGCTTTACTCAACTGCTCTGAGGATACAGGGGACATTATTGTCTTCATGAGTCAGTGTATAATTAACTAATAGTGCCATCTTTTGAAATCGGTTATAGTAGCGGCTATTCCCAGCTACTGGCACAAACCCGTCGTAAACAGCGTCATGAGTTAAGTCCCCAATTGTTGATCGCCTTTCGTCCCAGGCGATCTCACTAACAAGCCCATCATTTTTGCGAATCCGGATAAGAATTTGGGTACTATCGCTCTCTTTTTTATACTCGTAGATCGTGCTTTCGGGTCTCTCTTTGTTCGAAGCGAGTTTAAACCGCTTCATGCTGAGCATACTCTCAACCGTTGTCTTGTGCCTCAACAGCAATCCTTTCAATTCCTGGTAGTCAAGCACTTGCCTGGTTATGGCAGGTTGAGCATCTGTGCTATAGAACGAGGTTAGTAGGCTAAAGCAAACCGTGAAAAGTATGAATTTGACGAGTTCAGATTTCATAATCCTGGATGTTGTATCGGTGGATTGCCCGTTGCAGAAGTCAATATCTGGAAAATATGGTTCGTTTACCAAAAGCGTTCAACTAGTTCTTTTTCGGCTCACTCCCTTTCGATTCGGATGGGGCCACTTTTGCAAATTCGGCAATAGCCTGTTCATTGATTCCACCAACGACTTCTAGTTTGGGTAAAGCCGTTTTCAAGCTGGCAATGCCTTGTTCGGTCACTTTAGTTTGCCAGAGATAAATCGTTTTAAGATTTTTTAGCCCGGCCAGTTCGACTAATCCAGCGTCGGTAATAGCGGTGCCATACAGGTTCAAATACTCCAGATTGGCTAGCTGCTTTAGTTGTTTCAGGCCCGCGTCGGTCACCTTTGTTTCTTCCAGATGGAGCTTTTGTAAATTCTTCAATTTGGCAATCGATGCCAGGGCCGCATCCGAAATTTCGGTATCACCCAGCTTGAGCCACACAATTTGATTGCTCAGTTTTGGCAACGCAGCAGCCTGAGCATCGTTGAACGTACGGGCGTTTACGGCACTGACTTCCAGTTGGTTTTGCTCTTTTGACAGGGGTAATACTAGCAAATTTAGCTTTTTCAGCTCCTCGACAACCTTGGGATCAGCGGCTGGTACTTTCATGGTCAGCACTGGCGACTCGGGAGCAGGCCCCGAGGCAACCTGTGTTCCTCCAACTTCGAGCGGCCCACCACCGGCCAAAGACGCCAGCACCGGCCGGATAGCCTCATTTACAGTAAGATCAGCTACTTTTTTGTCGAAGGGCGCTCCCTGATCAATCCACCAGGTCAGCAACGCAATATCGCTCTCCTTTAACTGGGTTTTACCTTTAGGAGGCATATGATGATCATCATCCTCAGGCAACAGACAAACCTTTACCAACTCGCTCGTCTTACTCTTGCCCGCCACAAACACCGGCCCGTCTTCATACCCTTTCTTGATCATTTCGGGCGTATCCAGCCGCAATCCAGCTTTTGCTTTTCCTGCGTTATGGCATTGTACGCACCGACTGTGCAGAATAGGGTTCACGATTTGCTGATAAACCATTGCCTGATTGACATCCGTAATGGGCTGAAATGTCATCTCTTTCTGCTTGGGTTGTACACCAGCCAAGGTTCGCATGGTTTCCGGCATGTACTGGGTTAAGTAGTCTTCACCATGCGTCAGATTGCCCCCTAAATGCCCGGCGGCCAGCAGCAACAGCAACGATACGCCCAGCGCAGGCAGATACATGAGGGAGGCAAAGGGCACAATACGACCCAGATTTTCGGACTTTACGGCCCAAGCCAGCCAGGCAAACACCGCCACACCAATGCCTTCCCACATGTGGTTGTTCAGCGTTTCGACTTCGTAGCCACCCCCTAACGACAACATATAGCCAAACACACAGGCCAGGGTCGCACTCACTGCCGAGCAGAACAGAATTAACGTGATCGTATGCGGACTGACGGAGTTGTGCCGGATTAGTCGGTCCAGTTCAAGTAGACCGGCAATGAGCAAAAAGCCGATAGGCAGGTGAACGATGAGGGGGTGAAAATGTCCCCAGAACAACACCCAATCGGCGGGGGACGACGGCTTAGCTTGCAATAAAATTAATTCATGCATAAGTCAGGCCAATCTATCAGGCAACACGCGCTAGTTTAATGGGATATGTTTTTTTAGACGCCCACTGAGCCACATAAACGCTGTCGTCTTCGTCCACCAATACATCATGTGGGTGTAGAAAAGGTGAGTTTTTAAGGTCTTTACGCTGCTCGGCAAGTTTATTATCCTGGTAGATCGGTGCAGAGCCGCCGGGAGTTGAAATCACCCGATCATTTTTGTCCAGAATCTGAATGTAGCCCGAGTCAGGGTAGGCATCGGAAGTGCTCCGAAACACAGCCCCGTAAATATTGTCGCCATGAATCACCGGTCGGCAGATATACGAACCCGGCAAAGCAATGGTCGACACGTATTTGCCATCGAGTGTAAACCGTTTCAGCGCGTTGTGTCGACGGTCGGTAATGAGCAGGGTCGGATTGGCCGCTACCCGACGGTCGACAACAATACCGTGGCAGCAATCGAATGTATCGTTTCCTTCGCCTTTGCCGCCCCAGTACCGAATAATCTTACCCGTTTTATCGTATTGGGTCACGTAGTTCAAACCGTACCCGTCTACCACATAAATATCTCCATTAGCCGGATTAATAGCTGTTTCGGTCGGTTTATACTGAGATGGATAGTCGTATTTGCCGGTTTCTTTCGGATAGTCCAGCTTCATTAACTCACGCCCTTTCAGATCGGTTTTTATAACCTGATGCCGGTCGGTATCACAAATGAGCAGGTACTGATCATTTCCTTCGCCACCCAAGGTCAGCCCATGTCCGCCCGGATAACTATGCCCCCAGGTTTCGAGTAGCTTGCCCGATTTGTCGTAGATAAGAATATTGTTTTTCGTCTCATTGGTCAACAGGATAATGCGCCCTTTGGCATCCTGTACCATTTCGTGGCAATCATTGACGGGATTCTTGCCCGCATCCAATACGCCCCAACCTGGCACGACCCGATACTGGAAGCCGTTATGGCCGATCACTGTTGGCTCAGGATTATAGATGCCTGATTTAGCCGACAGCAGTGTCGGAACGGCCATACTTGTTGCTCCTACGAGCGCAGTTTGTTTAATAAATAGCCGACGGGATACGGGAGGTGCCATTGAGCGATTGACCAGTTTTAGACCAAAAGGAGAATATATATAAACTTTACTGTAAAGTGAACTCTGTCTTGTCTCTACAAAAACGGGGCTGAAAATCAACGTTCGTTAATGTCGATTTTCAGCCCCGTTTTTGTAGAGACTCTATTTTGATCTGGCTTATTTCTGGTCTTTCTCCTGATCGCCATTGTCTGGACCACTCCGTCCGTGCCGCATCCCGCCTTTTCCTTTCATGGATTCAAGCTTGGCGAACTGGTCAGGCGTCAGAATGCCTTTCAATTTAGCCTTGAAATCGTCAGCGTTAGCTTTTAGCGCCTGCGCTTTGGCTTTATTATCATCGGAGCTGGCCTGAATGGCATCTACTTTCTGAGCGCGTGCCAGGGTGACATCGTACACTTTTTGCGACGTGCCCTGATCGAGTCCCAGTTGCTGCGTCATACGGTCAGTCATTTTTTTAGCACGGGTAGCTGGATCACCCATTTGGTGCCGTTGCATGGCCCCGTTTTTACCCATCCGGCGCGTATTAGTCTGGGTGGGAGCATCGGGTGTAGCGGTTTGCTGCGCTAACAATGGAAATGAAAACAGAGAGAGCAATAAGCCACTCAAAGCGATTTTCTTAAGCATGGTTCTTGTTGTTAAGTCCAAACCTAAGACGGCTAATCACATCGATGGTTTAAGTGCAGGCTAAACTTTAACAGCATCTTAACGCATACAGACTGCACTCAGAAACCACGTACTGCTCCTCAAAACGTCATGATTAGCCCTGCAATTTTTTCTAGCTCTCTGACATCAACTTCGCTGAAGTCGTTCAATTGATCACTGTCAACATCCAGCACCATCGTTACGTTGCCAGCCCGATCAAACACAGGAACGACGACTTCCGATCTGGATGCCGAACTACAGGCAATATGCCCCGGAAACTGCTCGACATCAGGCACTAGAATCGTTTCCTGACGCGAATAGGCGGCTCCACAAACGCCTTTATCAAAGGCTATCCGAGTGCAGGCAATTGGCCCCTGAAAGGGTCCCAACACGAGTTGGTTATCTTTTTTAAGGTAAAAGCCAACCCAGAAAAACCCGAAGGCCTCTTTAAGCGCAGCAGCCATATTAGCCAGGTTGGCAATCAGGTCCGGTTCGCCCTCTACGAGCGCGGCCAGTTGAGGAATCAGGCTATCGTAAATGGCCTGCCGATCCTGTGTTTGAGGAAGTATGAGCGTTTCAGACATGTTTTCTTGTGTGGACGGACACTTAATTTCTCGTAAAAAACTGAATCAGAACAATACTCACGGTGGTAAACAAGGTACTGGCGGCCACCCGAATCAGGGTTGGGACAAGCAACGTAAGGCTACTCGCTTCGATAAAAAAGAGGGCCGTATGATGAATGAGCGTCAACACGAACACATACCGAAAAAAAGCCCCGACGCCCAGTTCCCGAAGCGAAAACTCAATCCGTGTCTCTAAACCGGGAACGTCAATCTGTGAACGAACAATCAATGGCCGACAATAAGCCATTAACACAGAAGCGGCTGCGTGCATTCCCAATGTATTGTAAAACGTGTCGACAATAATACCCGTCACAAAGGCAATCAACAACAGCCAGGTCAGGCCCATTTCATTTGGCAAGAGCAGAATGCAGGCTATGTAGATAAAGCAGAAGGCATAATCGAACAGAACCAGATTTCGCACCAGCAGAATTTGCAGGACCAGGTATAATAAAAATAAAAGTGACGTAGACAGAATTTCGCGCAGGGTCATTTTATAGCTCAGCCTGCCGGCCCGGATAGTTCATTACGTCTGATAAACGTTATAACAAACCACAAACCACAAGCTTATTTTTCCGTTTCTATTTGTTTTTCTAACTGCTCCTGCTCGGCCTGAAGGCGATTTTCGACGACATATACAAAAGACAAGTTGCTGAAGTTAGTAGCCAGATTAAGCGTAATATCATGAAACGTTTGGTTGGGCTGAACGCCAACTGTACGAACTCGCCCCACCAGAATACCAGGCGGAAAAGTCGAATTATATTGTGATGTTACAACAGAATCGCCTTTACTGACGGGTTTTGTCAACGAAATATCATCCAGTTTGATCAGGTGTGGATCAATACCATCCCATTTCGCCGTGCCGGTTTCCCCTAATTTTACCAATTGAGAGGACACCAGATATTCAGAATGCAGGATGGATGTGATAACCGAAAAGCGTCGATTGCAGGACTTCACTTTACCTACAATACCTGTCGGTGAGATTACACCCATGCCTGGTCGAATCCCATCGTCTGTTCCTTTGTCAATTGTGATGTAATTATTGGCAAATTGCGTGGTGTTGTTAACCACCTTCGCTACGACAAACTTAAACCGGTCGGCAAAAGCTGAATCAGCCTGATATTCTGCCGGGGCGGTTGGCTTACTCTGGAGTAGTTTTGTCAATTGGGCATTCAGCTGTTGATTCTCCAGCGCCAGATCGGAGTTAACCTGACGAAGGTGAGTGTATTCATTAGCCGCGTTTGACAGGGCCAATACTTTAGCCGCATACAGGTTCGACGTGTTGAAGTACGTAACACTCCAATAGTTGCTGGTATTGATAATGAAGTAAAAACAAAGTACTTCCAGCAACACAAACAGAATGAAGTTCCGGCTTCGAACAAAAAAATCGACTAACTCTCCCATTATGTTAAAAAGCAACGCAGTCGGTTGGTCATTGCCGAAGAATCCGTGCGTTGTAGATGAAAACTATACCTACAACGCACGGATTCTTCGGCAATGACCAACCGACAGTTACCCAATTAGCTAATCAATACCGATCTGTACATTTCCAGATTCTTAATCACCTCACCCGTACCTTTCACAACCGCTTTGAGCGGATCGTCGGCCACGTGAATGGGTAATTTGGTTTTAGCCCCCAGCCGTTTATCGAGGCCATGCAGCAGGGCTCCGCCCCCCGTTAGGTGAATGCCATTGGTATAAATATCGGCAGACAATTCCGGTGGCGAAATTTCGAGGGCTTTCATGGTAGCCTCTTCTATTTTCGAAATGGATTTATCGAGCGCGTAGGCGATTTCGCTGTAGGTAACCTTAATTTCTTTCGGGATACCCGTCATCAGATCGCGGCCCCGGATTTCATAATCAGCCGGTGGGTTGTCAAGTTCAGGTAACGCTGAGCCAACTTCCATCTTGATTTGTTCAGCCGACCGTTCGCCGATGAGCAGGTTGTGTTCCCGACGCATGTAATCGACAATATCGCGGGTAAACACATCACCAGCAATCCGGATAGATTGTTCACAAACAATACCCGACAGGGCAATCACCGCAATTTCGGTGGTCCCTCCGCCAATATCGACGATCATCGTACCGTTGGGCTGAGTAATGTCTATGCCAATGCCGATGGCTGCGGCAATGGGCTCATGTACCATATATACCTCTTTCGCACCAGCATGCTCAGCGGAGTCTTTTACAGCCCGCTTCTCTACTTCGGTAATGCCCGATGGAATGCAAATAACCATTCGGTGCGAGGGAGAAAACAGCTTGCTGCCCGTATCGATCATTTTTATCATGCCCCGAATCATCAGTTCGGCGGCCGTAAAATCGGCAATGACACCGTCTTTCAACGGGCGAATTGTCTTGATGTTCTCATTGGTCTTTTCGTGCATCTGCATGGCCTTATGGCCAATGGCCAGTACCTTGCCACTGACTTTGTCCATTGCGATAATCGAAGGCTCATCTACCACAATTCGATCTTTGTGAATGATCAGGGTATTCGCCGTGCCCAGGTCAATAGCAATGTCGCTGGTTAAAAAATTAAAAAGTCCCATTATAGGTTGACGCAGAACGCCTTATTACAAATACAGTTTTATTGAAAAGTGTGCAAAAATATAGATTAATAATCAGAATGATGAATAATGAATTATGAATCATCCTGGCAATAAACGATAAAGTTGATTATTCATCCTTTTTCGTTCCTCATTCATCCTTGTGATTAAGCCTTACCTTTGTGCCATTATGGGAATTCGTTCAGTCGTCAGTAAGCCATTAGCCAAGTTTGTAGTAGAGCGGCAGCAAGCCTGGATGTATCAGCCTGCCGAGGCTCAGCAACGCTGGTTTCAGCGCCTGATGGAAGGCGGCCGGGCCACTGTTTTCGGTCAGGATCATCATCTAAAGGATGTGCGAACGGTTGCGGACTTCCGGCAGGCGGTCCCTGTTCGCGATTACGAAGAATTGAAACCGTATATCGAGCAGATTTTAAGCGGTGGAACCGATGTGCTCTGGAAAGGAAAGCCGCTCTATTTTGCCAAAACATCCGGCACAACATCCGGCACCAAATATATTCCAATCACGCAGGATTCGATTCCAAACCATATTGATTCGGCCCGCGATGCGCTGCTGAATTACATTAACGAAACGGGAAACGGGGCCTTTCTGGACAAAAAATTAATTTTTTTATCGGGCAGTCCCGAACTGACTCAGAAAGCGGGCATCAACATTGGGCGCCTTTCGGGCATTGCCAATCACCATGTTCCGGCTTATCTGCGCACCAATCAGTTGCCCAGTTACGAAACCAATGTCATCGACGACTGGGAAACCAAACTCGAACGCATCATCGATGAAACCCTGACCCAGCCGATGTCGCTTATTTCGGGCATTCCGCCCTGGGTGCAGATGTACTTCGACCGGATTCAGGAGCGAACGGGCAAGTTGATTAAAGATGTCTTCCCCGATTTTTCGGTGTTCGTGTATGGTGGCGTCAATTTCGAGCCCTACCGCGCCAAGTTATTCGACAGCATCGGCAAGCGTGTTGACTCCATCGAGACCTATCCGGCATCGGAAGGATTTATCGCGTTTCAGGATAGCCAGACGGAAGAAGGATTACTCCTGTTGGTAGACAGTGGCATCTTTTTCGAGTTCATTGCTGCCGACGAGTACTTTACTGAAAATCCGCGCCGATTAACCATCGATGAGGTGGAGCTTGGTAAAAATTACGCGGTGATTATCAATAATAACGCCGGGTTATGGGGCTACTCGCTGGGCGACACCGTCAAGTTTGTCTCCAGAGAGCCGTATCGGCTTCTGGTAACGGGGCGTATCAAACACTTTATTTCGGCTTTCGGCGAACACGTCATTGGTGAAGAAGTGGAGAAGGCGTTGCAATTTGCCATGCAGAAACACCCCGAAACCGAAGTGGTTGAGTTTACCGTAGCGCCCATGGTAAGTCCTAGAGAAGGCCTGCCGTATCATGAATGGCTGGTGGAGTTTGCCACACCCCCGCACGATATGCGTGCATTCGCCCAGGCTGTAGACAACCGCCTGATCGAGCTAAACGTATATTATGACGACTTGATTACGGGTTCGATTCTGCAACCGTTAAAACTGACAAGCTTGCCCCGTGGCGCCTTTCAGCGGTACATGAAGTCGCAGGGCAAGTTGGGCGGCCAGAACAAAGTACCGCGTCTGGCAAATGATCGGAAGATTGCCGAAGGATTATTGGAGATAGGACAAACGGCGTAAGCGATGAAGATAACCGGAATAGACATTGGCGAATACCGCCAGTTCAAGAATATAAAATTTGACTTTACCTATCCAAATGACCATCCAAAAGCTGGCCAGCCATTAGAGAAGGTGTGTTTTATCGGGCAGAGCGGAACGGGAAAGACGACGTTGCTAAGAATAATTTGGGATTTTTTTCAAGTTATAAATGATGGCTATCAAATCTCAACGAATAGATTTTCGATTCCTACAGTCAGTCATTATGATACATTCAGAGCCAATGTTTCTGTACATGCAAAAATCTCCGATCAAGCAATCCGTTTTGGATCCGAGTTTCTTCGTAGTCCTTCCGATTTATATACAAATAATGACAAAGATATTGCCGGTAGCAGTTTGGATTGGATTCAGTCACAACCTAGTAATATTTATGATGCTATAAAATCTTACAGCAAGCTATGCTTGTACATAGACGAATCTGCTCTTAGTTATGCATACAGTCTTACTGCAAACAGAAATGAAGATAACAGGGCCTATTTAGCTAGCACAGATGAGCTTTTTCTCATTAATGAGAAAAGACAAGAGTCTATTGATAGACTGGCCCAATCAAAAACACTGGCCTTCCACTCTTTGGATGGACGTTATTTGTGGTCTTATTTACTTAATGATATTGAAAAATATGATGAAAGCTTAAAGAAAGTTGCCATTGATCTTATTCAGAAAAATGGCAGTTTTTCACCTCATCGCTTATCTGAAAGCCTAAATAAGTGGCAAACTGAAAACCCTAATCCTAAGGTTGATATCGCTACTAATTGCCTAAATTCTGTTTTGAAAGATTTTTTTCTTGAAGTTGATACAGAAGGTACTGAAGCGTTAATTGTAATAAAAACGAAGGGTGGTAAACAGCTGGCTTTTAATGGCTTAAGTACTGGAACGAAGCAACTATTGGTAACAGCTATTCCTATTTATAAAAGCCAAATTAATAAGGGAGTTATTTTATTCGATGAACCTGAACACTCCTTATTCCCGGATATTCAGCGAAAGCTGGTAGATTATTACACTTCCCTTGCCCCTGAAGCACAATTCTTCTTCGCCACTCATTCGCCTATCATCGCATCAGCTTTTGAGCCATGCGAACGGTTCGTTCTATATTTTGATGAAAATGGCGAAGTAAATTATCATACCGGTGTTGCACCAGAAGGTGACGACCCGAATGATATTTTGCGTCAGGATTTCGCGATGGCTGAGTTGATGTTACAGAAAGGTCTTGATGAATATGAGTGGTATCGGCAGCTTGCGATGCAGATTAGGGCAGAAACGGATGAGGAAAAGAAAAATCAACTTATTGCCGAACGGCTTGAATTAGGAAATCGCTACAATTTCGCTGGTCAATATGCGCAGAGTAAATAAGTCAGACAGTTCAGTTATTCTGCAAGAGAAGTTGACGTACAGAGTCGGGGGCGACAATAAAAAGTTGGCAAATGTGCTTTGCGATGAACAACACAATATCTGCGCTTACACGGAAACGTATTTGGGACGTTCGGACAAAAAAGATATAGAGCACTTTAACCCCACGCTAAAAGACACGCCTGATGATAGCTATCAGAATTGGTTTTTAGTTAAGGCTCAATGGAACGGTGAAAAGGCGTCGAAGTGGGAACAGTATCAACCCATTTTAAACCCAACAGATGAGGCTTTTGAAGAGCGAATTATTTATTTTGAAGGTGACTATTTAGCTGCTTCGCTTAATGATCAAGAGGCTATTAACCTTATCAAACTCCTAAAACTAGATGATGAAGGATTGGCATTTGAACGACGTTGCTACTTGGAGAACCTCAAAGAAACGCTTATTCTGTCAGACAAAACGGCTCAACAGTATATTGATGACTTGTTAATGACAAGACCGAGTCTAGTTTATTACACCCGTGCCATCGAAGAAGAATTAGGAGTGAAAGTCAATTTCGACCTAGTAAAAACTAAATGACTGACATAAAAAAACGCCATATCGCCATCCTCGGCTCTACAGGTTCTATTGGGACCCAGGCCGTTGAGGTGATAAAATCCCATCCCGACCAGTTTCAGGTTGAGGTGCTGACGACCAACAACAATGCCGATCTGCTCATTCAGCAGGCCGTTGAACTGAAACCGAATGTTGTGGTTATCTGCAATGAGAATCGCTACGATCAGGTTTTCTCGGCCCTCGACCCGTTGGGCATTAAGGTCTATGCCGGAGCCAAAGCCATTTCGTCGGTCGTGCAGATGGATACCATCGACATGGTGTTGACGGCCATGGTGGGTTACGCCGGACTACTGCCCACCATCAAAGCGATTGAAGCAGGGAAGGCTATTGCACTGGCCAACAAAGAAACACTGGTGGTGGCAGGCGAGCTCATTACCCGACTGGCAGCCCAAAAAGGCATCAACATCTACCCCGTCGACTCGGAACATTCCGCAATTTTCCAGTGCCTGGTCGGTGAGTTTCACAACCCAATCGAGAAAATTATTCTGACAGCATCGGGTGGGCCTTTCCGGGGAAAGACACCGGAATTTTTGTCGACCGTGACGAAAGCCCAGGCGCTCAAGCATCCGAACTGGACGATGGGAGCCAAAATCACCATCGACTCGGCCACACTGATGAACAAAGGGCTGGAAGTCATTGAAGCCAAGTGGTTATTTGGCCTGACGGCCGAGCAGATCGACGTCATCGTTCACCCGCAGAGCATTATTCATTCGCTGGTGCAGTTCGAAGACGGCAGCCTTAAAGCGCAAATGGGCCTGCCCGATATGCGCTTACCCATTCAGTTTGCACTGGGCTATCCCAATCGGCTGAAATCTGATTTTCCTCGCTTCAACTTTATAGATTATCCGTCGCTGACGTTCGAGCAGCCCGACCTGAAAACGTTTCGAAATCTTCAGCTTGCTTTCGATGCCCTGAAACGGGGCGGCAATGCACCCTGCGTTATTAACGCGGCTAATGAAGTAGCGGTCGATGCTTTCCTGAACGACCAGGTCAGTTTTCTGGAAATTTCGGATATCATTGAGTCCTGTTTGACTAAAGTAACTTTTGTCGAAAAGCCGACCTACGATGACTATGTCTACACCGACGAAGAAACCCGTCGGCTTGCTACGGAGCGAATTAAAACTTTGGTTTAACTGTTTGTATCGTATCAACCACGCTCAACGTTTTTACTTTACGTGACTTACTGGATTTGGTTTATCGTAGGTATTGTACTCGGCATTATTTTACTTCGCGCCCTCAAAAGCCGACGCTAAATAAAGCGTATTTTTAAAACCCTCACATTAGCATTATCACAACGGTCTGCCATAGCGGATTAACTACATGGAACCTAAGTATTTAGAGATTTTAATAATGGCGGGTCAGCTCATTCTGGGCTTATCCATTCTCGTTGGCTTACACGAATTAGGTCATTTATTGGCCGCCAAGGCCTTCGGCATGCGCGTAGAGCAGTATTTTATTGGCTTTCCCCCTAAAGTATGGAGTATCAAACGGGGCGAAACCGAATACGGTGTCGGGGCCATTCCGCTGGGTGGTTTTGTGAAAATTTCGGGCATGATTGACGAATCGCTCGATACAGCCCATACCAACACAGAGCCCCAACCCTATGAGTTTCGCGCCAAACCCGCCTGGCAGCGTTTGATTGTGATGCTCGGTGGCATTATTGTTAATGTGATCGTTGGAATTCTGATTTTCGTGATCATTGCTTACAAAAACGGCAATACGTATCTGGCTGCCAAAGACGCTAAATATGGCATTGTCGCCTATGATCTGGCCAAAAGCATCGGCTTACAAACGGGGGATAAAATTGTGAAGGTCAATGGAAAGACAATCACCGACTTCAATGAAATTCGTAGCTCAGATGTGTTCCTTGGCAATAACAGCTCATACACGATTGAGCGGAATGGTAAGCTGGAAGACATTTTCATCCCGAATAATTTTGTTGATAAGTTAGCCGACAAGAAAGCGGCTGGTCAGTTTATCGAACCCATCGAGCCGTTTAAGGTAGCCGAGTTGGTGCCGGGTCAACCCGCAACCAAAGCGGGCCTCAAAGCAGGCGATATCATTACGAGCGTTAATGGCAAACCCATTCGGTTTTACCACGAGTTTACCGAGATTGTGAAACCACTCAAGGACAAACCGCTGACACTGGGTATTAACCGGAATGGTCAGCCAACGACGCTCACAGTAAAGACCACTGCCGATGGTACCATTGGCTTCTACCCTGAGTTTTTGTTACCCCTGACGAAGCAGGAATACACGTTCGGCGAAGCGCTGGGTGTTGGAAGCAAAAAGGCATTTCAGGTTGTGTATGACAACATTAAAGGGTTTGGTAAGATCTTCCGGGGCGAAGTGTCTGCCTCAAAAGCACTAAGCGGCCCAATTGGTATTGCCCAGAATCTCTTTGGCGGTGTTTGGCTTTGGGATCGTTTCTGGACCGTTACCGGCGTACTATCCATGGCGCTTGCGTTTATGAATGCGCTGCCCATTCCAGCGCTCGATGGCGGACACGCCACGATTCTGAGTTACGAAATCATTTCCGGTCGTAAACCATCTGACCGTTTCCTGGAAGGAGCCCAAAAAGTCGGCATGGTTATTCTACTTGGCTTGATGGCTTTTGCTATCTTTAATGACGTTTTCAAGGCCGTTTTTTAACCAATTAACCAGAACAAGCACAACGCTACTTAACTAAGGTTGGGTAGCGTTGTACTCGTTCTGGTACAACTTTGTGCTTCCTGTGCTTAAAAAATTATTCAGCGGCATTTTACTGGTTGGCCTGATGGCTAACCGACCGGCGCACGATTTCCATGCCAGTGTAACGCAAATGCAATACAACGCGAAGGAGCGGACATTTGAAATAAGTATCCGGATTTTTACCGATGATTTCGAGAAAGCACTTGCCGAAGCGTCTAAAAGTAGAGTGAATCTGAGCGGAACCGGAAAAAATGACCCGTTGATCGAAAAATATGTGCAGTCACATTTTTCATATGTAAACTCGCAGAAGCAAACGAAGCCAATAAAATACGTAGGTTATGAGGTTGAGACGGACGCTCACTGGATTTATCTAGAGATGCCTTTCGCCGAGCCACTTCGCGGTGGCTTACTGAAACAAAATGTGTTGATGGAAATGTTTGACGATCAGGTAAATATGGTTAATGTTCAGTATCAAGGCCATAAAAAAACCTTTGTCTTCCGTAAAAATCAACCTATTCAGGACATTTCAGTCGAATAATAAATTTATGGGTTACCAAGTAGCCTAATTAGTTAATTTTGTCATTGTAACGACGGGTCCGCCAGTTCGTCACAAGGTAATGATTGGCACGGACCTTGCAAATACTTCGTATTCCCTGCCTTTCCCATATTTCAGGCACCAAATATTCAATGCTGCCAAGCTGGCAGTGTACTTATGCATTCAGACCAAGATTTAGCTACCCGCTTATTGATGACCGATTTTGATTCGGACAATTTAGAGATTGTACCGCTTGGGTCGCCAGAAGGGTTAGATGATGATTACGAATTACCTGCCAACTTGCCGATTCTGCCCGTTCGGAATACGGTATTGTTTCCGGGTATGGTAATTCCTGTTACAGTTGGCCGGTCGAAGTCGATACGGTTAGTTAAAAAAGCATACAAAGGAAATCGGATTATAGGCGTAGTTGCGCAGTTAAATCAACAAAAAGACGAACCCACGGCCGATGATCTATACCGTTTTGGTACGGTAGCGTATATCATAAAGATGATTACCCTGCCTGATGGGAACATTACCATTATCATACAGGGCAAAAAACGTTTTGAAATTCAGCAGTTTACGCAGGAAGAACCGTTCATGACGGCCCAGGTGCGCCAAATTGATGATTCCTTTGCGAACGTAAATAAGAAGGAAGGCAAAGCGTTGCTTCAATCGCTGAAAGATGCTGCCTACAAAATGCTGCGCCTTAACCCGGAGATTCCGCAGGAAGCCCGCATTGCCCTTGATAATATCGAAAGCCCAACGTTCCTGTTGCACTTCCTGTCATCGAACGTTAACGCGGATGTTGCCGATAAGCAACGCCTTTTAGAGACACTTGAGGGAAATCAGCAGGCGAATCTTCTGCTCGAATTCATGCTTCGGGAAGTACAGTTGCTCGAACTCAAGCGTGAGATACAGTCTAAAGCGTCATCGGATCTTGACCAGCAACAGCGCGATTACTACCTGCGTCAGCAGATGAAAGTGTTGCAGGATGAGCTGGGCATGGAAAACCCCGACCGCGACATTGATGAGTTACGCATCAAAGCCGACCGCAAAAAGTGGCCAACTGAAGTTCGTTCTCATTTTGATAAGGAGCTGACCAAGTTACAGCGTATCAATCCAATGGCACCGGAATATCCGGTAACAATGAACTATGTCGAGCTAATGGTCGATCTGCCCTGGAACGAATATACCAAGGACAATTTTGACCTGAAGCGGGCGCAGAAAATTCTGGATACCGACCATTTTGGCCTGGAAAAAGTGAAAGAGCGGATTATTGAATACCTCGCCGTTCTGAAACTTAAAAATGACATGAAAGCCCCGATTCTGTGCTTATACGGTCCTCCGGGCGTGGGAAAAACCTCGCTGGGGAAATCGGTGGCCAAAGCATTAGGTCGTAAATATAGCCGTATGGCTTTGGGTGGCGTGCACGACGAAGCTGAAATTCGCGGTCACCGGAAGACCTACATTGGCGCTATGCCTGGTAAGGTTATTCAGAACATTCGGAAGTGTGGTACGGCCAATCCCGTATTCATTCTGGATGAGATCGACAAGGTAAGCTCTGATTTCCGGGGCGATCCATCGTCAGCTTTGCTCGAAGTACTTGATCCTGAACAAAATTCAACGTTCATGGACAATTACCTCGAAACGGAATTCGATCTTTCGCGGGTATTGTTCATTGCTACAGCCAACTCACTCGATACCATTCACCCCGCCCTGCGCGACCGGATGGAGATAATTGATATTGCAGGTTATACAGTTGAAGAGAAAGTCCAGATCGCTAAAAAGTACCTGATTCCCAAGCAACGCCGGGATCACGGCCTAAAGCCTAAAGATCTGGTCTTCGACGACAAAGCCGTTCTGCGCATTATTGAAGGCTACACCCGCGAATCGGGCGTTCGGAATCTGGAACAGAAAATTGGTGCCCTCATCCGCAAGGTTGCCAAATCCATTGCGATGGAGGAGGAATACAACCACACCATCAAGGTGAGTGATATTCCGAAAATGCTGGGTGCCGAAATCTTCGATAAAGAACTGTACGCCGACGATGACATTGCCGGTGTGGTTACGGGTTTGGCCTGGACCCAGGTTGGTGGAGAAATCCTACTGATCGAGTCAAGTTTGAGCCGAGGCAAAGGCGTACTGACGTTGTCAGGGCAATTGGGAGACGTGATGAAGGAATCGGCCATTACGGCACTTTCCTATCTGAAAGCCCATGCCGACGACCTGGGTATCGACTACCGCATCTTTAATCACTACGATTTGCATATTCACATTCCAGCCGGTGCTGTTCCTAAAGACGGTCCTTCGGCGGGGATTACGATGCTTACGTCAATGACGTCTATTTATACGCAACGCAAAGTTAAGCCGTATCTGGCAATGACTGGTGAGGTGACGTTACGGGGTAAAGTATTGCCGGTAGGTGGTATCAAAGAGAAAATTCTGGCGGCAAACCGGGCAGGTATCAAGGAGCTGATTCTCTGCTCGAAAAACCGAAAAGACATTGAGGAAATCAACCAGTCATATATTAAAGATCTGGTTTTCCACTATGCCGATACCGTCGACCAGGTTCTTGATATAGCGTTGTTGCCGGGTAAAGTGGGTAAGCCAATGAAGTTCATATTGCCTGAAGATAAAGAACAGCGCGAGGTAGAAAAAGTATATTGATCGGATGTATGATAGATAGTATATGATATATTTGAGTGCATAGCCAAATACTACATACATCCTATACTATCTATCCTACATTCGTCTGTGCTTGATTTCCAAAAACTATCCGCCACTTATCAGCAGGCCTTGTTAAGACAGGTTGTGCCTTTTTGGCTGAAAAACAGCCGGGATGAGCAGTGTGGCGGGTACATTGATCTTTTATCAGCAACAGGCGACCAGATAGAAGGCGACAAATTTGTGACCTTACAGGCTCAGCAAGCCTGGACTTTCGCCTGGCTTTATAACACTCTCGATGGCCAGCCAGCCTGGCTTGAGCACGCCAGTCATGGAGTCAGCTTCCTCAGTCAGTTCGCCCACGACGATTCGCTTGCCTGCTACGCCCAGCTCGACCGACGCGGTCGTCCCGTCGCCCAGTCCGTTGACCTCGTTCCGGCTAGTTTTGCGGTTATGGCGTATGCACAGATGCACCGCGCCACGAATCAGGATGAATGGGCTATGCTGGCGAAACAAGTCTTTTCCTATGTACTTGAACACCGTACCAACGTTCTGGCTGAACAGGCTACTATGCTTGGTGGTTTCCGGCCAATACGGCATCTGAGCGAAACGGTAGCCGTTCTGAAAATGGTTCTGGGCATGCAGCCTTTACTTGCTGAAGATAGCTGGAAACAAACGATTGACCTCGTTGTACAGGACATCCTGCACGGCTTTATGGATCGGCGTACGGATACCCTTCGCGAGTTTATCTTACCCGAAGGTGCCTTCATGAACACGCCTGAGGGCCGACGACTGAACGTTGGCCTCTCTTTTCAAACGGCCTGCTACCTGTTCGACTTCTACACGGAAAGCGCATCTGTCAAAACAGGGTCCGTTATGAACAGCAATCGCCGGTTAGCGATGCAAGTCGTCACCTGGTGTCTGCGCCTTTGTGAGCAGGCATGGGATGAAGCCAACGCAGGCCTGAATCCATATATCGACGTTAAACAGCAACCTTTTATTTTTCCTGATTGGCAGCAAAAATGGGCCTGGGTTCAGGTTGAAGCGCTGACAGCCCTGCTTAAAGGGTACGAACATACCCGCCACCCCGACTGCCTGAAATGGTTCAAGCGGATACACGATTACACCTTCCAGCACTTTCCCGACACCAAACAAACTGGCTGGCATCTGGCCCTTGACCAGCACGCCCAGCCCTTACTAGCCGCCAAAGCTACGCCAATGGTGGGTTGCTTTTCGTTGATTCGTTGTATAGCAGAAATAGGAAAACTGTTGACAACCCTTGCCCAGACAAAAGAACGAACGAGTCGTGCGGGTATCTCGATCAACGCACCACGTTTTACTGAAGAGGCATGACCAGTACATATGGCTTACTGGTCTGAAAGCTTACCGTTACCTATTTTCCAGCTTGAGTAAAGCCGTCAATAGCGCCCCGGACATTCCCGAATTTGGCTAATAAAGCTTCGGCCTGTTCCCGATCAACACCAATTTCACTCATAACCATCTTGGCCGCCCGATCCTGTAGCTTAATATTCGTCAGCATCATATCAACCATTTTGTTGCCTTTCACGCGTCCTAACTGAATCATTACGGAGGTCGAAATCATATTCAGGACTAATTTCTGAGCTGTTCCAGCTTTCATTCGAGTACTGCCCGTCACAAATTCCGGTCCTGTAACCACCTCTACCGGAAACTCAGCAGCCTGTGCCACCGCCGACCCGGCATTACAAACGATACAGCCTGTGAGCAGACCCGCTTTCCGAGCCTCATTCAATCCACCTATTACATACGGAGTCCGGCCCGAAGCAGCAATGCCAATCACCGTATCTGTTGAATCGGGTTGATACGGGGCGATGTCTTTCCAGGCCTGTTCTGCATCATCCTCCGCATATTCAACGGCTTTCCGAATGGCGCCATCGCCACCGGCCATCAGCCCAATCACCAGATCATGTGGAACACCATATGTTGGTGGGCACTCCGACGCATCGACAACCCCCAGTCGACCACTTGTACCCGCACCGATATAAATGAGCCGTCCGCCTTTACGCATGCGATCAACGATCTGAGTTACCAGTGCTTCAATTTGCGGAATCGCCTGTTCGACGGCCAACGGTACAGTCTTATCTTCTTGATTAATATTCACCAGCAAGTCGTGAACCGACATTCGCTCCAGATGGTCGTAATGGGAAGTTGTTTCAGTTGTCATACCTCAAAATTAACACAGGCCGATTCTCTCAAACAAATAATGCGTTTTTTCTTGCCTTTTCCAGAAACATCGGTTTTATTTACGGCGTTATTACACTATCAGCGAAATTTCGCTAAATGTTAAATATGATCACCGAGCAGCTTACAACCGAACTAAACCGCTTTAGTCGTACTCTCACACAGGAAATAAGTAATCCAGCCGCCAAAGCGATGCTCTACGGAGTTGGCTTAAGTGAGGACGATATGCAGAAGCCCCAAATTGGCATTGCCAGTACCGGGTATGAAGGGAACACCTGTAATATGCACTTGAACGGCTTATCGGTTTATGTAAAGCAGGGTATTCAGGCTAGCGGGCTGGTCGGGCTGATCTTTAATACGATTGGTGTATCTGACGGCATGACCAATGGCAACGACGGCATGCGCTATTCACTACCCAGCCGGGATTTAATTGCCGACTCAATTGAATCAGTCGTAGCGGCTCAGTGGTACGATGGCGTTGTGACTGTTGTAGGTTGTGATAAGAACCTGCCAGGTGCCGTAATGGCGATGGCCCGCCTTGACCGGCCAAGTATCATGGTCTACGGTGGCACCATTCGTTCGGGCCACTATAAAGGGCAGAAATTAGATATCGTTTCGGCTTTTGAAGCGCTGGGCAAGAAATACGCTGGGAATATATCTGACGAAGATTACGAGGGCGTTATCAAGAATTCTATTCCGGGTGCCGGTGCTTGTGGTGGTATGTACACCGCCAACACAATGGCTAGTAGTATTGAAGCGATGGGCTTGAGTTTGCCCTTCAGCAGCAGCTATCCGGCCACACACGCAGGCAAGCAGGAAGAGTGCAAGAAAATTGGGGCAGCCATGCGCCTGCTGCTTGAACGTAACATCACACCAGCCGATATTATTACACGCAAATCGCTCGAAAACGCACTCACGGTGGTGATGGCCTTAGGCGGCTCTACCAACGCCGTACTGCACTTTCTGGCTATTGCCCGGGCGGCAGGTATTACACTTACCCTGGATGAAATTCAGGCCATCAGTGACAAGGTTCCTTTTCTGGCCGACCTGAAGCCAAGCGGTAAGTATTATATGGAGGATATGCTCGAAATTGGGGGTGTACCGGCCGTTATGAAATACCTTTACCAAAATGGGATGCTGCATGGTGATTGCCTGACCGTAACGGGGAAAACCGTTGCCGAAAATCTGGAGGAAGCGCCCGATCTCAATTTTGACACCCAACATATTGTACGGCCGTTGAGTAATCCGATCAAGCCAACCGGCCATATTCAGATTCTTCGTGGAAACCTGGCCCCAACAGGATCAGTGGCTAAAATCACGGGTAAAGAGGGTTTGCATTTCGATGGTACCGCTAAAGTGTGCGAACATGAAAGTGAAGTGATCGACGCACTCCAAAAGGGCGAAATCCTGCCGGGTCAGGTAGTGGTTATTCGCAACGCGGGTCCGAAGGGTGGCCCCGGTATGAGCGAAATGCTTAAGCCAACCTCGGCCATTATGGGCGCGGGCCTTGGCGATAAAGTAGCGCTCATTACCGATGGACGTTTTTCGGGTGGTACCCATGGCTTCGTGGTAGGTCACGTTACACCCGAAGCCTTCGACGGCGGGCCAATTGCCCTGGTCCACAACGGCGACCGGATCACCATCGACGCCACTACCCGCGAACTGACGCTTCATATTTCGGATGAAGAGATGGCACAGCGCAAAAGCGAATGGCAGCAACCCGCTCCTCCATTCACGAAAGGCGTGCTGGGTAAATACATCCGTAATGTGAAATCGGCAAGTGAAGGCTGTGTAACGGACGAAGCATAGAATCCATTTTCAGTCCGCTAATGGACAGCAGGATTTAAGTCTATTACCAACAGTAAATCAACAAACTGAATACAACTTTTAAATTGACCATACATCATGGAAGCAATTGCCAGTATTAAACCGGAAACAGTTCCTGCCGCATCCGTTGCGGCCATTGATACTGTGGCCCCTACATACATCAACGGCTCGCATGCCCTGATGAAAGCCTTGCTGGCCGAAGGCGTCGATACCATTTTTGGGTATCCTGGTGGAGCCATCATGCCCGTATACGATGCGCTTTACGACTATCAGGACCAGATAAACCACATTCTGGTACGCCACGAGCAGGGCGCTGGTCATGCGGCACAGGGCTATGCCCGCGTAACGGGCCGCGCGGGTGTCTGCCTGGTCACGTCTGGTCCGGGAGCAACCAATCTGGTAACAGCCATTGCCGACGCCTTGATTGACTCTACGCCCCTGGTTTGCCTGGTTGGTCAGGTTGGCAAGAAACTATTAGGTACCGATGCATTCCAGGAAGCCGATGTCATGGGCGTGACCATGCCAATCACTAAATGGAATTATCAGATTACGGATGCCGATGAGGTTCCCGAAATACTGGCCAAAGCGTTCTACATTGCCCAGTCGGGCCGGCCGGGTCCTGTCCTGATCGACATGACCAAGAGTGCTCAGTTGGAGCTAATGACAAAACCTTACGTGTACGAACGCTGCCAGAGCCTGGTGAGCTACCGGCCACGGCGCATCCCTAAACAGGAGCAAGTCGAAGCAGCGGCTGCCCTGATCAACTCGGCCAAACGCCCCTACATACTTGTCGGGCATGGTGTTCAGATCGCCAAAGCGGAAGACGAACTGCGCGAGTTGGCCGAGAAGACAGGAATTCCAGTCGCAACGACCCTGCTGGGCCAGTCGACTATTCCAACCAATCACCCACTTTACGTTGGCTGGCTGGGTATGCATGGCAACTACGGTCCGAATGTAATGACCGACCAGGCCGATGTAATTATCGCCATCGGTATGCGCTTCGACGACCGGGTAACGGGTGATGCCAGCAAATACATTAAGCAGGCAAAAGTCGTCCATATCGAGATTGACCCCTCCGAAATCGACAAGATCATTCGGGCCGACGCGCCGGTTGTTGGCGATGCCAAAGAAGTTATAAAAGCGCTACTACCGCTTGTAAAACCCAACGATCATACCGTTTGGCGGAATGAGTTTCGTAAGTATGACGCCATCGAGAATGAAACCATTACGGTTCCTGAATTGACCAATACGGGTGGTAAGATCAGAATGGCCGAGGTGATCGATATGCTGTCGAAAAAAACCAAAGGTGAAGCTATTTTGGTGACCGATGTAGGTCAGCATCAGATGATGGCCTCCCGATATTACCAGTTTCGGCGCCCCAACAGCCTGGTTACTTCGGGTGGAATGGGTACAATGGGCTTTGCATTACCAGCGGCCTTCGGGGCGCAAGTGGGCGCTCCTGACCGGCAGGTCGTGGCCGTTATTGGCGACGGTTGTTTTCAGATGACCTTGCAGGAACTGGGCACCATTGTCCAGAACAAACAGCCGGTGAAGGCCATCATTTTAAACAACAACTTCTTGGGAATGGTCCGCCAATGGCAGCAGCTTTTTCACGAACGGCGCTATTCGTTCGTTGAGCTGCAAAATCCCGATTTCATTACCATAGCCCGTGGTTTTGGTATGGATGGACAAACCTGTGACGAACGATCAAATCTTTCCGACGCCCTCGACACACTGCTGGCTCACGATGGGCCATTTCTGCTCGAAGTAATTGTCGAAAAAGAAGAGAACGTATTTCCGATGGTTCCCGCTGGCGCCAGTGTTTCGCAGATTAGACTTAAATAAAATGACTACCTACACGATCTGCATATT
This sequence comes from Spirosoma radiotolerans, assembly GCF_000974425.1. Taxonomy (NCBI): domain Bacteria; kingdom Pseudomonadati; phylum Bacteroidota; class Cytophagia; order Cytophagales; family Cytophagaceae; genus Spirosoma; species Spirosoma radiotolerans. Next base: position 5,763,345 of record NZ_CP010429.1, read on the forward strand.
CACGGAAAATACCATCGGGCTGCTTAATCGCATCACCATCATTTTCACCCGTCGGCGCATCAACATCGAAAGCCTGACGGTGTCCGAAACGGAGCGAAAAGGCGTATCCCGATTCACCATCGTCATCAAACATGAATCCCGCGAGGAGGTCGAAAAATTAGTCCGTCAGATCCGTAAGATCGTCGAAGTGATGGCCGTCTTCGGTTATCTCAACGATGAGATTGTTTACAACGAAATTGCTTTGTTCAAGATTTCGACACCACTAGGCAGTAAGTCGCTGGATGTTGAAACCATCAATAAGGAGTATAAGGCTTGGGTCGTTTATTGGGGACTGGATTACGTTGTTATCGAGAAAACAGGTAATGACACCGAGATTTTCGAGTTTTTCGCCTATATCAAGCAATACGATATTCTGGAGTTTGTTCGCTCCGGTCGGGTGGCCGTTGGCAAAACAGAAAAAGGGCTGGTCGAGTACCTGCCTGAGTCCGAATGGGCCTACTATTTATAACCAATCACACAATACGAGTACAAAACCAATTAAACATGGCAACGATTAATTTCGGAGGAGTTGAGGAACAAGTTGTAACGCGGGAAGAATTTCCGTTAGAGAAAGCCCGTGAGGTGCTGGCCAATGAAACTATTGCCGTAATTGGCTATGGCGTACAAGGCCCCGGCCAGTCGTTGAATATGCGCGACAATGGCTTTAACGTTATCGTTGGACAGCGTAAAGGCAAAACGTACGATAAGGCCATTGCCGATGGCTGGGTACCTGGCGAAACCTTGTTCGAAATTGAAGAAGCGTTAGAAAAAGGCACGATCATTTGCTTCCTGCTCTCCGATGCCGCTCAGATCGAGCTATGGCCAACGGTGAAAGCCGCCCTTAAGCCTGGTAAATCGCTGTATTTCTCGCACGGATTTGGCGTAACATACAAAGAGAAAACCGGTATCGTTCCTCCTACCGACGTCGATGTATTCCTGGTGGCACCGAAAGGGTCAGGAACATCGCTGCGCCGGTTGTTCGTAGAAGGCAAAGGGCTGAACTCCAGCTTTGCCATTTACCAGGATGCTTCCGGCAATGCCCGGACCAAAGCCATTGCCATGGGTATCGGCGTGGGTTCAGGTTATTTGTTTGAAACCGATTTTTACAAAGAAGTAACGTCTGACTTAACCGGCGAACGGGGTACGCTGATGGGTGCTATTCAGGGCATTTTTGCGGCTCAGTATGAAGTTCTGCGGGCCAATGGCCACAGCCCTTCCGAAGCATTCAACGAAACGGTTGAAGAACTGACGCAGTCGCTGATGCCACTCGTCGCCGAAAATGGCATGGACTGGATGTACGCCAACTGTTCGACAACCGCCCAGCGCGGTGCCCTCGACTGGTGGAAACCGTTCCACGATGCGACAAAACCCGTGTTCGAAAAATTATACAACTCGGTAAAATCGCAGGAGCAGGCCGAAATAAGCATCACCCGCAACTCGCAACCCGACTACCGCGAAAAGCTGGAAATCGAACTAGCCGAACTGCGCGATTCAGAAATGTGGCAGGCTGGTAAAGCCGTCCGGTCGCTGCGCCCAGAGCGGAGCTAGTATCGATACGAACACGGCTGTGGCCGATCAGGCAAATTCATACGGATCAGAATTTATTTTTTATCCGTTCTGATCTGCCTGATCGGTCACAGCCGTGTTCGTATCATTTTGCTTAACTTTACGTTATGAGCACAGTAGTAGACGACAAGAAATTTACCTTTCCTGACCTCGACAATATATATCTGGCCGCCGAACGGCTTCGGGGCGTAGCCACGCATACTCCGCTTCAGGAGAACATTAACCTGTCGGACCGGTACGGAGCCACTATTTTCCTCAAACGGGAAGATCTGCAGGTTGTGCGCTCGTATAAAATTCGGGGTGCTTATAACAAAATGGCCAGTATGACCGCGGAATCGCTGGTCAACGGCGTTGTCTGCGCGAGCGCAGGTAACCATGCCCAGGGATTAGCCTATGCGTGCCGAAAAATGGCCGTTCATGGCACCATTTTCATGCCCACTACGACCCCCAATCAGAAGGTTAAGCAAGTCAAATTATTTGGTAAGGAGTTCGTAAAAGTGGTTCTCGTTGGCGATACCTACGACGATGCCTATCACGCAGCGATGGAATTTGTCGATACCCACGACAGCGTATTCGTGCATCCATTCGATGATGTGCAAGTGATGGAAGGACAGGGTACTGTAGGGCTGGAGATTTTTAAAGACTCTAACTTTAAGATCGACTACCTGATCATGGCCATTGGCGGAGGTGGTTTGGCATCGGGCGTTTCGGCCGTGTTCAAACAGCTAAGCCCAAAAACCAAACTCATTGGCGTAGAACCCGCCGGTTCGCCATCTATGAAAGTGGCCATTGACGAAGGCCACGTCGTCACGCTCGATCACATTGACAAATTTGTTGACGGAGCCGCCGTGAAGCGTGTTGGCGATACAACGTTTGAGATTTGCCGGAAAAATCTCGACCGTGTTCTACTGGTTCCGGAAGGAAAGGTGTGCACAACTATTTTACAACTTTACAATGAAGAAGCCATTGTAGCTGAACCGGCAGGCGCCTTATCCATTGCCGCGCTGGACTTCCTGAAAGATGAAATCAAAGGAAAAAATGTCGTGTGTCTGGTTGGCGGTGGCAATAACGACATTACCCGGACGGAGGAAATCAAGGAACGCTCGCTTCTATACGAAGGGCTAAAGCATTATTTCATTATCCGATTCCCGCAACGGGCCGGTGCTTTTCGCGACTTCCTGAACGTACTCGGCCCCGATGACGACATTAGTCGGTTCGAATACGCCAAGAAAACAAACCGCGAAACAGGCCCCGCCGTAGTCGGAATTGAACTAAAGCACCGCGAAGATTTTGGGCCGCTCATCCAGCGCATGCAGGCGCAAAACATCGTATTCGAATACCTCAACGATCAACCTGACTTATTTCAGTTTTTGGTGTAACTTGGTATAACAGAAACTATGATAACAGCCGTTCAAAATAAACCGCAAGCCTTCGAGCGTATCCAGTCGCACCAATCGGCGCTAAAGCTATTTGGTGCTGCCAGACTAGGTCTATTTGGGTCTTTTGTCCGGGGAGAGCAAACCGAAAAGAGCGATATTGATTTTGTGGTGGAGTTTCCGGAAGGGAAGAAGACATTCCGAAATTTCATTAATATGGTTTATTACCTGGAGAAAGTAATGGGCCGGGAAGTAGAACTTCTTACTTGGGAAGGAATGGCTGCATTTGTTAAACGTGAGGCTGAAAAAGAGATTGAATATGCCCCCTTCACCCATTGAGTTCTTACAGCACATACGAGACGAATTGGCTTACATTTTGAAATATTCACAAGGAGTTACCTACGAGGAGTTCCTGAGTCATCCATTTCTATCTAAAGCATTTGTCAGAAGTTGCAAGATTATTGGGGAAGCTTGCAAAAATGTGCCGGATGAAATCCGTTATAATCATCTGGAGTTTGACTGGAAAGGTTTTGCTGGAATGCGCGATAAATTAATTCATCATTATTGGGGAATTGACAATGAATTAATGTGGGATGCAATCCAGCAGGAAGTTTCGCCCAATAAAGAATGGATTGATCTAATTATTGAGCAGGAGCTAACTAAGCGATACTAAGTCATGCTCCGCGTCCCCTCATCCATCCAGCCCAATCAGTTTGAGTCCCTGAACATTCGGCGACCCGACGCGTCGGAGATGAAGTTCGTGGCTTACCGCAGTGACGTATATCCTGAACGGAACGAGGTTTTCTTTGAAGAACATGCCGTCATTGTGGTATTGGAGGGCGAGAAAAAATTTAGCTCACCCACGCAGGAACTGCACGTACACAAAGGGCAGATTCTGTTTTTCCAGCGGGGTTGCTATTCGATGAACGAATCCATAGACAACAGCTATCGAAGTCTGGTGTTCTTCGTCAATGAGAAACTCCTCAAAGAATTTGTTAGCCAGCACCTGTCTCTGTTTCAGGCACTGCCTGCTCCCCCACCGGCAGACCTTATTCTGTCGTTTTCATCGTCGCCTACGTTCACCACCTTCATAAACTCATTACTGCCTTACTTTGGCGCTAAAACGCCCTTTTTAAATGAGTTGCTTCGCCTGAAATTTCAGGAGTTATTGTTGCATTTGCTCGAACTGGACACATCAGGCCACTTACGGGCCACACTCCTTCATATTTATCAGGGCCAGAAAACAGATCTCGATTACCTGATGAACACGTACTTCCTCAAACCTTTATCTATGAGTGAGTTATCGAAATTGTCGGGACGAAGTTTATCCGCCTTCAAGCGAGAGTTTGAAAACCATTTTCATACATCCCCCGGCCACTGGATACGCCAGAAACGCCTGGAGCACGCTCATTTTCTGTTGCGCAATACCGACAAGAACGTATCAGAAGTTAGTATGGAAATCGGTTATGAGAGTGTGTCTCATTTCATCAAAGCGTATAAGCAGCAATACGGCGCTACACCAAAGCGAATGGTATGAGGCCAGATATGCCAACCGGATGAACGATCATTCAAGCGATTGAGTCAGGATATACGACTTTCCTTAGTCGTTATTATCCGAATTGCTACAACTGTATGAATCAGGCATGTATAGCATCTGGACAGCCATAGACGATAAAACCAGAGCAATCCGGTTTAGGAAAGGGGCGGAAAACTGCGCCTTTACGATCGTAGAACCTGCACCAATTTTTCGAATCGACTTAACTCAACAAGCTACAAAACAGGAGCGGCAATCCTGGCAAACAGCCGCATAAATCTCGAAGGCATTAACCAAGCAAATAAGTTATTGTCTTATAACTTCCTTTCGATGCGCCAGGCCCCAATAATGAAGTTCCTCGATCACTTTTTCTAGCGACATACCGTGTGGCGTAATGGAATACTCAACGGTAGGTGGAAACGTATCGTGTACCTGTCGCAGGACAAGTTTATTCGCTTCCAGATTTTTTAGTTCTCTGGAAAGCGTTTTGTCCGTTATTCCGCTGACTTCTCTTGCTAGCTGCTTGAATCGTTTAGGACTTTCTGACAACGAAAATAAGATAAGCAACTTCCATCTTCCCTCAACCGCTTCAAGGGCATCTTTAATAGAAAGCATCGTTTTGGGGCAACCACCTGTCGTCAGCATTTTTTATTATGGTTTGCATTACTTCCTGCTTGGATAGCGCTATCCAAGCAGGAAGTAATATCATTTGGCTAGCGAATGTAGATATTTTTGCTACAAATGATATTGATATGACAAGCGAACAAAAGCAATCAACCCTGTTAAATGTTGCCCTGTGGGCAGCTCAGATTGTTTTGGCCATCAGTTTAATCTGGGCGGCAAGTATGAAGCTAATCCAATCTGTCGACCAATTAGCCGTTATGTGGCCTTGGACAGCAGAACATACTACACTGGTTAAATTGACAGGTATTCTGGATTTATTGGCCAGTGTCGGGCTGGTTTTGCCGATGTTGCTTCGCGTGCGGCCCCGAATCACTGTTTATGCTGCTTGTGGAATACTAGTTCTGATGGTGGCTGCCAGCCTATTTCACATAGCACGAGGTGAAATCTCTCAAATTGGTATTAACGTCTTCTTCGCCCTCCTTGCCATTTTCATTGCGTGGGGCAGACAAGGGGTTGAATAGATTATGATAATTAAGAATCACGACTAAGATCGAACGTATCCCACATTGGGCTGCTAAGCCTCAAACAGAAGGAGCAACGAAGATTAATGAAATAAGCAAGGTTGTTTTCACAAGAACAATCGATGAGCCAGACTGGGAAAATACCGTTTTGGCTAAAGGCAATATCGTCCACGAAATCAACAAATTAAAAGTGCAGGATGATCAGGATATTATTGCCTATGGCGGTGGAACGTTCGTGTCGTCGCGAATCAAATATGGCCTAGTCAATGAGTTTCACTCATTCGTTAATCTGGTCGCTATCGGCAATGGAATGCCAATTTTCAGCGAACTCGACAAAAAACAGAATCTCACTCTTATAAAAGCAACCTCGTTCAACTGCGGGATTGTCATCCTACATTACACACTCGCACGCAATTCATAAACTAATCGCTTCATCTATATTGTCAACTAGCCTGCTAATACGGTTTTACACCCAACTTATACATTTGGGCTAAAATCGCTATTTACTGGACGAATGACGGGATTCGCTATTGAATAACATTTGGCAATTTTGTAGCCACCTTTCCCTATCCTCGTGATAGCCGGAAAGCAGCAAAGAAATTACCGCGAATAGTTATCCTCCATAGTTATGAGTACTCCAAAAACCCTGTTCGATAAAGTTTGGGATGCGCACGTCATCCGGCAGGTTAAAGATGGCCCCGATGTGTTGTTTATCGACCGTCATTTCATTCATGAAGTAACAAGTCCGGTGGCTTTTCTGGGCTTGGAAAACCGGGGCGCATCGGTATTGTATCCCGACCGGACATTTGCCACTGCCGACCACAACACCCCGACGATCAACCAGCATTTGCCAGTAGCCGACCCGCTGTCGGCCAATCAGCTGGCGGCATTAGAGCGAAATGCCACTCAGTATGGTATCTCGCACTGGGGTCTCGGCCACATTAAAAATGGTATTGTACACGTCGTAGGTCCCGAAAACGGCATCACATTACCCGGCATGACCATCGTTTGTGGCGATTCGCACACCTCGACGCACGGTGCGTTCGGCGCCATTGCCTTTGGTATTGGTACGTCGGAAGTTGAAATGGTGCTGGCCACGCAATGTATTATGCAGCCAAAACCAAAGAAAATGCGGATTACTGTCAATGGTAAGCCCGGTAAAGCTGTACTGCCTAAAGACGTAATCCTGTACATCATCTCGCAAACATCGGCCAGTGGAGCCACGGGCTACTTTGTGGAATACGCCGGTGAAGTGTTCGAGAACATGACTATGGAAGGCCGGATGACGGTTTGTAACATGACCATAGAAATGGGTGCGCGCGGTGGTATGATTGCCCCCGACGAAACGACGCTCAACTATTTGAAAGGCCGCGACCTATCGCCCAAAGGCGAGCAATGGGACAAACTGGTCCCTTACTGGCTATCGCTCAAAACAGATGAAGGTGCTACGTTTGACCTGGACCTTACCTTCGATGCTGCTGATATTGAACCCCAAATTACCTACGGCACAAACCCAGGGCTGGGCACCGGTGTAACTCACCAGATCCCAACCGCCGACAGCGTGAAAGATGGCTCTGCCAGCTACAAGAAATCGCTGCAATACATGGGTTTCCAGGAGAGCGAAAGCATGATTGGCAAACCGGTCGACTTCGTGTTCCTCGGCAGTTGCACCAATGGCCGGATTGAAGATTTCCGCGCGTTTGCATCGATTGTGAAAGGGCGTAAAAAGGCCGATAACATAACAGCCTGGCTAGTACCGGGATCACACATTGTCGAGAAGCAAATTCAGGAAGAAGGCATTCTCGATATCTTGACCCAAGCCGGTTTCGAACTGCGTCAGCCGGGCTGTTCGGCTTGTCTGGCCATGAATGACGACAAGGTTCCAGCGGGCAAATATGCCGTTTCTACCTCAAACCGTAACTTCGAAGGTCGTCAGGGACCAGGAGCGCGTACCTTGCTGGCAAGTCCACTGGTCGCGGCAGCAGCCGCCGTTACAGGTGTAGTAACCGATCCAAGACAGTTCATCTAAACAGTTTGTAGTTTATGGTTCGTAGTTGCTGACGCATCAACTAATCTGCGTCAGCAACTACGAACCATAAACTACAAACTACAAACCTACTATGGCTTACGACAAATTCACTATACTTCGTAGCAGTGCCGTTCCCATGCCTAATGAGAACGTCGACACCGATCAAATTATCCCTGCCCGTTTTCTGAAAGCCACTGAGCGCAAGGGATTCGGTGACAATCTTTTCCGCGACTGGCGGTATAACAATGACAATACGCCCAAAGCCGATTTCGTCCTGAATAACCCAACTTACTCGGGCAAAATCCTGGTTGGTGGAAAAAATTTCGGCAGCGGATCGAGCCGTGAGCACGCAGCCTGGGCTATTTATGATTATGGCTTCCGGTGTGTTGTATCGAGCTTCTTTGCGGACATTTTTCAGAATAATTCCATCAATGTCGGTATCCTGCCGGTGAAGGTTAGCCCCGAATTTCTGGAGAAGATCTTTGCAGCTATAGACGCCGACCCTAAAACTGAGCTGGAAGTAAATCTGCCTGCCCAAACCATTACGCTGCTGGCTACGGGCGAAAGCGAAAGCTTTGCCATCAACGAGTATAAGAAGCACAACCTTACCAACGGCTACGACGACATCGACTATCTGCTGTCGATGAAAGAAGAAATCGGAGCCTTCGCCGAAACGCGGCCATTTTAAAGAGCGAAAGACAGAAAGAGCGGAAGAGTAGCTAGCGAGAAGAATTTTCCATACGTTATGCTTCTTCTCGCTCTTTCGCTCATGCACTCATTCACTCATTGAAAATGAAACGTCGCTACATTGAAATAATGGATACGACACTCCGCGATGGCGAACAAACCAGCGGAGTGTCGTTTTCTGCCTCTGAAAAACTGGCATTGGCTCAGTTGCTCCTGACGGAAGTTAAAGTAGATCGGGTTGAGATTGCCTCCGCACGCGTGTCGGCGGGGGAGTTGGAAGCAGTGCAGCAAATTACGGGTTGGGCCACCGGAGCCGGTTTGCTCGACAAAATTGAGGTGCTGACCTTTGTGGATGGAGCAGCCTCCCTCGACTGGATGCAGGCAGCAGGGGCCAGGGTAATGAACCTGCTTACCAAGGGATCTATTAATCATTTGGTCCACCAGCTCAAGAAAACACCCGATGAGCATTTTTCCGAGATTCAGCAGGTAATTAGCGAGGGTAAGAAACGAGGTTTCCAGGCTAATATTTATCTGGAAGACTGGAGCAATGGGATGCGTAACTCGCCCGATTATGTGCTTCTGTTTCTGGATTTCCTTAAAACCCAACCCATACGCCGGGTGTTGCTACCCGATACGCTGGGTGTATTGACCCCAGCCGAAACCTACACGTTTGTTGGCCAATTGGTGAATCGCTATCCTGAATTACATTTCGATTTCCATGCCCATAACGACTATGATCTTAGCATAGCCAATGTAATGGAAGCAATTCGGGCGGGCGCTCATGGCATACACCTCACCGTCAACGGACTGGGAGAGCGGGCGGGTAATGCTCCTATGGCCAGCGCTATTGCGGTATTGCGGGACTTCATGCCCGATGTGCGGACGGGCGTAGTCGAGAAATCGCTGTATCAGGTCAGTAAGATCGTTGAGACCTTTTCGGGACTTCGCATTCCGGACAACAAGCCCGTCGTTGGTGATAACGTATTTACCCAAACAGCGGGTATCCATGCCGACGGAGACAAAAAGAACAATTTATACTTTAATGCACTATTACCCGAACGCTTCGGCCGAAAACGCAGCTATGCTCTGGGCAAAATGTCGGGTAAGGCGAACATAGATAATAACCTTCGTGAATTAGGTATTCAATTATCAGAAGCGGATCTTAAGAAAGTAACCCAACGTGTCATTGAATTGGGCGATCAGAAAGAAGCGGTCACCCGTGAAGATTTACCATACATTATCGCCGATGTACTGAACAATGCATCCGTCACGTCGTGTGTAGAAGTGCTCAATTATGTCCTGACGCACTCTAAAGATCTTAAGCCTTCTGCCACCTTACGCGTCAGAATCGCTGACGAGCAATTCGAGGAAAGTGCTCAGGGCGATGGGCAATACGATGCGTTTATGAACGCGCTAAAGAAGGTGTACAGCAAAAAGAAGCTCACATTGCCCGTTCTGACCGACTACGCCGTTCGAATACCGACAGGTGGGCGAACGGACGCCCTTTGCGAAACAATCATTACCTGGAAGTTTAATAACCGTGAATTTAAAACCCGTGGCCTTGATTCTGACCAGACTGTGTCGGCCATAAAAGCGACGCAAAAAATGCTCAATACCTTGGATTAAAATTGGTCGTTCGTTTAATATCTTAGCGCGCTGTAAAAAGAGAGAAAGAACGTTAACGTAAAGTCCGTCTTCCGAACTTATGAGTCAGGCCAAACAAACCGCAGAAAAAGTAGAATACAACGGAGCCGATAATCTGGCCATGATGAGCCATGCCGTCAACTACAACAGCGGTCTTTACCAGTGGGTAGCCCGTGATATTCGTCCTGGCGAGGCTATACTGGATTTTGGTGCGGGTAATGGTGAATACGCTAATCGATTTCCAGTTGGCAGCGTAGATGCCGCTGAGATAGACCCAGAATTATTGCCGCTCATTAAACAGCCCGTGTACACGGATATTAATCAATTGGCGAAGACGTACGATTTAATTTACACCATTAATGTGCTGGAACACATCGAGCACCACGGTGAGATTGTGAAGGAATTGTCCAGGAAGCTCAAGCCGGGCGGTCGTCTTAAGGTCTTCGTTCCAGCGCGTCAGGAGATTTTCAGTAATATGGATGAACATGTCGGCCATTACCGACGCTACGATAAGAAGTTGGTTCGCCAAATACTGGAAGATGCCGGCCTACAGGTCACGTATTGCCAGTATTACGACTTTGCGGGATATTTTATTTCCCTGCTTTATAAATGGCTTGGCAAAGACGGACGGATCACGAAAGAATCCATAATTTTTTATGACCGCGTTGTTTTTCCCGTCAGCCGCTTGCTCGACAAATTAACAATAGGCCAGGTTATTGGCAAAAATGTTATTGCTGAAGCCATCCGGCCTGTATAACCAAGGGTATTATTTTTACGACAGTCAATTTTTCTTATTCTATTTAACTCGTTTATCAAAACGAGTGCTCTGCCCAATGTGGTTCAGTCACTTGTTTACTCTTTAAAATGAAGAAACATATTGTAGTCATTGCCGGTGATGGCATCGGTCAGGAAGTAACAGCAGTTGGCAAACAGGTTCTGGAAGCAATCGCCAATAAATACAAGCACGAATTCACCTTCGATACTGCCCTGATTGGCCACGAGGCTATTGAAGCTACAGGCAACCCAATCCCGGACGAAACCATTACTAAGTCTAAAGCGTCTGATGCTATTTTGTTCGGTGCCGTCGGGCATCCCAAATACGACAACGATCCATCGGCTAAAGTTCGGCCGGAGCAGGGCTTACTGGGCATTCGCAAAGCCTTGGGTTTGTATGCCAACCTGCGCCCAATAAAACTTTTTGATGAACTCTTGAGTGCCTCCAGCATTAAACCTGAAATTTTAAAAGGAGCGGATATTTTGTTCTTTCGTGAACTGACGGGTGATGTTTACTTTGGCGAACGAGGCCGAAAAGACGAGGGCAACACGGCTTACGACACCATGATTTATAGCCGATATGAAGTGGCGCGTATCGTAACGAAAGCGTTTGATGCCGCCATGACCCGGCGTAAGAAACTATGTTCGGTTGATAAGGCTAACGTACTGGAGTCATCGCGTTTATGGCGAGAAGTGGTTCAGGAAATGGCGCCCCGTTATCCGGAAGTAGAAGTGGAGCACCAGTTTGTTGATGCAGCCGCTATGTTGCTCATTAAAGACCCCAAGCGTTTTGACGTTGTGGTAACGGGCAATTTATTTGGTGATATCCTAACGGACGAAGCCAGTCAGATTGCAGGTTCAATGGGCATGTTGGCATCCGCTTCAGTGGGTGATACAACCGGCTTATATGAACCTATTCATGGTTCTGCGCACGATATTACGGGTAAAGGTGTCGCGAATCCATTAGCTTCTGTTCTGTCAGTAGCCTTAATGCTGGATATATCGTTTGGTATGAAAACAGAAGCTGAAGCCGTCGTTCACGCAGTTGATGCTGTACTTAAAGCAGGTTTCCGGACGCGAGATATAGCTGATTCGACCACGCCTGCCGATAAGTTACTGGGAACAAAGGCAATGGGTGATCAAATTTTATATTACTTAGCTGCTTAAACTAAGCGGATTTTAATAAATTGTTTTTTCTTCTCATTTGTAAAAATAAGAGAAACACTTATTTTTGTAGCGTATTTACGCGAACAGCGAAATTTCGCAACCAATATTATGACTATCTACTCAACCTGCCGACTGCAAATTCTAAACGTTTTTTAAGACGGAGAAGGTTACGCTATACCATAAAGCCCTTTCTCTGACCAGAGGAAGGGCTTTTTTCTAACTAACGAATCATTCTATTTCAATCAACACCAGGTTATGAGCCAGCGAGTTTACATTTTTGATACTACTCTGCGCGATGGAGAACAAGTTCCGGGCTGCCAATTAACTACTGAAGAGAAAATTGTCGTAGCAAAAGAACTAGAGCGGATGGGCGTCGATGTTATCGAGGCAGGTTTCCCAATCTCCAGTCCAGGTGATTTCCGCTCTGTTGTGGAGATATCGAAAGCCGTAACTGAACCAACAATCTGTGCGCTTAGCCGTGCGGTAAAAGGTGATATTGATGCCGCAGGCGAAGCACTCAAGTGGGCAAAACGGGGTCGTATTCATACAGGCATTGGCTCATCGGATATTCATATCCGAAATAAGTTTTCTAGCACCCGTGAAAAAATACTGGAACAAGCTATCGCAGCGGTAAAACATGCGAAATCATACGTTGAAGATGTCGAGTTTTATGCTGAGGACGCCGGTCGTGCTGATTTAGCTTTTCTTGCCCAGCTAACAGAAGCTGTAATCAAAGCAGGTGCCACCGTAGTAAACATCCCAGATACAACTGGTTATTGCTTGCCCGATGAATACGGTAAGAAGATAGCCTACATCTATGAGCATGTATCAAACGTGCATCAGGCTACTATTTCTATTCACTGCCATAATGATCTTGGACTGGCTACAGCTAATACGCTGGCAGGCGTTATGAACGGTGCCCGTCAGGTAGAAGTAACTATGAATGGCATTGGTGAGCGTGCAGGTAACACCTCACTTGAAGAGGTTGTCATGGCGCTTAAGGTAAAGAAGGAACTGGGTCTGCACACTAACATTGATGCAACGCGTCTATTTCCGGTAAGCAACCTGGTGTCACAGATGATGCGTATGCCCGTACAGGCCAACAAAGCCATTGTTGGACGAAATGCGTTCGCCCACTCATCGGGTATTCATCAGGATGGCTTCCTGAAGCATTCAGAGAACTATGAAATCATGAATCCGCACGATGTGGGTGTACCGAAGTCCTCTATTGTATTAACAGCCCGTAGCGGCCGTCATGCGTTAAAACACAGACTCGAATTACTCGGTTTTCGCTACGATAAGCCAACGCTTGATGGCATATATACGCGCTTTCTTGATATGGCAGATATTCGCAAGGAAGTAAACGATAAGGATCTAATGGAACTCGTACGATAATCACAAAGCCCGCATTGATGCGGGCTTTTTTTGTATGCCTCCTGGTATGAACAAAACCGTTATAACGACTGTTTCGCGGGTAGTATTAGTAATGTGAACTGTAAACTTAAATTCAATAGCTATGGCCCGCCCAACTCCTGAATTGATTTATGCACTCCGGCAAACAGCATCCAACCTGCAAAATGGCGCCCCTTATCAGTGGGGACATATGGGAGGCTGCAATTGCGGAAACCTTGCTCAACAGTTAACTAAACTTAATAAGGATCAAATTCATCGGTATGCTATGCAACGCCATGGGGATTGGAATGAGCAGGCTGAAGATTATTGCTCTACTAGCCAAATGCCTATTGATCTATTGATTAATGAACTACTTAATGTAGGGCTCCTGCTCGAAGACCTTAAGCACCTTGAACGGCTCGATGACCGTGCAGTTCTACTTCGCTTTCCGTTTGAAAAGCGCCACCTTAAACACAATGTACGGGAAGACGTTGTTGCTTACATGAATGCCTGGGCCGAACTGCTAGAGGAGCAACTACTGAACAAAATTACTTTACCAGCTATAGATCAGTTCGTGCTAGCTGCATTGGTATAAGAACCTTCCTAGCTTACTGAGACGTTAACAAGTCTGTCAAAACCTTATCGAACGCAAAAAGCCTGTCCTTTTGGGACAGGCTTTCGCTTGGTTTCAATAGGTGGCATCTTCCTACTCTCCCGCTTATGACAGCAGTACCATCGGCAGTACGGGGCTTAACGACTCTGTTCGAAATGGAAGAGGTGAACACCCGCCTAAACTACACCAACCTAATTGACTCTTTCGACTGCTACCAGTCAATATCGTATGTCTTTTTTCCTACAGAGAGAGACTTGGATGCAAGGCCCAAGAGAATACCGTCCATCAACTTCCGAATACAGCCAAAACCTAAACACGCGTCCGGGGCCATTAGTACGGCTCAGCTAAAAGGCTCTCACCCCTGACACCTGCCGCCTATCCACGTCGTCGTCTCCAACACCCCTTTATACCGGAACACTCATCTTCAGGCCAGTTTCGCACTTAGATGCTTTCAGCGCTTATCTGATCCCCACGTAGCTACTCAGCCATACCACCGGCATGATAACTGATCCGCCAGCGGTGAGTCCATCCCGGTCCTCTCGTACTAAGGACAGATCCCGTCAGTATTCCCACGCCCACCACAGATAGGGACCGAACTGTCTCACGACGTTCTGAACCCAGCTCGCGTGCCACTTTAATCGGCGAACAGCCGAACCCTTGGAACCTTCTCCAGCCCCAGGATGTGACGAGCCGACATCGAGGTGCCAAACCTCCCCGTCGATGTGAGCTCTTGGGGGAGATCAGCCTGTTATCCCCGGCGTACCTTTTATCCTTTGAGCGATGGCCCTTCCATGCGGAACCACCGGATCACTATACCCGACTTTCGTCCCAGATCGGCTTGTGGGCCTCACTGTCAAGCTGGCTTCTGCTATTGCACTCCCCTACCGATTACCGTCCGGTATGAGCCAACCTTGGGAAACCTCCGTTACCCTTTCGGAGGTGACCACCCCAGTCAAACTACCCACCAAACAACGTCCCCCATCACAGGGTTAGAACGCCAGTAAGCCAAGGGCGGTATTTCAAGGTTGGATCCAGGATGCCTGGCGACACCCCTTCAACTCCTCCCGCCTATCCTACACATGACTGACCGGCATTCAATGTTAAGCTGTAGTAAAGGTGCACGGGGTCTTTCCGTCCCGTGGCGGGTAAGCGGCATCTTCACCGCTACTACAATTTCACCGAACTCATGGTTGAGACAGTGCCCAGATCGTTACACCATTCGTGCAGGTCGGAACTTACCCGACAAGGAATTTCGCTACCTTAGGACCGTTATAGTTACGGCCGCCGTTTACTGGGGCTTCAGTTCAAACCTTCGCCTTGCGACTAAGCTCCCCCCTTAACCTTCCAGCACCGGGCAGGTGTCAGACCCTATGCGTCAACTTTCATTTTGGCAGAGTCCTGTGTTTTTGGTAAACAGTCGCCTGGGCGTCTTCTCTGCAGCCTCCCATCGCTGAGTAGGCCCCCCTTATCCCGAAGTTACAGGGTAATTTTGCCGAGTTCCTTAACCATGATTCTTTCGCGCACCTTAGAATATTCTTCCCAGCTACCTGTGTCGGTTTACGGTACGGGTATCCACACGCTTAACGATCAGCCACTTTTCTTGGAAGCCCCTTCAAGTCTTCGACTCAGCCGAAGCCTCATCTCAACGCCCTATTCCGTCAGGACGTAAACTCTCCGGCACTCCGTCATGGCCTCTCCTGCGTAGATAGTAGTGGAATATTAACCACTTCCCCCTCAAAGCCCGGCCTTCGCCTGCTCCTTAGACCCCGACTAACCCTCCGATGACTGCCATCGCGGAGGAAACCTTAGCTTTTCGGTGTGAGGAGTTCTCATCCTCATTCTCGTTACTTATGCCTACATTTGCTTTTCCATGCGGTCCACCATCGCTCACGCGACAACTTCACCCCCCATGGAATGCTCTCCTACCACAATACGCTCTTGCGTATGTCCATATCTTCGGTGATGTGCTTGATGCCCGTTTATTATCGACGCCCGCCCCGCTCGACCAGTGAGCTGTTACGCACTCTTTAAAGGAATAGCTGCTTCCAAGCTAACCTCCTGGCTGTCTCAGCAGCCGGACCGCCTTTGTTCAACTTAGCACACACTTGGGGACCTTAGATGATGGTCTGGGTTGTTCCCCTCTCGGAGCAGGACCTTAGCACCCTGCCCCTCACTGCCACGCACCTCTCTGCGCATTCGGAGTTCATCAGAAGTTGGTAGGATGTGACTCCCCCGCATCCTGTTGGTCGCTCTACCTCACAGACAGTAACACGTAACGCTGTTCCTAAAAACATTTCGGAGAGTACGAGCTATTTCTCAGTTTGATTGGCCTTTCACCCCTATCCCCAGCTCATCCGGAAGCTTTTCAACGCTTATCGGTTCGGCCCTCCACGGTGTGTTACCACCCCTTCAGCCTGGCCAGGGATAGATCACCAAGTTTCGCGTCAACCCCCACTGACTAAGCGCCCTGTTCAGACTCGCTTTCGCTTCGGATCCGTACGTCCACGTACTTAACCTCGCCAGTGACGGTTACTCGTAGGCTCATTATGCAAAAGGCACGCTGTCACTGGACACTGCCAGCTCCAACCGCTTGTAAGCGCCTGGTTTCAGGTTCTATTTCACCCGGGTACTCCCCGTACTTTTCACCTTTCCCTCACGGTACTCTGCGCTATCGGTCTTCTGATTGTATT